>NZ_JBVIAH010000005.1:0-31453 GCF_055574035.1 Streptomyces sp. NPDC030021
CCCTCCCCCGCCCCCCCCCCCTCCCCCCCCCCCCCCCCCCCCCTCCCCTCCCCCCCCCCCCCCCCCCCCCCCCCCCCCCCCCCCCCCCCCCCCCCCGCCCCTTTCCCGGACCGCGTCAGGAGGCGGCCGGCGGCGTCGGCCCGCCGGGAGCGTCCTTGTGCGCGATCTTCCCCAGGGCGTCCTTCGCCTTGCCCGTTCCGCTCGTGATCTGGCCGCTGTACTTGCCCTTGGTCTTGGAGTCCACGGCCTTGGCCACCTTGTCCAGGCTCTCGCCGATCCTGCCCTCGTGCTGCAGGGCGAGATCGCCGACCTTGTCCTTCGCCGGACCGAGCTTGGCCTTGAGATTGTCCAGCAGGCCCATGGGTCACCTTCCGTCGGCGGTCGCTACGTGCGGGCGCCCTCGCCGGTCTCGCTGTCCGCGGCCACCGGGGCCGCCAGCTGCTTCGGAATCTCCACAGCTCCCGCCTCCGGAGACTTCTCGGCAACAGGCTCGGCCTCCTCGGCCGCGCCGGACTCCGCCGTCAGGTCCTCCGCCGCGACCTCCTCGGTCACGACCTCGTCCTTACGACGAAAAAACCGACCAAAAACGCCCATGTCTACTCCCGTAACGTTACTCGTGTGAGTGAAGTTCCGCGTCGACCGGACCGGCCTGCGCCGGGCGTACGCAGGGCGCATGCCCGGCCGGAACCTCGCCAGGGCAACGACCCCGGCCTCACCCCGTCACGTAACTCGATCGGGTACATGCTGTGGGGTTTGCGAGACTGGTGCGGTGAGGAAAGCAGCCCCCGCCCCGCGGGTCATCGCCGTCGTAGGTCCCACCGCGGCAGGAAAGTCCGACCTGGGCGTCGCCCTGGCCCGCCATTTCGACGGCGAAGTCGTCAACGCCGACTCCATGCAGCTGTACCGGGGGATGGACATCGGCACCGCCAAACTGACGACCGAGGAACGCGGCGGTGTCCCGCACCACCTCCTCGACATCTGGGACGTCACCGACACCGCCAACGTCGCCGACTACCAGCGGCTGGCCCGCCTGGAGATCGACAAACTGCTCGCAGAGGGCCGCACCCCCGTCCTCGTCGGCGGATCCGGCCTGTACGTCCGCGGCGCCCTGGACGTCATGGAGTTCCCCGGCACCGACCCCGAGGTGCGGGCCCGCCTGGAGGAAGAGGTCACGCTCCGTGGCCCCGGAGCCCTGCACGCCCGCCTCGCCGCCGCCGACCCGGCCGCCGCGCAGGCCATCCTGCCCAGCAACGGCCGCCGCATCGTCCGCGCGCTCGAAGTGATCGAGATCACCGGCCGCCCCTTCACCGCCAACCTGCCCGGCCACGACTCCGTCTACGACACCGTGCAGATCGGCGTCGACGTGGCCCGCCCGGAGCTCGACGAGCGGATCGCCCTGCGGGTCGACCGGATGTGGGAGGCCGGGCTGGTGGACGAGGTCCGCGCGCTGGAGGCCCGCGGGCTGCGCGACGGAATCACCGCCTCCAGGGCGCTCGGCTACCAGCAGGTGCTGGCAGCGCTCGCCGGTGAGTGCACCGAGGACGAGGCCCGCGCCGAGACCGTCCGGGCGACCAAGCGGTTCGCCCGCCGCCAGGACTCCTGGTTCCGCCGCGACCCGCGCGTGCACTGGCTCAGCGGGGCCGTCGCCGACCGGGGGGAACTCCCCGGACTCGCGCAGTCGTTGGTCGAACGAGCGGTCACAGCCTGATCACGTGATGGCATCGGGACGCCTCACGCGCCAGTAGTGGGGCCGGGGGCGTGCCATCATCAAACTCCAGCGGGTGCGATCACCTGCGATGAACGGCGGCGTACTGAGTCCGAGTGGGGAGGGCGCGTGGCGATGGAGGCCGGCCCTCGCGACACCGGGCAGGACGACACCCGGAGGGAAGCGGATCCGATGCTTCTGGACGGGACGGACGGGACGGACGGGCCCACAGGGCTCGGGCTGCCCGCCGATCCGGCGCGACTGACCCCGGACGGCCCGGACACCCCGGACTCCGCCGAGGCGGAGGCCGCGGCCGGACCCGAGTTCGAGGTCGAACTGCGCCCGCAGCGCCGCCTGCGCCTGTGGCAGATCGCCCCCATCGCGATGCTCGCCGCCACCGGTTCGCTGATGTTCGCCTTCCCGCTCGCCTTCGAGTTCGGCGACGGCGGCGCGGTGGTCGCCATGCTCGGCTTCCTGATCAGCTGCTGCGCCGGAGGCTGGGGAATGATGGCCGCCCGACGGGTCGGCCACACGTGGCCCGGTCTCCCGGCCCGGGGGAGCGGCCGCCGCCCGGACTGGCGCATGGCCGCGCTCTACGCCGTCGTCGCACTGGCCGTCGTAGGTCTCGCCGTGTACCGGGTCGCCCGGCTCCGCTGACCGCCCCCCGGCCGGTTCCGCCTTCCCGGCCGGTTCCGCCCCTCGGACGGTCCGGCACCTCTGAGCTGGGGCTCGGTACCATGGGCGGGTGACGCAGACCACCCTCTCCTTCCTCAAGGGCCACGGCACCGAGAACGACTTCGTGATCGTCCCGGACCCGGACAACGCCATCGAGCTGCCCGCGTCCGCCGTCGCGAAGCTGTGCGACCGGCGCGCCGGGATCGGCGCGGACGGCGTCCTGCACGTCGTCCGGTCCGCCGCGCATCCCGAGGCCGCGCACCTGGCCGACGAGGCGGAGTGGTTCATGGACTACCGCAACAGCGACGGCTCCATCGCCGAGATGTGCGGCAATGGCGTGCGCGTCTTCGCCCGCTACCTCCAGTACGCCGGGCACGTCGAGCCGGGCGACCTCGCCGTCGCCACGCGCGGCGGCGTCAAGCGCGTGCACCTCGACAAGGGGGGCGACGTCACCGTCTCCATGGGCCGCGCCGAGCTGCCCGAGGGCGAGGTCACGGTCAGCGTCGACGCCCGGAGCTGGCCCGCGCGGAACGTGAACATGGGGAACCCGCACGCGGTGGCCTTCGTCGAGAGCCTCGACCACGCCGGGAACCTCCTCGCCGCCCCCGCGTTCAGCCCGGCGTCCGCCTACCCCGCCGGGGTCAACGTCGAGTTCGTCGTCGACCGCGGCCCCCGGCACGTCGCCATGCGCGTCCACGAGCGCGGCTCCGGCGAGACCCGCTCCTGCGGCACCGGCGCCTGCGCCGTCGCCGTGGCCGCCATCCGCCGCGACGGCGCCGACCCGGCCGCCACCGGCGAACCGGTCGCGTACACCGTCGACCTTCCCGGCGGAACCCTGATCATCACCGAACACCCCGACGGACAGATCGACATGACCGGACCGGCCGTGATCGTGGCTGCGGGGGAGTTCGACGGGACCTGGCTCACCGAAACGGCTTTCGTCTGAAGCCTCCCTCTAACGGGTGATCCGTTTCACGCTGAGCGAGAGGTGGACTGCGCCACGTGGTGGGGTCGGTAACATCAGGCACCGGCCCTGAGGGCTCACCCCATGCCCACCACCGCCGGTCGAAGCCGCCGGAGGTGCCCATGAGTGCAGAGGCCACGAACCCCGAAGCACACCCCGAAGCGCGCCCTGAGCTCCGCAGACGGGGGCGGACCAGGCTCGATCTGCGCCGGCTCGGGCGCGCGGCCCTGCTCGGGCCGACGTCACGAGACCGGCTTCCGGACGCGATTGGCCACGTGGCCGAGGCACACCGCGCCCACCACCCGGACGCCGATTTGTCCATTCTGCGCCGCGCGTATCTCCTCGCGGAGACCTCACACCGCGGTCAGATGCGAAAAAGTGGTGAGCCGTACATCACACATCCACTCGCCGTCACCTTGATCCTCGCCGAACTCGGCGCCGAGACCACCACCTTGACGGCCTCTCTGCTCCACGACACCGTCGAGGACACCGACGTGACCCTCGATCAGGTCCGGGCGGAGTTCGGCGACGAGGTGTGCTTCATCGTCGACGGCGTCACCAAGGTGGAGAAGATCGACTACGGTGCCGCGGCCGAACCCGAGACCTTCCGCAAGATGCTCGTCGCCACCGGCAACGACGTCCGCGTCATGTCCATCAAACTCGCCGACCGGCTGCACAACATGCGCACCCTGGGCGTGATGCGCCCCGAGAAGCAGGCCCGCATCGCCAAGGTCACCCGCGACGTCCTCATCCCGCTGGCCGAACGGCTCGGCGTGCAGGCCCTCAAGACTGAGCTGGAAGACCTCGTCTTCGCGATCCTGCACCCCGAGGAGTACGAGAGCACCCGCGCGCTCATCGCCGCCCACGCCGGGGAACGCGACCCGCTGCCCGCCATCGCCGACTCCGTACGCGGCGTCCTGCGCGACGCCGGCATCACCGCCGAAGTGCAGGTCCGGCCGCGGCACTTCGTCTCCGTGCACCGCATCGCCCGCACCCGCGGCGAACTGCGCGGCTCCGACTTCGGCCGCGTCCTCGTCCTCGTCGGTGAGAACGCCGACTGTTACGCCGTGCTCGGCGAGATGCACACCTGCTTCACCCCGGTCGTCTCGGAGTTCAAGGACTTCATCGCCGCCCCGAAGTTCAACCTCTACCAGTCGCTGCACACCGCCATCGCCAGCCCCGAGGGCTACGTGGCCGAGGTCATCGTGCGGACCCGGCAGATGCACCGCGTCGCCGAGGCCGGCGTGATCGCCCTCGGCAATCCGTACGCCACCGCGACCCCCGACGCCACCGCCACCGACCCGGACGAGGAGCGCGTGGACCCCACGCGGCCCGGCTGGCTGTCCCGCCTGCTCGACTGGCAGCAGTCCGCACCCGACCCCGACACCTTCTGGACCGTGCTCCGGGCGGAGCTGGCCCAGGACCGGGAGATCACCGTGTTCCGGGACGACGGCAGCGCCACCGGCACCATCAGTCTGCCGGCCGGGGCCAGCTGTATCGACGCCGCCTACGCGCAGCACGGCGAGGCGGCCCACGGCTGTATCGGCGCCCGCGTCAACGGGCGCCTCACCTCCCTGTCCTCCCCGCTGTCCGACGGGGACACCGTCCAGCTGCTGCTCGCGCAGGACGCCTCCTCCGGACCCGCCGCCGAGTGGCTGGACCACGCGCGGACCCCCGCTGCCCGGATCGCCATCAGCAGCTGGCTCGAAGCCCACCCCGACCGGGCCATGGCCACGACCTCGGCCGCCCGGGCGCCGCTGTCGGTGGTCGGGGCCCGCGGCGGCGGGGGCAACGCGGTCGCCGATCTGCCGGACGCCACCGTGCGACTGGCGGGGTGCTGCACCCCGGTGCCGCCGGACGCCGTCGCCGGCTTCCTGGTCCGCGGCGGGGCCGTCACCGTGCACCGCATCCACTGTGCGGCGGTGGCACAGATGCGGGCCGTGGGGCGCACATCCGTCGCCGTGCACTGGCGGGCCACGGCGGACGTCCGGGTCACCCTGCTCGCTGAATCGTTCGGCCGCCCGCATCTGCTGGCCGATCTGACCGAAGCCATCGCCCGCGAGGGGGTCGAGGTGGTATCCGCGACCGTGGAACCGCCGGTCGAGCAGCGGGTCCGGCACAGCTATACCCTGCAGCTGCCCGACGCGGCCGGGCTGCCCGCGCTGATGCGGGCGATGCGGGACGTGCCCGGCGTGTACGACGTCAGCCGGGTGTAGCCGCCGGCCGGGCGCGGGTGCGGACGCCGGCCGGTGCAGACGCAGGCCGGTGCGTATGGAGGCTGGTGCGGACGTAGGCCGGAACGACTCCGGAAGGCCCCGTTCGGGTGGACTCGTCGCGCGTCGTGCGCGGCTGGGTGGCGGGCGCTGGTAAGCGGTGGTGGATGCAGCTCTCCTCCCCGCGCCTGCGCGCCACCCTGCTCGCCGCGGCCTCCCTCACCCTCGTCGCCGCCGTCCTGCCCCCGCCGAAGCCGCTGGGCATCGGCGACCGGCTCTTCCCGGAGCTCGGGAACCCCGGGTACGACGTGCTCTCGTACGACCTGTCCTTCGCCTACAAGGACAACCTGAGCCCGCTCGACGCGGTCACCGTCATCGACGCCCGCGCCCTGGAGCGGCTGGAGCACATCAATCTGGACTTCACCCACGGCAAGGTGGCGTCCGCCGAGGTCAACGGGGAGCCGGCGCGGTTCGAGAGCGTGGCGGAGGACCTGGTCCTCACGCCCGCGCGCCCGGTGGCGGACAACATGCCGCTGCACATCACCATCCGGCACACCAGCGATCCGCGCGGCCGCGGCGACGGCGGCTGGGTGCCCACGGAGGACGGCCTGGCCATGGCCAACCAGGCGGACGCCGCGCACCGCGTCTTCCCCTGCAACGACCACCCCGCCGACAAGGCGATCTTCACCTTCCGGATCACCGCCCCGGCCGGTCTCACGGCCGTCGCGAACGGTGAGCCGGTGGCCCCCGCCGTACGGCTCGGCCCCACGACGACCTGGACGTACCGGACCCGGCACCCGATGGCCACCGAGCTGGCCCAGGTCTCGGTGGGCCGCTCCGAGGTCGTGCACGGCACCGGACCGCACGGGCTGCCGCTGCGCGACGTGGTGCCCGCCCAGGACCGGAAGCGGCTGGACCCCTGGCTCAAGAAGACCGCGGGCCACATCGAGTGGATGGAGGAGCGGGTCGGCCGCTACCCCTTCGAGAACTACGGGGTGCTGATCGCGCGGGCCACGACCGGCTTCGAGCTGGAGACGCAGACCCTCTCGCTCTTCGAGAGCAATCTGTTCGCGGGCGAGGGCTACCCCGACTGGTACGTCGAGTCCGTGATGGTCCACGAGCTCGCCCACCAGTGGTTCGGCGACAGCGTCACCCCGCGGACCTGGTCCGACCTGTGGCTCAACGAGGGACACGCCACCTGGTACGAGGCGCTGTACGCGGACGGCCTCGGCAAGTACTCCCTGGAACGGCGCATGCGCGAGGCGTACCAGCGCTCCGACCAGTGGCGGGCGGCGGGTGGCCCGCCGGCCGCCCCGAAGGCCGCCGCACCCGGCGAGAAGATCGGGCTGTTCCGGCCGGTGGTCTACGACGGGTCCGCACTGATCCTCTACGCCCTGCGGCAGGAGATCGGCACCGAGGCCTTCGAGAAGACCGAGCGGCGCTGGGTCACGGAGAACCGGGACGGGATCGCGGGGACGGCCGACTTCGTACGGCTGGCCTCGCAGGAGGCGGGCCGCGACCTCACGGCCTTCCTGGAGCCCTGGCTGTACGGGACCACGACCCCGCCGATGCCGGGGCACCCGGAGTGGAGCGGCAAGGCGGCCTCCGGCAGGGCCGCGGCGGACCCGGCCTCCGGCAGGGCCGCGGCGGACGGGAGCGCCCAATAAAGGGTGTGACCGGTGAGGAACGGGCATGTCACCATCGACGGGGCCGCGCGGGGAATCCCCCGGCCGTGTGACACGTTGGACGTGACAGCTAACGTGACACTGCTATTCGAATCGACGTAAGGATCCAATGACCTCCTCTTCTTCCCCTTCCCAGGACGCGCGGGACGCACAGGACGTGCGGGACTCGCAGAGCTTCACCGAGAGCCTTCGGGCCGATGCCCTGATGGAAGAGGACGTCGCCTGGAGCCACGAGGTCGACGGAGACCGGGACGGCGAGCAGTTCGAACGCTCCGAGCGCGCGGCCCTGCGCCGCGTGGCCGGCCTCTCCACCGAGCTCGAAGACGTCACCGAGGTCGAGTACCGGCAGCTGCGCCTGGAGCGCGTCGTACTGGTCGGTGTCTGGACCTCCGGCACGGTGAACGACGCGGAGAACTCCCTCGCGGAGCTCGCCGCCCTCGCGGAGACGGCGGGTGCCCTCGTACTCGACGGTGTGATCCAGCGCCGTGACAAGCCGGACCCCGCCACCTTCATCGGCTCGGGCAAGGCGCGCGAGCTGCGTGACATCGTCATGGAGAGCGGCGCCGACACCGTCGTGTGCGACGGTGAGCTCAGCCCCGGCCAGCTCATCGCCCTCGAAGACGTCGTCAAGGTGAAGGTGGTCGACCGGACCGCGCTGATCCTCGACATCTTCGCCCAGCACGCCAAGTCCCGAGAGGGCAAGGCGCAGGTCGCACTCGCGCAGATGCAGTACATGCTGCCGCGACTGCGAGGCTGGGGTGCCTCGCTGTCCCGCCAGATGGGTGGCGGCGGCGGTGGCGGCATGGCCACCCGAGGCCCTGGTGAGACCAAGATCGAGACCGACCGGCGACGGATCCGCGAGAAGATGGCGAAGATGCGCCGGGAGATCGCGGAGATGAAGACCGGCCGTGACATCAAGCGGCAGGAACGGCGCCGCAACAAGGTGCCCTCGGTCGCCATCGCCGGTTACACCAACGCGGGCAAGTCCTCGCTGCTGAACCGCCTCACGGGCGCGGGCGTGCTGGTGGAGAACGCGCTGTTCGCCACCCTCGACCCGACCGTGCGCCGGGCCGAGACGCCGAGCGGCCGGGTCTACACCCTGGCCGACACGGTCGGCTTCGTCCGGCACCTGCCCCACCACCTGGTCGAGGCGTTCCGCTCCACGATGGAGGAGGTCGGGGACTCCGACCTGATCCTGCACATCGTGGACGGCTCGCACCCGGCGCCGGAGGAGCAGCTGGCGGCGGTGCGCGAGGTGATCCGCGAGGTCGGCGCGGTGAACGTGCCCGAGATCGTCGTGATCAACAAGGCGGACGCCGCAGATCCGCTCGTCCTGCAGCGGCTGCTGCGGATCGAGCGGCACTCGATCGCCGTTTCGGCGCGGACGGGCATGGGCATTGAGGAACTCCTCGCGCTCATCGACTCCGAGCTGCCGCGGCCCGAGGTCGAGGTGGAGGCCATGGTGCCGTACACGCGCGGCTCGCTGGTCGCCAAGGCGCACGCCGAGGGCGAGGTGATCTCCGAGGAGCACACCCCGGACGGCACCCTGCTCAAGGCCCGGGTCCACCAGGAACTGGCGGCGGACCTGGCGCCGTACGCGCTGGCGAAGCGCTGAGCGTGCTCGACGGCTTGCGAGCCTGACGGTTCGACGGCTGAGGCCCCCCTGCGGTGCAGGGGGGCCTCAGCCGTTCGGTCACACTCAGGGTCCGGGGCTACTCGAACCGCTCGAACTACTTGAACTTGGCGCTGACGGCGTCGAAGATGCCCTTCGCCTCCGGACCCAGCCGGGGTCCGGCCAGCCAGCCCGCCTTGGCCGGGCCGATCGAGGTGTTCGACACCAGCGCCGGCTTGCCGTCGGAGCCCGCCGTGACCCAGCCGCCACCGGAGGCACCGCCGGTCATGGTGCAGCCGATGCGGTACATCACCGGGTCGTTCGCGCTCAGGGACAGCCGGCCCGGCCTGTCCGTGCACTGGAAGGCGCGCTGGCCGTCGAAGGGAGCCGCCGCCGGGTAGCCCGTCGCCGTGAGGCTCGCGACCTTCGGCACGGCCTGCGCGTTGAACTCCACCGGGAGCGCCGAACCGACCGTCTCCTCCAGGGACTTCTTGCTGCCCTTCTCGGGCGCCACGTGCAGCACCGCGAAGTCGTACGGGGCACCCGCGCCGCCGGTCGGACCGCCGGTCGCGATCCACTGGTCGGAGGTCTGCGCCCAGTCGCTCCACCAGACGCCGAACGGGGCCACGGTCTCGCGGGGCGCGCCCTTGAGCTGCGCCGCCGGCTTGCCCGCGTTGTTGTAGGACGGGACGAAGGCGATGTTGCGATACCAGCCGCCGGCCTTGCCCGCGTGGACGCAGTGGCCCGCGGTCCAGACCATGTTGGACTTGCCGGGGTGGGCCGGGTCCTTGATCACGGTCGCCGAGCAGACCATCGAGCCCTCGGGGCCGTCGAAGAACACCTTGCCGGACGCCGGAACGCTCGTGTGGTAGGGCGGGGTGGCCTGCTTGGCCGCCACCGGGGCCGGGGTCGGGTCGGTGACGCCCTGGTCCTTGCCCGCGTCGGGGTCGACGGCCGGGCGCTGCGGCTGCTCGGCGTCACGCATGCGGTCCGGGTCCCACAGGCCCTCGATGACCGGGTTGATGTAGTCGCCCGCCTCGCGGAGCCAGTCCTCCTGCTTCCAGTTCTTCCACTCACCCCCCTTCCACTTCTCCAGGTCTATTCCGTGCTCCTTGAGCTTGTCCTTGAGCTGGTCCGGGATCTTGATCCCGTCCTGGCCCGGCAGGCTCGCGGCCACGGTCGGCTTGGCGTCGCCGCCGGCCTCCCCGTCGCCGGGGCCGCAGGCAGCCGCGGTCAGCGCGAGCGTGGCCGCGCACAGAATCGCGGTGACCGGTCGGTTCGGTCGCATGTCGTTCGTCCCCCTGGGAGTTCGAGGAGTGGAGTAGCCCCCCACTATGCCGCTGTCGCCCAGGACGACACAGGCCGGGGCTGCGGTTCCTGGCGCTCTCCCCTTGCGGGACAAGGATCTTGAGTCAACCCGTGATCCCTCGCCGTCACCGTCGTTGGTACGTACGGGGGATGGGGGAGCAGCGTTCATGTTCGAGACGCAATCCGGAAGAGCAAACAGTGCGGGAGGACCGACACTCGTGGCTGTCACCGAGCCGGCCGCGGCGGCGGCCGCGACAGAGATCCCGCCTCAAGTGCCGCCGCAGGGAGACCGGGGACCGGGTCCGGACGCCCCGAGCGCCCCGGACGGTCCGGGCGTGAGCGGTGGGCCGGGGGGTTCCGCCGCCCCCGAAGGCATCCTGCGCAGACAGGCGCAGCGGGAGTCCGCCGCCCGGACGTACGCGCGCTCGCTGCCCATCGTCCCGGTGCGGGCCCGCGGGCTGACCATCGAGGGCGCCGACGGGCGGCGTTACCTCGACTGCCTCTCCGGCGCCGGCTCGCTCGCCCTCGGGCACAACCACCCGGTGGTGCTCGAAGCCATCCGCGGCGTCCTCGACTCGGGCGCCCCGCTGCACGTGCTGGACCTCGCGACCCCCGTCAAGGACGCCTTCACCACCGAGCTGTTCGCCAACCTGCCGCCCGCGCTGGCCGCCGACGCGCGCATCCAGTTCTGCGGTCCGGCCGGTACGGACGCCGTGGAGGCCGCCCTCAAACTGGTGCGCACCGCGACCGGACGCCCCGGGCTGCTCGCCTTCACCGGGGCCTACCACGGCATGACCGCCGGGGCCCTGGACGCGTCGGGAGGCGCCCCCGGGGTACGGGTGACCCGGCTGCCGTACCCGCAGGACCTCCGCTGCCCGTTCGGCGTCGGCGGCCCCGAAGGAGCCGAACTCTCCGCGCGCTGGACGGAGAACCTGCTGGACGACCCGAAGGGCGGGGTGCCCGCCCCCGCCGGCATGATCGTCGAACCCGTGCAGGGCGAGGGCGGGGTGATCCCCGCCCCGGACGCCTGGCTGCGCCGGATGCGCGAGATCACTGCGGCGCGGGGGATCCCGCTGATCGCCGACGAGGTGCAGACGGGCGTCGGCCGGACCGGTGCCTTCTGGGGAGTCGACCACGCCGGGGTCGTGCCCGACGTCATGGTTCTGTCCAAGGCGATCGGCGGCAGCCTGCCGCTCGCCGTGATCGTGTACCGGGCCGGCCTGGACGTCTGGGCCCCCGGCGCGCACGCGGGCACCTTCCGCGGCAACCAGCTCGCCATGGCCGCCGGCGCCGCCACGCTCGCCTTCGTCCGCGAGAACCGGCTCGCCGAGCGCGCCGCCGCCCTGGGGGAACGGATGCTGGCGGCCCTGCACGGCCTGGCCTGCGGCCATCCCTGCATCGGAGAGGTACGCGGCCGGGGCCTGATGATCGGCGTCGAACTCGTCGACCCCGACACCGGGGCCGCCGCACCGTCCCTCGCCGCCGCCGTCCGCCAGGAGTGCCTGGACCGCGGACTGATCGTCGAGCTCGGCGGCCGTCACGGCGCCGTGGTGCGCCTCCTTCCCCCGCTGACCCTGACCGACGAGCAGGCCGCGGCGGTCCTCGACCGCCTGGCCGACGCCATCCCGGCCGCCGCCCGCCGGACCCACTGACCCGCACCCCGAGGACCCGCGATGCCAGACCCGCACCAGTCCACCCCCATCACGGAGACCCAGCCGCTGTCTTCCGACCGGCCCGCCCCACCGCCGGGACCGGCCCAGGCGCAGCCACGGCCGCTCCCGGACCACGAGGAGGCCGTCGCCCCGGGGCAGCCGTCACCGCCGCCCGGCACCGCGGCGCCGCTACGGGAGGCGGCGGAGCCGCCGTACCCGACGCCCCGGCTCGACGTGCCCGAGGCGCAGGGCTCGGGCTCCGCGGTCAGCCCGCCGACCCGGCCCGTACCCGCCGAGGAGGTCTCGGCCCCGCCCCCGGCCGGCACGCCGCCCCACGCCGACGGGGCCACGGCCGAGCAGCCGCAGCCGGACCCGGCGGGCGCACCCGGAGCACCGGCCGAGCAGCTCCCCCCGGCAGCCGCGGCCGCCACCGGGACCGGGACCGGAGCCGGGGCAACGGCCACGGTGCCCCGGCAGAAGGACGGCACACCCCGGCCCCGTTCCGGATGGACGAGCCCCCTCCGGCTGGAGCCGACCACCCTGCCCGACCTCCTCAACCACCCCGACCCGGCCGTCGCCGCCGAGGCCGCGGCGGTGGAGAACCTGCTCCGCTGCTGGGTCCGCGAATCCGGTCTCGGCCGCCCCGACGGCCCCGCCGGAACCCCCCTGCGTATCCCCCTTCCCGCTTCCGGCACCGCCCTGCTCGTCCCTGTCCGCCACTGGTCCCACGCCGGCTGGCACCGATTCGGTGCCGTCCGGCTCGAAGGAACGACCGCTGCCGCACCCTCCCTCGACGCCGTCACCATCGCCGCGCTCATCGCCCGTGAGGGCGCGAGCGGTGGCCGAGGCGCCGCCGACCTCGTCGGCCGAGTCGCCGACTCGGTGCGCCGTACCGCCGAATTCATCGCCGACCGGCGGGAACGCCCCACCGCCCCGGCCCCCGTCGGCGGGGACCGTTTCCTCACCGCCGAACAGGCGCTCCTCCTCGGTCACCCCCTCCAGCCGGACCCGAAGAGCCGCGAAGGACTCTCCGAGGCCGAGGTACGCCGCTACTCACCCGAACTCCACGGCTCCTTCCCCCTGCACTGGTTCGCGGTCGAACCCGCGGCTCTCGCGAGCGAATCGGCCTGGACCGAGAGCGGCCGCCCCGTCTCCGCCCCACAGCTCCTCGGCCGACTCGCCCCCGGGCTCCCGCTGCCCAACGGCACCACCCCCCTTCCCCTGCACCCCTGGCAGGCCAACGACCTGCTCCAGCGCCCCGCCGTCACCGCCCTCCGTGACGCGGGACTCCTGCACGACCTGGGCGCACACGGCGAGCCCTGGTACCCCACCTCATCCGTCCGCACCGTCCACCGCCCGGGCGCCCCCGCGATGCTCAAGCTCTCCCTGGGCCTGCGCATCACCAACTCCCGCCGCGAGAACCTCCGCAAGGAACTCCACCGCGGCGTCGAGGTGCACCGGCTGCTCCGCACCGGCCTCGCCGAGCAGTGGCAGGCGTCCCACCCCGCCTTCGACATCGTCCGCGACCCCGCCTGGGTCGCCGTGGACGCCCCGGACGGAACCCCCGTGCCCGGACTCGACGCCCTGCTGCGCCACAACCCCTTCCGTTCGGGCGACGACCCCGTCTGCATCGCCGCACTCACCGCTCCCCGCCCGTGGCCCGGCCGGACCACCATGAGCTCCCGCCTCGCCGAGCTCGTCACAGGGCTCGCCACCGCCACCGGCCACACCACGTCCGCCGTCGCCGCCGAGTGGTTCCTGCGCTACCTCGACCACGTGGTGCTGCCGGTCCTCGCTTTCGACGCGCTCGCCGGTATCGCCCTCGAAGCGCACCAGCAGAACACCCTGGTGCTCCTCGACCCGGCCGGCTGGCCGATCGGCGGCCGCTACCGCGACAACCAGGGCTACTACTTCCGCGAATCGCGCCGCGCGGAACTGGAGCACCGGCTCCCCGGCATCGGAAGCGCCAGTGACACCTTCGTCTCCGACGCCGTCACCGACGAACGCTTCGCCTACTACCTCGGCATCAACAACGTGCTCGGCCTCATCGGTGCTTTCGGATCCCAGCGGCTCGCGGACGAGCGGGTCCTCCTCGCCGCCTTCCGCCGCTTCCTCGCCAAGGCCGCGGGCCTCGGCCCGCTCCCCGCACAGCTGCTCGACTCGCCCACCCTGCGTTGCAAGGCGAATCTGCTCACCCGCCTGGGCGGTCTCGACGAGCTGGTCGGCCCCGTCGACACCCAGTCCGTCTACGTCACCATCACCAACCCCCTTCACGATTGACGCGTCGGCGCCGACGCGGAGAAGAGCCCCGATGCCCTCCACCGACACCTCAGCCCCAGCTCCGGCCGCCGGATCCGCCCACGACACCCGCACCGCCACCGGTGTCGTCAAAGTTGCCGGCGGAAGGCGCGAACAACGCCTCAACGCACAACTGCTGCCGCTGCTCGCCGAGGCCGACCTGCTCGATTCCCCCGCAATCTGGGGCAGCGTCACCACACCCGCCGGAGCCTTCCGCCTCGAACCCGTGCGGCCCGGCCGTGACCTGGAGCTCCTCACCGGCTGGATGAACGATCCCGAGGTGGCCGCCTACTGGGAACTCGCGGGCCCTGCCGCGGTCACCGCCGACCACCTCCGCGCCCAGCTCGACGGCGACGGCCGCAGCATCCCCTGCCTCGGCCTCCTCGACGGCACGCCGGTGAGTTACTGGGAGATCTACCGGGCCGACCTCGACCCGCTCTCCGGGCACTACCCGGCGCGCCCCCACGACACGGGTATCCACCTGCTCATCGGAGACGGCACGAACCGCGGCCGCGGGCTGGGAACAGCTCTGCTGCGCGCCGTCGCCGACCTGGTCCTCGGCAACCGCCCCCGCTGCACACGCGTCGTCGCGGAACCGGACATCCGCAACACCCCCTCCGTATCAGCCTTCCTGAACTCCGGTTTCCGCTGCTCCGCGGAAATCGACCTTCCCGAGAAGCGGGCCGCCCTGATGATCCGGGAGCGGGTGCTGCGCAATCTCCTCTGAGTGCCGCCCCGCAAACCCCGACCGTCGTCGGCAGCTTCGCACCTCTCCCTTCGATAACTCTGCGTAGCGAAGCAGAGTTCCCGACCTCCGAGGAGTCACGTGCCGAACTTCCCCGCAGCCCCCGACGCGGCCGAACCCGCCGTGCCACCGTCGCCCCAGCACCCCTGCACGCCGCCCGAACTCAACCGTGCGACCTGGGACTTCGCCGCCCGCCGGCTGCTCGCCAAGATGCTCGGCGAGTTCGCCTACGAGGAGATCATCCGCCCCGTCCCCGCACCCGCCGCCGCCGGGGACGCCTGGACCCTGACCCTCGACGACGGCAGCAGCCTCGGCTTCCGCGCCCGCCGACGCTCGTACGGCAGCTGGCACGTCACCCCGGACACGATCACCCTGACCCCACCGGCGCCGACGCCGGCGCCGGCCTCACCGCCCTCACCGACCGTGCCGGGCGACCTCGGGAGCCCGACCGCCTTCGGGGACCCGTACGCCTTCCTCATCCGGGCCCGTACCCTCCTCGGCCTGGACGGACCCACCCTCGGTCACCTCGTCCGCGAGCTCAGCGCCACCCTCACCGCCGACGCCCGGCTCGACCACACGGCACTCACCGCTGACGTCCTCGCCGACCTCGACTACGCCGCCCTCGAAGGCCACCAGACCGGCCACCCCTGGCTCGTCCCCAACAAGGGCCGCATCGGACTCTCCGCCTCCGACACCGCCGACTGGGCCCCCGAGGCCCGCACCCGCCAGCGGCTGCCCTGGCTCGCCGCCCACACCTCGCTCGCCGTCTACCGCGGGACCGCCGGCCTGGAGGACCCCGCCCGCCTCTACACCGCCGAGCTCGACCCCGTCACCCGCGCCTCCTTCGACCGGTCCCTCCGCGACCGCGGCCTCGACCCGCTCCACTACCTCTACCTCCCGGTCCACCCCTGGCAGTGGGACGAGGTCGTCCTCCCCCTCTTCGCCCCGGCGCTCGCCTCCGGCGCCCTGGTACCGCTCCCCGCCGATCCCGACGTGCGTCTCCCGCAGCAGTCCGTCCGCACCTTCCTCAACCTCAGCCGGCCCGACCGGCACAGCGTCAAACTCCCGCTCTCCGTCTTCAACACCATGGTCTGGCGCGGACTGCCCAGCGACCTCACGCTCGCGGCCCCCGCCGTCACCGCCTGGATCCACTCCCTCCGCGACGGCGATCCCTTCCTCCGCGACGAGTGCCGGGTCGTCCTGCTCGGCGAGGTCGCCTCCGTCACCGTCCGCCACCCCGTCTACGACGAGCTCCCCGAGGTTCCGTACCAGTACAAGGAGCTGCTCGGCGCGATCTGGCGCGAGCCCCTGACCGGCCTGCTGGCACCAGGCGAGCGCGCCCGCACGCTCGCCTCCCTCCTCCACACCGACCCGCGCGGCCGGTCCTTCACCGCCGAGCTCGTCGCCCGGTCCGGACTGACCCCCACCGTCTGGCTGCAGCGCCTCTTCGCCGCCCTCCTGCCCCCGCTGCTCCGCTTCCTCTACCGCTACGGCACCGTTTTCTCCCCGCACGGCGAGAACGCCATCGTGATCTTCGACGAGCAGGACGTCCCGGTCCGGCTCGCGGTCAAGGACTTCGTGGACGACGTAAACATCACCGACGAGCCGCTGCCCGAGCTGGAGTCCCTGCCCGAGGAGGTCCGAGCGGTCCTGCTCACCGAGGCCGCCGACTTCCTGCCCCAGTTCATCCACTCCGGGCTGTTCGTCGGTGTCTTCCGCTACCTCTCGGCCCTGTGCGAGGACGGCCTCGGTGTCCCGGAGAGCGAGTTCTGGTCCCTCGTACGGGCGGAGATCCTGCGCCACCAGACCCGCTTCCCGGAGCTCAAGGACCGCTACGAGCTCTTCGACCTGCTCGGTGAACGCATCGGACGGCTCTGCCTCAACCGGAACCGGCTCTACGAGGACGGCTACCGCGACCGCCCCGACCGCCCGCACGCCGTGCAGCACGGCACGGTACCCAACCCTCTGTACCGGCCATGATTGCTCGCCGGTGCGCTCGCTGTCAGTGCGGCCCCGTAGGCTTGGCAGTGCTATGACGAAGCCCTCCCTCCCCGACCTGCTGCACGCCGCCGTCTCCGCCGTCGGCGGCACGGAGCGCCCCGGCCAGGTGGCCATGGCCGAAGCCGTCGCCGAAGCGATCGACGACAACTCCCACCGGCTGATCCAGGCCGGTACCGGTACCGGTAAGTCCCTCGGCTACCTGGTTCCGGCCCTCGCGCACGGCGAGCGTGTGGTCGTCGCCACGGCGACCCTCGCCCTCCAGCGGCAGCTCGTCGAACGCGATCTGCCACGGACGGTGGAGGCACTGCACCCGCAGCTGCGTCGGCGCCCTCAGTTCGCCATGCTCAAGGGCCGGTCCAACTACCTGTGCCTGCACCGCCTGCACGAGGGCGCTCCACAGGACGAGGAGGACGGCCTCTTCGACCAGTTCGAGGCGGCCGCGCCCACCAGCAAGCTCGGCCAGGACCTGCTGCGCATGCGCGACTGGGCCGACGAGACCGAGACCGGCGACCGCGACGACCTGACCCCGGGTGTTTCGGACAAGGCCTGGTCGCAGATCTCCGTCTCCTCCCGCGAGTGCCTGGGCGCGACGAAGTGCGCGTACGGCGCCGAGTGCTTCGCGGAGGCCGCCCGGGAGCGGGCCAAGCTCGCGGACGTGGTCGTCACCAACCACGCCCTGCTCGCCATCGACGCCATCGAAGGCGCCCCCGTGCTGCCGCAGCACGAGGTGCTGATCGTGGACGAGGCCCACGAGCTGGTCTCCCGGGTGACCGGGGTCGCCACCGGCGAGCTCACCCCGGGCCAGGTCAACCGGGCCGTGAAGCGTGCCGCCAAGCTGGTCGACGAGAAGACCGCGGACTCCCTGCAGACCGCCTCCGAAACCTTCGAGCGGGTCATGGAGCTGGCGCTCCCGGGCCGCCTGGAGCAGATCCCCGAGGACCTCGGCTACGCCCTGATGTCCCTGCGGGACTCCGCGCGCAATGTGATCTCGGCGATCGGCGCGACCCGGGACAAGTCCGTCCAGGACGAGGACGCGGTGCGCAAGCAGGCGCTGGCCGCGGTGGAGAGCATCCACGGGGTGGCGGAGCGGATCACCAACGGCTCCGAGTACGACGTGGTCTGGTACGAGCGCCACGACCGCTTCGGCGCCACCCTCAGGGTCGCGCCCCTGTCGGTGTCCGGCCTGCTGCGCGAGAAGCTGTTCGAGGACCGTTCCGTGGTTCTGACCTCCGCCACCCTCAAGCTGGGCGGCGACTTCAACGGGGTCGCAGCCTCCCTTGGCCTGTCCCCCGAGGGGGTCGAGGGCGACGACGTACCCGTCTGGCGCGGCCTCGACGTCGGCTCGCCCTTCGACTACCCCAAGCAGGGCATTCTTTACGTCGCCAAGCACCTGGCCACGCCGGGCCGCGAGGGGACCCGCGGCGACATGATGGACGAGCTTGCCGAGCTGATCGAGGCGGCCGGCGGCCGCACTCTCGGTCTCTTCTCCTCCATGCGCGGCGCCAAGGCGGCCGCCGAAGAGCTGCGCGGCCGGCTCGGCAATCCGATCCTGCTCCAGGGCGAGGAAACCCTCGGCGAGCTGATCAAGTCCTTCGCCGCCGACCCGAAGACCTGCCTGTTCGGGACGCTGTCGCTCTGGCAGGGCGTGGACGTGCCCGGTCCCAGCTGCCAGCTCGTGGTCATGGACCGGATCCCCTTCCCGCGCCCCGACGACCCGCTGATGAGCGCCCGCCAGAAGTCGGTCGAGGAGCACGGCGGCAACGGCTTCATGGCCGTGGCGGCCACCCATGCCGCACTGCTGATGGCGCAGGGCGCGGGCCGTCTCGTACGGGCCTCGGGCGACCGGGGGGTCGTCGCGGTCCTGGACCCCCGGCTGGCGACGGCCCGGTACGGGAGCTTCCTGCGGGCCACGCTGCCGGACTTCTGGTACACCACGGACCCCAATCAGGTCCGCCGCTCGCTCGCCGCGATCGACGCTGCCGCTCACGCTGACGGCAAGTAGTTCTCGGGAGCACGAGCGGCGCCCATAGATTGGGCAACCCAAGCGGCGAGGAACCACATCCGCGAGAGCGGCAGCGGTCTAGCCGCAAAGGACAGAACAACCCCCGGAACCGGCGCAGTGGGTCCCGGGGGCTGTATGGGGGCGGCGGGGGTCAGACCCGACGCAGTACCGCGACGACCTTGCCGAGGATCGTCGCCTCGTCACCGGGGATCGGCTGGTAGGCGGCGTTGTGCGGGAGGAGCCAGACGTGGCCGTCCTCGCGCTTGAAGCGCTTGACCGTGGCCTCGCCGTCGAGCATCGCGGCGACGATGTCACCGTTCTCCGCGACGGGCTGGCGACGGACCGTGACCCAGTCGCCGTCACAGATGGCGGCCTCGATCATCGAGTCGCCGACGACCTTGAGCACGAAGAGCTCGCCGTCGCCGACCAGCTGGCGGGGGAGCGGGAAGACGTCCTCGACCGACTCCTCGGCGAGGATCGGGCCGCCGGCCGCGATCCGGCCGACCAGGGGAACGTAGGAGGCCGCGGGCTTGCCGGTGGTGTCCGTGGGCTGCGAGCTCGGCTGGTCGGAGCCGCGCACCTCGTAGGCCCGGGGGCGGTGCGGGTCACGGCGCAGGAAGCCCTTGCGCTCCAGGGCCATCAGCTGGTGTGCGACCGACGAGGTGCTGGACAGGCCGACCGCCTGGCCGATCTCCCGCATCGACGGCGGGTAACCCCGTCGCTGCACGGAGTCGCGAATGACCTCGATGACCCTCCGCTGCCGGTCCGTGAGCCCGGAGCTGTCGGCGCGGATGCCTGGAGGTCGACCTGGCAGCGAGCGTGCGGGGCGTACTACGGGTTCCGCATCCGGATTCAGGTTTGCGTCGTTCATGGCATGCACCGGCTCGAGTCGGCTCTGGGAGCGGTTCTGGGCAGTGATGGCGGCACTGTCTGCGGTGGTGGTCACGTCGGCCCCTCTCGAAATGTTCTCCCTAGCTGGACAACGGTAGTAGCTTTCGAAAGGTTGCGCCAAACACACGTTCGAGTGAAAAATCGCAGATCGCTCTGTGTGGACATATCAAGGGGTGTATGGACGATCGGTTCGCCGAACGAGGGTTCGGCTGGCATCCGCCGCTTACGGTACCCTTCCCGGTCGGATCGCCGCCTTTAGGGTCTGCGCCCAGTGTGGCACCGGGAGGCCCCGTGTCCGCCCATCGGACGCCGCGACACGCGGAGCCGCGTAAATCCGCCACAACCCAAGATCTAGTGGTTGGATGAGCGCTGCCACCCAGAGGTTGTGGTCCTCGGGTCTTCCGGGGGCCCCGTCATCGCATATGCTGGTGGCTGCTTCACGAGCCCCCGACGGAGTCCGCCTCCGTCGTTCAGGGGCTCCGTGGGGTGATTCGGTCGTGCCAAAAGGGAGGGTGAGGGAACCATGCACTGCCCCTTCTGCAGGCACCCCGACAGTCGCGTCGTCGACAGTCGCACCACGGACGACGGCACGTCGATCCGCAGGCGCCGTCAGTGCCCCGACTGCTCCCGTCGATTCACGACGGTGGAGACGGCCTCGCTGATGGTGATCAAGCGCAGCGGAGTGACGGAACCCTTCAGTCGTACCAAGGTCATCTCCGGCGTGCGCAAGGCGTGCCAGGGACGTCCGGTCACCGAGGACGCCCTCGCCAAGCTCGGCCAGCGGGTCGAGGAGGCGCTGCGCGCCACCGGGAGTGCCGAGCTGACCACCCACGACGTGGGTCTGGCCATACTCGGCCCGTTGCAGGAGCTCGACCTGGTCGCGTACCTGCGCTTCGCCTCCGTTTACAAAGCTTTCGACACCCTTGAAGACTTCGAGACCGCCATCGCGGAACTCCGCGTGCCGCGGTCTCATCCTGAAGAGTGCGAGCGCGGTGGGACCGCCCAGGTCCCCGTGCCCGCCTCCGCCGCCGACTGACCGGACCACCCGTGCCGGGGCGCTCACGCGTCGTGACACGGCCGGTCGGCCAGGCGAAGAGACGTAGATACAAGACACAGCACCGTGCCGCGGAATATCGATGGCACTTTAGGGCGTTTTTGCCCGCATATGGGAGGAAGCGGCATGACAGAGACGGCGAGCGGCTCGGCACGTGGTTCCCGCGCCAAGGGGACCAAGGCTGCCAAGGGCGGCCTGCGTATCGAGCGCATCCACACCACCCCGGGCGTGCACCCCTACGACGAGGTGAGCTGGGAGCGCCGTGACGTCGTCATGACCAACTGGCGCGACGGCTCGGTCAACTTCGAGCAGCGTGGTGTCGAGTTCCCCGACTTCTGGTCGGTGAACGCGGTCAACATCGTCACCAGCAAGTACTTCCGCGGCGCGGTCGGCACCCCGCAGCGAGAGACCGGTCTGAAGCAGCTGATCGACCGGATCGTGAAGACGTACACGAAGGCCGGCGAGGACTTCGACTACTTCTCCTCGCCCGCCGACGCGGAGATCTTCGAGCACGAGCTGACCTACGCCCTCATTCACCAGATCTTCAGCTTCAACTCCCCGGTGTGGTTCAACGTCGGTACGCCCCAGCCGCAGCAGGTCTCCGCCTGCTTCATCCTGGCCGTCGACGACTCCATGGAGTCGATCCTCGACTGGTACAAGGAAGAGGGCATGATCTTCAAGGGCGGCTCCGGCGCCGGCCTGAACCTCTCCCGCATCCGCTCCTCCAAGGAGCTCCTCTCCTCCGGCGGCAACGCCTCCGGCCCGGTCTCCTTCATGCGCGGCGCCGACGCGTCCGCAGGAACGATCAAGTCGGGCGGCGCCACCCGCCGCGCGGCCAAGATGGTCGTCCTGGACGTGGACCACCCGGACGTCGAGGCCTTCATCGAGACCAAGGTGAAGGAGGAGGAGAAGATCCGCGCCCTGCGCGACGCGGGCTTCGACATGGACCTGGGCGGCGACGACATCACGTCCGTCCAGTACCAGAACGCCAACAACTCCGTCCGCGTGAACGACGAGTTCATGACGGCCGTCGAGAACGGCACCGAGTTCGGCCTGCGTGCCCGTATGACCGGTGAGGTCATCGAGAAGGTCGACGCCAAGGCGCTCTTCCGCAAGCTCGCCGAGGCCGCGTGGGCCTGTGCCGACCCGGGCATCCAGTACGACGGTGTGATCAACAACTGGCACACCTGCCCCGAGTCCGGCCGCATCACCGCGTCCAACCCGTGCAGCGAGTACATGCACCTGGACAACACGTCCTGCAACCTCGCCTCGCTCAACCTGATGAAGTTCCTGAACGACGACGGCAAGGGCGACCAGTCCTTCGACGCCGAGCGCTTCGCCAAGGTCGTCGAGCTCGTCATCACCGCGATGGACATCTCCATCTGCTTCGCGGACTTCCCGACGCAGAAGATCGGTGACAACACCCGCGCCTTCCGCCAGCTGGGCATCGGCTACGCCAACCTCGGCGCCCTGCTGATGGCCACCGGCCACGCGTACGACTCCGACGGCGGTCGCACCCTCGCCGCGTCGATCACCTCGCTGATGACCGGTACCGCGTACAAGCGCTCCGCCGAGCTGGCCGCCATCGTCGGCCCGTACGACGGCTACGCCCGTAACGCCGAGTCCCACAAGCGCGTCATGAAGCAGCACGCCGACGCCAACGCCGTGGCGCCGCGCACCGAGGACCTGGACAACAGCATCTGGGCCGCGGCCACCGAGGCCTGGCAGGACGTCCTGCGCCTCGGCGAGAAGAACGGCTTCCGCAACTCCCAGGCATCCGTCCTCGCGCCGACCGGCACCATCGGTCTCGCGATGTCCTGCGACACCACCGGTGTCGAGCCGGACCTGGCCCTGGTCAAGTTCAAGAAGCTCGTCGGCGGCGGCTCGATGCAGATCGTCAACGGCACCGTCCCGCAGGCCCTGCGTCGCCTGGGTTACCAGGAGGAGCAGATCGAGGCGATCGTCTCCCACATCGCCGAGCACGGTGTGGTCGTCGACGCCCCGGGCCTGAAGACCGAGCACTACTCGGTGTTCGACTGCGCCATGGGCGAGCGCTCCATCTCCGCGATGGGCCACGTCCGCATGATGGCCGCGATCCAGCCCTGGATCTCCGGCGCGATCTCGAAGACGGTCAACATGCCGGAGACGGCGACCGTCGAGGAGATCGAGGAGATCTACTTCGAGGCGTGGAAGATGGGCGTCAAGGCGCTCGCGATCTACCGCGACAACTGCAAGGTCGGCCAGCCCCTCTCCGCCAAGAAGAAGGAGGCTGAGAAGGAAGAGGTCACCGTCAAGACGGAGGAGACCATCCGCGCCGCCGTCGAGAAGGTCATCGAGTACCGTCCCGTCCGCAAGCGCCTCCCCAAGGGCCGCCCGGGCATCACCACCTCCTTCACGGTCGGTGGCGCCGAGGGCTACATGACGGCCAACTCCTACCCGGACGACGGCCTGGGCGAGGTCTTCCTGAAGATGTCCAAGCAGGGCTCGACCCTCGCGGGCATGATGGACGCCTTCTCGATCGCCGTCTCGGTCGGCCTGCAGTACGGCGTTCCGCTGGAGACCTACGTCTCGAAGTTCACGAACATGCGCTTCGAGCCGGCCGGCATGACGGACGACCCGGACGTGCGGATGGCGCAGTCGATCGTCGACTACATCTTCCGCCGCCTGGCGCTGGACTTCCTGCCCTTCGAGACCCGCTCGGCCCTCGGCATCCACACCGCCGAGGAGCGCCAGCGTCACCTGGACACCGGCTCCTACGAGCCGCTCGACGACGAGCTGGACACCGAGTCCCTGACGCAGGCGACGCCGCTGGCCGCGGTCCCGTCGGCTCCGAAGCCGGTCGCGGCCGTCCCCGTCCCGGCTCCGAAGACGGCGCACAGCAACGCCGAACTGGTCGAGATGCAGCTCGGCGTCTCCGCCGACGCCCCGCTCTGCTTCTCCTGCGGTACGAAGATGCAGCGCGCCGGCTCCTGCTACATCTGCGAGGGCTGCGGCTCGACGAGCGGCTGCAGCTGATCATGACGCCCTGCGGGGCGTGAGGTAGCTGTTCAGGTGGGGTGTTCGCGGTGACGCGGACACCCCATCGTGCGTTTCACCGACGCCGCGGTTGCACCGGGTGCAACGTGCGGCCGTGCCGCTACTCGGAGCGTTCGGCTGCCGCGATGGCCTGCCGCAGAGTCCGGCGGGCCTGCGCCAACTCCTCCGCGCGCCGGTCGAGGTGGGTGAGCTGTGCGCGCAGCTTGTCCAGCACTCCCGGGCACGGGCGCAGCGAGCCGTCCGCGAGGGCGCAGGGCAGCACCTGCCGGATCAGGCTGGTGGACAGCCCGGCCGCCAGCAGGGCGCGGATCTGACCGACCGTCCGCTCGGCGGCATCGTCGTAGTCGCGGTATCCGTTGGCCCGACGGGTCGAGGCGAGAAGGCCGACGCGTTCGTAGTACCGGAGCAGACGCTCGCTCGTCCCGGTCCGTTTGGCCAGCCGGCCGATCAGCATTGCTTCTCCCCGGAGCTTGACCTTGCCATCGTGTCAACCTTGAACGATGGGACCCGGCGGCAGCATTCCGCCGCCCACACCGGTCCTGACCAGGAGAATCCGTTGATCATCGATGCGCACAGCCATGTACACGACCCCGTGCACCGTCACATCGCCCTGCTGGACGAGGCAGGAGTGGACCGCGCGGTGCTCTTCAGTACCCGTCCGCATCCCGAGCGGGCCACCGATCTGGCTTCCTTCCGGCGCGAGATGAGTGTGCTGGACGAGACGGTCGGCGGACGTGCCGGCGGCCCGGACGGCCACCGGGCCGCGGGGGAGGAACTCGCGGCGGCGTGTGCGGCGTACCCCGATCGCTTCATCGGCTTCGGCAAGGTCCGACTGGATCAGCCGGCCGAGCAGATCGAGGCGGCTGTCGAACGGGAGGTCACCGGCCGGGGTTTCCGGGGTATCGGTGAGCTGACCCCGCCGCCGGGGCGGGCGGATCGGATCGAGCCGGTTCTGCGAGCGGCCGCCGACCACGGCGGGTTGCCGGTGGTCGTGCACGGGTTCGCGCCGACCACGGCGGGAGACCTGGCCACTCTGGCCGGACTCGCGCGCAAACACCCGTCCGTCCCCCTGGTGATCAGCCAACTCGGCGGGCCGAACTGGCTGACGGCCATCGAGCTGGCCCGGGAGACCCCGAACCTGTACCTGGAACTGTCGACGGCCGGCGTCATCTTCGCGGTGCGCCTGGCGATCGACGAGGTGCCCGACCGCACCTTGTTCGGCTCGGACGCGCCGTACGGCGATCCGTTCCTCGCTCGTGCCACCGTCGAACGCGTCACCAGGCCGGGCACGGTGCGCGATCGCGTTCTGGGTGGCACCCTCGCGGAACTGCTCGGTCTTTGACCACCGGCACGGTTCAGTGGGGGATACGGCGGGACGGGCGGGTGACCAGCTCCTCGCGGAACTCGGCGATCCGGGAATGGACCTGGCGCATCAGGTGCGTGTCCTCGATGCGGTCCAGGTAGAGGCAGCGCGCGGCGAGCCCCGGCAGGTCGAAGGCGAAGCACAGTGACATCAGCGGGTTCACGAAGAGCTCGCTGCCCCGTGTGCGGCTGGTGAACTGCACGTCGCCGAAGGAACCCCGGACGGCCGCGGCGATCGAGCCGCTCACGATGCTGGGCCGGTCCGGGGTCTGCTCCTGGGCATGGGCCACCGCGTCCAGGAAGAGAGCGCCCTCCCTCGTGGCGCGCGGTATGGAGAACGCGCCGAGGTAGGCGCCCGCGCGCTCCAGGGCCGCGATGTTCTCCAGCACCAGGCCGTGACTCACCCCGTGGTACGCGTCCACTCCGAAGCCCACCGACACGACGAGGCGCTCGGGTACGTCCTCCAGAGCGGCGAGTGCCGCGACGCTGGTGAGGTCCTCCTCGGGGGTGCCGAGGCCCGCTTCGTCGCCCCGCATCAGGATGTCCGTGCCGCCGTCGACCAGGACGATCGCGTCGATGCGGTGGAGGTCGACGAGCTCGCGGTAGGCGGCGCGCAACGGCTGCACGCCGGTCTGGGGGAAGGCGTACACGGTGGCCGGGTAGCCGTGTGCCTGCAGCCACTGGGCCAGGGTCCGCTCGGGGAAATAGGACAGGTGGGGCGCCGAGTCAGGGGTGACGGCGGCCAGGTCGGGAGCCACCCACGCCTCGGTGGGCAGTCCGGCGAGCGCACTGAAGGAGAGGTTGGCCAGGTGGACCCGCTTGCCCTGGTGCATGAGGGAAAGGGCCACGGGGAGGCCGGCGTAGATGTCGAAGCCGCCGCCCGCCCCGGTGACCAGGATGTTTTCTGCATCGGCGAGGCGGTCGAAAAGCGGGTTGGAGTGCAGGGCCGTCATGGTGATCATTGTGCGGGGCGCGTGTGACAGCGCGCCTGCGGATTTCACGGCAGTGCGGTGGCCGACGAGGCGGGGGAACGGGGAGATGGTCAGTCATGTGGAGCGGTGACGAGCTGGACCTGGACGCGTATCTGGACCGGATCGGATATCAGGGAGACCGAGGGCCGTCCGGGGAACTCCGGCCGGACCTCCGCACGTTGTACGCAGTGCACCGCGCCCATACCGCCGCCATCACCTTCGAGAGCCTGGACGTCCTGCTCGGCCGCCCCGTCGCGCTGGACCTCAAGTCGATCGAGGACAAACTCGTGCACGGCCGCCGCGGCGGCTACTGCTACGAGCAGAACTCGCTGCTGGCCGCCGCCCTGGAGCGGATCGGCTTCGAGGTCTCCGGGCGCGGTGCCCGCAACCGCACCCGCGGGGACTCCGTCCTCGCGGTGACGCACGCCGTCCTCGTCGTCACCGTCGAGGGTGAACCGCGGCTGTGCGACGCCGGGTTCGGGTTCCAGGGGCCCCGGGAGCCGGTGCCGCTGGGACGGCCGGGCACCGAGGTGCAGCAGGGCGAGTGGACGTACCGCGTCCGCGAGGAGGAGGACGGCGTCCTCGTGCTGTGCCTGCTGCGCGGCGACACCTGGCGGGACCTGTACGCCTTCTCCCCGCAGCGCTACCACCCCGTCGACTACGTCGTTCTCAACCACTACAGCTCCAGCCACCCCACCTCCTCCTTCGTCGGGCGGCTGATCGTCCAGCACCCGGGCAACGGCGTCCGCCAGGCGCTCGTCGGGCGGGAACTCACCCGGCTGCACCCCGACGGCCGGGCCGAGCAGGAGATCGTCGGCCGGGACGGGCTGCTCGCCGTGCTCGACCGGGAGTTCGGGCTTCGGCTGCCCGATCGGGACGCGGCGGAACTGGTGCGGATCCACCGCGCCGAGGACTGACCGGGGCCGCGCCTGGCCCGTACGATGGCGCAGTGCTGGTCAAGTGGATTCGCTGCACGGTGACGGACCGACGCGGGTTCGAGCGCGGGCAGCGAAAATGGGCGGGGCTGCCGGGTGAGCCGGGATTCCGGGGGCAGGGCGGCGGCTGGAGCCGGGGCCGGCAGGGGGTCGCGCATGTCTTCGCGTTCTGGGAGAGCCGGTCCTTCTACGACTCCTTCATGGCCCGCTCGCACGACCGGCTGGCCGCCTCCCAGAACGGCACCTACACCGATCTGCGGGTCACCCTCTTCGACCACCGCTTCGACGTGAAGACCGGCTTCGAGCCGCGCTTCACCGATGCCGACGTCGTACGGGTCGCGCACACGCGGGTCCGGGAGGGCCGGGTCGACCACTTCGCCCTCATGCAGGAGAAGGTGTGGAACCCGGCGATGGCGGGCTCGCCCGGGATGGTCCGCGGCCTCTTCGGGGAGGCCCCGGGCCGGGAGTTCCTGGTGCTCTCGATGTGGCACGCCGCCGCCGAGCACGGCAAGTACCGGCAGGAGCGGGTCGAGCGGCTCTCCCTGCGCGCCCAGATCCAGGCCGATGTCGAGGCCCTCACCGGCGATGTCGTCGACCTCGAACCCTCCTGGACGGTATGACCGTACGACGACCGCCGGGGACCGGTCGGCGTGCCCGGTCGGCGGGCCGCCCGGTCGCCGAATAGGCTCGTGGAATGGTTCGACCACGGCGCATCGTCCTTGTCCGGCATGGGGAATCGGAGGGGAACGCCGACGACTCCGTGTACGAGCGGGAGCCCGACCACGCCCTGCGGCTGACTCCCACCGGGCGCGAGCAGGCGTCGGCGGCAGGCGTCCGGCTGCGCGAGCTCTTCGGCACCGGGACGATCAGCGCGTACGTCTCCCCGTACCGCCGCACCCTGCAGACCTTCCGGGAGCTCCGGCTGGACCCGACGCGGGTGCGGATGCGCGAGGAGCCGCGCCTGCGCGAGCAGGACTGGGGGAACTGGCAGGACCAGAACGACGTACGGCTGCAGAAGGCGTACCGGGACGCGTACGGCCACTTCTTCTACCGGTTCGCCCAGGGCGAGTCGGGGGCCGATGTGTACGACAGGGTCGGGTCCTTCCTGGAAAGTCTCTACCGCAGCTTCGAGGCCCCCGACCATCCCGAGAACGTGCTGCTGGTGACGCACGGCCTGACGATGCGGCTGTTCTGCATGCGCTGGTTCCACTGGTCCGTGGCCGAATTCGAGGCCCTGTCCAATCCGGGCAACGGCGAATTCCGGGTGCTCCTGCTCGGCCCGGACGGCCGGTACCGGTTGGACCGCCCGTTTGAGCGGTGGACCACACCCGAGCCTTATGACCTGGACGGCTAGAGTGGCCCGCGATGACGCCTGATTCCACTCCCGAACGGCGCTACGCGCGCGCCATGGCCAGCCTCCGAGGGCTGGCGCTGGGTGACGCCCTGGGCTCCCAGTACTTCGTCCCCGTGAACTACCCGCTGCTCAAACGGCGCGAGCTGCCCACCGGCGCCGAGGCCTGGCAGTGGACCGACGACACCGAGATGGCCTGCTCGGTGGTGGCAGTGCTGGCCGAGCACGGGCGGATCGACCAGGACGCGCTCGCGAGTTCCTTCGCCCACCACCACGACTTCGACCGTGGTTACGGGCCTGCGGTGAACCGGATGCTGCGTCTGGTGCGGGAGGGGCAGGACTGGCGCACGCTGGCCGCCGAACTGTTCAACGGGCAGGGCTCGTGGGGCAACGGCGCCGCGATGCGCATCGCGCCGCTCGGGGCCTGGTACGCCGACGACCCGGAGCAGGCCACCCACCAGGCGGAGATCTCCGCCTACACCACCCACCAGCACCGCGAGGCCGTGTGCGGGGCGATGGCCGTCGCCGCGGCGGCGGCACTGGCCGCGGGCACCGACGGCCCGCCGAAGGCCTCCGACCTCCTGGACGGGGTGATCGCACTGGTGCCGCGCAGCGCGGTGGGCGCGGGGCTGCGGCGCGCGCGGGACATGCTGGACTACGGCGACGCCACCACGGTCGCGGCGGTCCTGGGCTGCGGACGGCGTACGAGCGCGCACGACACCGTGCCGTTCGCCCTGTGGTCGGCGGCGCGGGCGCTGGACGACTACGAGCGGGCGTTCTGGACCACCGCGCAGGTGGGCGGGGACGTCGACACGACCTGCGCGATCGTCGGCGGGGTGCTCGGCGCGCGCGGTGACGCCGTGCTGCCGGCCACCTGGCTGGCGCGTACCGAGGCACTGCCGGCCTGGCTGCCCGAGGTCGCGGCGGGCTGACGCCCGTGGACCGACCCGACGGGACGCCGGGAGCCGGTGCGGGTCGGTGCGAATCGGCGCCTCAGGCGTGTGCGGAGCGTTCGAGGCGTCCGGCGCCTCGGGCGCGTCCGGCGCGCGGTGAAATATCCCCCTCCGATTGTCACGGTCCTGCCACAGCACTCTTTTGATCCTGTTCAAAACTGCATCGCACCGGCCTACCCTGTCCGCATCGCCGCCCCCACCTGAACTCCGGGGCGGCCGACAGGGGAGGGAACCCGATGTCAGAGAACACCGGCGGGGCGGACGAAGCCCGGACCGACGACGCGGTCAACGCAGAGGCCGCGGCCGGGGATTCGCCCGCGAGGCCGGATCCGGCCGGCAACAGACACACCGGCGCGGCCGGCCCGCCGCCGGGGGTGCAGGCCGGTCCTCAGCCGGGGGCGTGGGCCGGCGCAGCGCCCGGGAAACCGTGGCAGGTGCAGCAACACCCGGCCGCGCCCACCTGGGCCACACTGGTGCGCCCCGCCGAGGCCGCCCCCATCCGGACCGCGACCCTCGTCGCCGTCCTCGCCTCCGGTCTCGCCACCGCGCTGCTGCTCGGCGACGGCATGGGCCCCGGCCTGCTGCTGGCGGTGGTACCCGCCGTCGTCGCGGCGTACTTCGCCGCCCGCGCGGCCCGCCGCAGCGCCCGCCCGTGGACCGTGGCCTGGGTGATCGGCTGTCTGGCCCTGCTCGCCGTACCGGCCCTGCGCGACTCCGCCTGGCCGGCCACACTGGCGATCCTGTCCGCCGTCCTGCTGGGCGCGCTGGCCCTGCACGGCAGCCGCACCTGGCCGGGCGTCCTGCTCAGCCCGCTCGGCTTCCTCGACGCCGTCGTGTCCGGGATCGCCTGGCTGCTGACCGGGCTGCGCTCACGTGGCGGGGTCAGCAAGGACCGCTGGCTGCCCGTTGCCAAGGCGGCCGGTGTGGCCGTCGTCCTGCTGCTGCTCTTCGGCGCGCTGTTCGCCTCCGCCGACGCGGCCTTCGCCGATCTGCTGGGTGACCTGCTGCCCGACGTGTCGGTCGAGGACGGGCCCATCCGGTTCATGCTCTTCCTCCTCGGCGCCGTCCTCGCGCTCGCCGCGGCCCGCACCGCCGCTGCCCCGCTGCGCTGGGACCGGATCAGGGTGGCTCCGGGCAAGGCGCGCTCCCGCATCGAATGGGCCCTTCCGCTCATCCTGCTCAACCTGCTCTTCGCCGGCTTCAACGCCGTCCAGCTGGCCGTCCTGTTCGGCGGCTACGACAAGGTCCTGCAGAGCATCACCTACGCCGAATACGCCCGCCAGGGCTTCTGGCAGCTGCTCTGGGCCACCCTGCTCACCCTCGCCGTGATCGCGCTCGCCCTGCGCTGGGCCCCGCGCTCCGGAGCGGGCGACCGGCGCTTCGTCCGGGTCGTCCTCGGCGTGCTGTGCGCGCTGACGCTCGTCGTCGTCGCCGCCGCGCTGCGCCGGATGGACCTCTATGTGGCGGCGTACGGGCTCACCAGGCTGCGTGTGTCGGTGGCCGCGATGGAGCTGTGGCTCGGGCTGGTCATCGTGCTGATCATGGCGGCCGGGCTGTTCGGCGGACGCTGGCTGGCGCGCGCCTTCGCGGCCAGCGCGGCCGCGGCCGTCCTGGCCTTCGGCCTGCTCTCCCCGGACGGGATGGTCGCCGAGCGGAACGTGGCCCGCTTCGAGGCGGACAAGAAGATCGACCTCTCCTACTTCCAGTCCCTGTCTGCGGACGCCGTTCCCGCCCTGGACCGGCTGCCCGAGCCGCAGCGGTCCTGCGCCCTGCGCGGGATCAACGACGAGATGGCCAAGGCCGGGGACGTCCCCTGGTACGCGATGAGCCTGGGTGAGTACCAGGCCCGGCAGATCCTGCGCGAGCGTCCGGTGACCGCCTCGTACGAGGTCTGCTCGCACCTGGGCGTCTTCGGCAGCCGCGTCGAGTACTAAGCCCTACGGGAGGTTCCGGGGAGGACACGTACGGGGCCGGGGGGGGGGGGGGGGGGGGGGGGGGGGGGGGGGGGGGGGGGGGGGGGGGGGGGGGGGGAGGTGGGGA
>NZ_JBVIAH010000005.1:31463-87391 GCF_055574035.1 Streptomyces sp. NPDC030021
TTTCTTTTTCTGTTCTCTCTCTCCCCCCCCCCCCCCCCCCCATCCTCCCCCCCCCCCCCCCCCCCCCCCCCCCCCCCCCCCCCCCCCCCCCCCCCCCCCCCCCGGCCCCGTACGTACGCAAGACCTCGCTCAGGCGGCCGGACCGGCCTTCGCGGCGGCGCCGGCCAGGGCCTCCAGGTCGCTCTTGCGCACCCGGATCACCAGCAGGGCGGTCGCCAGGGCCAGGCCCGCCATGGCGACGGCGGCGTAGAACGCGGTGGAGATGCCGTGGGCGAGGACGAGGTCGCCCCAGGGGTCGGGCAGGAAACCGGTCTCCTTGAAGGCGGCGATCTGTTCGGGGTCCGCCTGCGCCATGAAGGACGGGACCTGCTTCGTGGCCTCGTCACGACTGGCCGTGCCGAAGACGGTGACCAGGATGGACAGGCCCAGCGAGCCGCCGACCTGCTGGCTGGCGTTGAGCAGCCCGGAGGCCGCGCCCGCCTCCTTCGGCGCCACACCGGAGACGGCGGTGAGGGTGAGGGTCACGAAGTTGAGGCCCATGCCGAAGCCGAACAGCAGCATCGGCCCGAGCACTCCGGAGACGTAGGAGCTGTCGGTCCGGATGAAGGTCAGCCAGGCCAGCCCGGTTCCGGTGAGCGCGGACCCGAGGACCATGAAGGGCTTGGGACCGAAGCGCGGCAGGAAGCGCTGCGAGAGGCCGGCGGCGGTGATGATGGCGACCGTCACGGGCAGGAAGCCGAGTCCGGACTGGATCGGGGAGAAGCCCAGCACATTCTGCACGAACTGGACGATGAAGAAGAACATGCCGAACATCGCGGCGGCCAGGCCGAGCATGATCACGTAGGTGCCGGTGCGGTTGCGGTCGGCGAACATGCGCAGCGGGATGATCGGCTCGCGAGCCTGCGACTCGATGACGACGAAGAGTGCGAGCAGGACCAGGGCCGCGGCGAACGAGCCGAGGGTGATCGCGTCGCGCCAGCCCTTCTCCGCTGCGCTGATGAACCCGTACACGAGCGAGGCCATGCCGCCGGTGGAAGTGAGGGCTCCGGCGATGTCGAAGCGGCCGGGGTGGCGCTCGGACTCGGTGATGTAGAGCGGGGTGAGGACCGCGATCAGCACGCCGATCGGCACGTTGACGAAGAGGACCCAGCGCCAGTCGAGCCACTCGGTCAGCATGCCGCCGGCCAGCAGGCCGATCGCGCCGCCTCCTGCGGAGACGGCGGCGAACACCCCGAACGCCCGGTTCCGCTCGGGGCCTTCGGGGAAGGTCGTGGTGATCAGGGCGAGCGAGGTCGGCGAGGCGATCGCGCCGCCGACCCCCTGCAGGGCGCGGGCCGCGAGCAGTTGCCAGGGCTCCTGGGCGAAGCCGCCGAGGAGGGAGGCCAGGGTGAAGAGCAGGATTCCGGCCAGGAACACGCGGCGTCGGCCGAGGATGTCGCCCGCCCGGCCGCCGAGCAGCAGCAGGCCGCCGAAGGTGAGGGTGTAGGCGCTGAGCACCCACGACAGGTCGGTGGTGGTGAAGTCGAGGGCGCTCTGGATGTGCGGGAGCGCGATGTTCACGATCGTCGCGTCGAGGACGACCATGAGCTGGCACGCGGCGATGACGGCGAGCGCCACTCCGGGGCGCCCCTCCCGGCGTGCCGCGCCCGGTATCCGGGGCGTGGCGAGTTGAGAGCTTGTCACTGAGGATTCCCCCCAAAGTGAAATAGTGAACGCATTCGTTCACTGCGGGTCCACGGTAGGAGCCGAGCCTTAGTGAACGCAAGCGTTCACTAAGGCTGAAAATATGTGCGCCGAACGCGCAATCCGGTCGGAGGTGGGGAGATGGTGGGCTCGCGCTGGTCAGCGGCGTCGCCGGGGCGCAGGCGGGGTCCGGAGCTCGAACGGGCGATTCTCGATGCCGCGTTGGAGCAGCTCAGTACGGTCGGGTGGAACGCGCTCACCATGGAGGGTGTCGCGTCCGGCGCGCAGACGGGCAAGGCCGCGCTCTACCGCCGCTGGCCGTCGAAGGCGGACCTGGTGGCCGATGCGCTGCGCAGCGGTCTGCCGCGGATCGGTGACATTCCCGACTGTGGTTCGATCCGCGAGGACCTCTACCTCCTGTGTGTGAGCACGCGGGACGTGATGCACTCGCGCGCCGGGCAGGCGCTGCGGTCAGTGCTTCACGAATGCGATCACATGCATGCCGATCGGTTTCACGGAGTCATCTGGTCCGGTCTGCACGAGCCGGCCCAGCGCCTGATCAGGGAGCTTGTGGAGCGGGGAATCGCACGGGGTGATGTGCGGCCGGACGCGACTGGTCCGTTTGTCGTGGATGTCATTCCGGCGATGCTGATGTACCGCGCCAAGGTGTGCGGAAGCGAATGGGAGGACGCGGACATCGCGGCGCTGATCGACGAGGTGATGGTGCCGCTGCTCAGGGCGTGAGGCGTGGCGGGGGCGGCGCGGGGCGTGCGGACCGGGGTTCGCGTCCGATCCCGGGCGGGTCGGACCGGGGCGGGGGTGTGCAGTTGGCTCGGGGCGGCGTAACCTTGCTGGCGCCATGCCGTACGAAGCACCCACCCACACCGTCGAACGCTCCCTCCGTGCAACCACCGGCGCCAAGGTCATCGCCGGGGTCGACGAAGTCGGACGAGGGGCCTGGGCCGGACCCGTCACCGTGTGCGCGGCGATCACCGGCCTGCGCCGGCCGCCCGCCGGGCTCACCGACTCCAAACTGCTCACCCCCAAGCGACGCGACGCCCTGCTCGATGTCCTGGAGGACTGGGTCACCGCGTACGCGCTCGGGCACTCCTCGCCCGAGGAGATCGACGACCTGGGGATGACGGCCGCCCTCCGGCTGGCGGCGGAGCGCGCACTGGAGGCGCTGCCGGTGCGGCCCGACGCGGTGATACTCGACGGTAAGCACGACTATCTCGGCCCGCCCTGGCGGGTCCGTACGGTGATCAAGGGCGACCAGTCCTGCATCGCCGTCGCCGCGGCCTCGGTCATCGCCAAGGTCCGCCGCGACCGCATGATGGCCGAACTCGGTGAACGGGGCGGTGGAATCGAGGACTTCGCCTTCGCCGCCAACGCCGGATACCCCTCGCCCGTGCACCGGGCGGCGCTGGAGGAGCTGGGGCCCACCCCCTACCACCGGCTCTCGTGGTCGTACCTCGACGCGCTGCCCCGGTGGCGCCATCTCAAGAAGGTGCGCCGCAGCGAGGAGTCGATGGAGCTGGAAAACGGAGGCCAACTCGGCTTCGATTTCTGATCGCACGCGTGTGCCACCGACCGGTACGTTTCGTACCGGTGTTTGATAGATGTCAACTCATGCCTCTCACCCCCGCCATCGAGGAGCCTCAGATTCACGAGAGTGCCCAGGGTCCCCGCGTCACGCCGGCCGCGAGCCGCACCGCGCAGACCCCCCGCCCTGTACCTGGTCCGCGTCCCGCCGCCGTACCGCGGCCCGGCCGCCCCGGTCCCGCCAGGCCCGCACCGCCCGCGCAGCGTGCGCCGCAGGCCACCCCCGGACCCGTTCCCGCAGCCCCTGCCGCTGCCCCCACCGCACCGTCCGTCTCTGCGGCGGTGCCGCAGATCCAGCTGATCCCGGCCTCCGCCGAGGGCGCGCTGGACGCGGCCGAAGAGGCCGTCGACCTGCTGCTCGACACCGGGCGCGCGCCCGGCGACATCCTGGTGCTCACCAGTGGCGACCCGCACCCGTGGGCCGCGCACGAGCTGTCCTTCGGCGAGGCCGCGTACTGGGCCCTGCACGACGCCGGGGACGACGTCTTCTACGCGGACGCGGCGCAGGTCCAGCGCGCCGCCGACCGTCCCGTCGTGGTCTTCGCGGCCAACGGCGGAGCGGTCGACGCCATCGCGGGAGCCCTGCCGGTCGCGCTCACCCGGGCGGGTGCGCTGCTGATCGTGTGCGGCGACCCGCAGCAGATCAACTCCGTGCTGGGTGCGGGCGTCTGACGCCCTGCACCCGGCACGGGCGAGGGGCGGGGCGGGCCATGGGCCGGCCCCGCTGAAGCCCGCGCCGGGGCCCGGGTCGGAGCCTGAGGCCTGATCCGCCGTACGCCCGTTCCTGGGTGCACGGCCGTGAGGCATGCCCGCACGCAGGGCGGGCGTGCCGTGCCGTTGTACGAGGGGCAGCCGCACGGGTGGCTGCCCCGCAGTGACAGCAGCACGGGCGCGGACCGTACCCGTGGGGGCCGTACCCGTGGGGGTGCACCCCGGGGCCCTGCGGGGGTCAGCGCGCGGCGGTCCGCCGCAGGGCCTCGACCGCGCCGCCCCCGGTGTGCAGGGCCAGCGGAGAGAACTCGGCCACGGTGTCGCCCAGGCGCTGCGGCCGCGAGTCGGAGCTCGGGCGCCGACCGCCACGGCCCTCGCCCAGCACCTGCCAGCCCCCGTGGGTCAGCGTGATGTACGCGCCGCAGCGCAGACCGTGCAGGGTGCAGGCGTCCCGCAGCCCCCACATCCACGCGCCGTCCTCCTCGGTCCACCGCTCGTCGCCCTCGCGGCAGTAGAGCAGCACCGCCGTCCGCACCGGTGTCCTTCTGCGCAGGTCGTGCGGGAGCACCCGGCGCAGCCGGGACAGCAGGGCGTTGCGGTACTCCCAGCCGTCGGCCGAGGCCGACCGCTGCACGAAGGAGGCGCTCGCCACGAGCTGCTCCTCCGGGCCGAGGACGGCGATGACCGCGGTCGAGGGCACGGGGCTGTGCCGGGAGTGCAGCCCGCTGACGACCTCGCGCGGATTACGGAGGAGCGGAATGCCCGCCGCCGTCCATTCCGCGGGTTCCAGCAGTCTGCCGTGCCGGCTTGTGCCGCCGGTGGCTGTTGCCAGGGACGTGGTCGGGGGCGGCGCGAATCCGAAGGTCACGGTCCTCCCTTCGGGTACACGCCCGCGAACGGGCACGGTGGAGTCAGGGCGCGCCGCAGCGCGGCCCAGGAGGGTGCCGAGGAGCCGAGCGGGAGCACCCCAATTCTCGCGTGGCTTCTGAGCGTGCGGCAACGAGCAATTGACGCCGCCGACCGGAATTCGCCGGTATGCCGTTCATATCCTTGCCCCGCCACGCCGAAGATGACGCATTCGGCTAGCCCTGAAGCGCCAGCACCAGCGGGAACACCTCTTTCGCGCCTGCCCGTCGCAGCAGCCGGGCGGCGACCGCGACGGTCCACCCGCTCTCCGTGCGGTCGTCGACGAGCAGCACCGGGCCCGCGGACTGCGCCAGCGCATCGGCCAGCGCCGGGGGCACGGTGAGGGCTTGGTGGAGCCCCCGTACCCGCTGTGCGCTGTTCGAGGACACCGCTCCGAACTCCGGTGCCTGGTCCGTGTAGGCGAGCGCACCGAGCAGCGGCATCCGCCCGATCTCCGCGATCCGCGCGGCCAGCGAACCGATCAGCTGAGGGTGGCTGCGCGAGGGCAGGGCGACCACGCCCACCGGCCGGGCCGGTGCGTCCGGCGCCCCCGAGGCCCAGCCGCCGGGGCCCCGGGCCCAGTCCGCGAGCACCGCGACCACGGCCTGCGCGACGTCCTTCGGAACCGGCTGGTCCGGAGCTTGCGGGGCCAGCATCGGGCGCAGCCGGTTGCCCCATCCGATGTCGGACAGCCGGCCCAGCGCCCGGCCCGTCGAGGCCTGCTCCCCGGCGGGGATGCGGCCCTTGAGGTCGACGCCGACCGCCGCGAGCCCGGTCGGCCACATCTTGCGCGGCTCCAGCTCCACGCCCGGGCGGCCGAGTTCACCGCGCGCGGTGTCCAGCGCGGTGGTGGAGACCTCCGCGGTGAACCGCGCCCCGGCGCAGTTGTCACAGCGGCCGCAGGGCGCCGCCTCCTCGTCGTCGAGCTGGCGGCGCAGGAACTCCATCCGGCATCCGGTGGCCGCGGCGTAGTCGCGCATGGCCTGCTGTTCCGTGGCCCGCTGGCGGGCGACCCACGCGTAGCGCTCGGCGTCGTAGGCCCAGGGCTCGCCCGTCGAGGTCCAGCCGCCCTTGACGCGGTGCACGGCGCCGTCGACGTCGAGCACCTTGAGCATGGTCTCCAGCCGGGTGCGGCGCAGATCGACCAGCGGCTCCATGGCGGGCAGCGACAGTGGCCGGCCGGCCTGGGCCAGGACGTCGAGCGTGCGGCGCACCTGCTCCTCCGGCGGGAAGGCCACCGAGGCGAAGTACTGCCAGATCGCCTCGTCCTCCCGGCCGGGGAGCAGCAGGACCTCCGCGTGCTCCACGCCACGGCCCGCGCGGCCGACCTGCTGGTAGTAGGCGATGGGGGAGGAGGGCGAGCCGAGGTGCACCACGAAGCCCAGGTCGGGCTTGTCGAAGCCCATCCCGAGGGCGGAGGTGGCCACGAGCGCCTTGACCCGGTTCGCCTGGAGGTCGTCCTCGGCCTGCTGGCGGTCGGCGTTCTCCGTCTTGCCGGTGTACGAGGCCACGGTGTGCCCCCGGTGGCGCAGGTAGGCGGTGACCTCCTCGGCGGCCGCCACGGTCAGTGTGTAGATGATCCCGGAGCCGGGCAGGTCCCCGAGGTGGTCGGCGAGCCAGGCCAGCCGGTGCGCCGCGTCGGGCAGGGTCAGCACCGCCAGGCTCAGGCTCTCGCGGTCCAGAGGGCCGCGCAGCACCAGAGCGTCCGTACCGGCCCCGGTGCCGAGCTGTTCGGCGACGTCGGCGGTCACGCGGGCATTGGCCGTGGCGGTCGTGGCCAGCACCGGGACACCCGGCGGCAGGTCGGCCAGCATGGTGCGCAGCCGGCGGTAGTCGGGGCGGAAGTCGTGACCCCAGTCGGAGATGCAGTGCGCCTCGTCGACCACGAGCAGCCCGGTGGCGGCGGAGAGCTTCGGGAGGACCTGGTCGCGGAAATCAGGGTTGTTGAGCCGCTCCGGACTCACCAGCAGGACATCGACCTCACCCGCCGCCACCTCGGCCTGGATGCCCTCCCACTCCTCGGGGTTGGCGGAGTTGATGGTGCGGGCGCGGATCCCGGCCCGGGCCGCGGCCTCGACCTGATTGCGCATCAGCGCGAGGAGCGGTGAGACGATCACGGTGGGGCCGGCGCCGTTCGCCCGCAGCAGCGAGGTGGCGACGAAGTACACCGCGGACTTGCCCCAGCCGGTGCGCTGTACCACCAGCGCCCGCCGCTTGTGCGCCACCAGGGCCTCGATCGCGCGCCACTGGTCCTCGCGCAGCCTGGCGGCGCCCGTGGGGTCGCCCACGAGACGGGCTAGTACGGAGTCGGCCGAGGACCTCAGGTCTGCGTTCATGCCCCCATGCAACCTGATGCCTCCGACATCGCGCCAATGCCGCTCCGGGCCTGTGGACGGCGGCGGCGGGAGTTATCCACAGGGCTTTCGGGATCGGATCATGCGCGGGACCTTCGTGGCATGACGAACAACCACGAATCACGCACCCCGTCCGACCGGCCCTCCATCAGCCCGGCCGGAGCCGCCACCGGACCCCAGATCACCCTGCGCAGCCCGGCCGAACTGGCCGACGCGCTGCCCTACATGCTCGGCTTCCACCCGACCGACTCCCTCGTCATGGTCGCCGTGCACGGCGAGGGCGGGCGCTTCGGCGGCCGGCTCCGCGTCGGTATTCCCAGCTCGCCCGGGGAATGGGAAGACACCGCCCGACAGGTCGCAGAGTGCCTGATCAGGGGCAGCGAACGGCGCGGCGGCAAGCCCGACGGCATCGTCGTCTACCTCTGCCAGGAGCCGAGCGGGGAGGAGAGCGGCCGGCGGGTGATGGCCCGGCTGCGGCCGCTCGCCCAGGGGATCCGGCTGGCCTGCGGCGCGCTGGACGTGCCCGTACTGGAGGCCCTGTGCCTGTCCGCGGGACGGTTCTGGTCCTACGTATGCCCCGACGAGCGGTGCTGCCCGGCCGAGGGCAGCCGGCTGGCCGCCGTCGGCACCTCGGTGCTGGCGGCGACGGCCACTTTCGCCGGACTCCAGGTCAGGGGCTCCCTCAAGGAGATCGAGGGAAGGATGGCACCGCTGCGCGGGGCCGTGGCCGAGGAGGCGGAACGGGCCCTCGACCGGGCCGCCGCCGCCCTGATGCCCAGGATCCTCGACGGGGCCACCCGTGAGGAGGTCGGCGCCGAGACCATCGCCCTGGCGCGGACCCTGATGCGGCGCCTGACGCTGGCCCCGCCCGTCGAGGGCGGCGCCCACGCCGACGACTGGGACGACGCACTGCTCGGCCACGACGAGGCCGCCTCACTGATTCTGGGCCTCCAGGACCGCGAGATCCGGGACATCGCGGCGGAATGGATGGAGGACGAGGACGCGGCCCCGGCCCTGCGGCTGTGGCGGGCCCTGGCCCGGCGCTGCGTCGGGGCCTACGGCGAGCACGCTGCGGCCCCGCTCACTCTCGCCGGCTGGGTCTCGTGGTCCACGGGGGACGAGCCGACCGCCCGGATCGCCTTCGGCCTGGCCCTGCGGGCGGACGCCGAGTACCGCTTCGCCCAGCTGCTCCACCACGCATGCAACGAAGGGATCGACCCAGAGGGGCTGCGGCAGTGCCTGCGGGAGGAGCGGCGCCGCCGGGAGCCCCGGCGAGGGCGCTCCTCGGCCGGTACCCGTCCTCCTGGCCGGCGGAGCCGGACGGCCTCCCGCCGCGGGTCCCGCCGTACCGCGGGGAGCGAACAGTGAGCGCGCACCGGTTCACGTCGTCCGGCGGTCCGGTGAGACCGCTCAGGTACGCCCTGGGCCTGCCCCGGCGGCGCGGGCTTCACCCCGGGCACGCCCGGACGGCGCCCGGGCCCGTGACCCGGGCGGGGGTGGGGGCGTTCAGCTGGGGGGTGGTGGGGGCCCGGCCGCGCCGCCGCCCAGCTGAACCGACCGGAGCGCAGACAAGGCGACACATGTCTCACCCCGCACCTCCCCGCCCACCCGGCGTGCCCGCCGCCCGCAGGTCCGAACTGCCGCCCGTGCACGGCGCCGTCATCTGCGTCGCCGCGCCCTGTCTGGTCATCTCCCCGGAGCACGGCCAGCTGACCGGGCGGGGGATCGACGGGATCTACCGGTCCGGGCGCCGCCTCCTCTCCCGCTGCGTGCTGCGCGTCGGCGGCCGGGACCCGGTCGCCGTGCAGGGGCGCAGCCTCGCTGCCGACCGGGCCGTCTTCACCGCGACCGTGCGCACCGGCGCCGAGCCCGGCCCCGACCCCGACATCGGTGTGGAACGGGTCCGGCACGCGGACGGCACCGAACGGATCACCCTGCGCAGTTTCTCGGCCCGGCCGGTACGCCTGCCCGTGGAGGTGCTGCTCGGAACCGACCTGGCGGAGCTGGCCGCCGTGGCCGCGGGCCGGGCCGGGCCGGAGCTGCCCGCCGGGGTGCACGCTGCCGGACTGCGCTGGAGCACCGGCGAGGCGCAGGCCGTGACCGCCGCCGACCCGCCGCCCGACGACGCGCTGGCTTCGGCGGGGCTGCTGCGCTGGCAGCTCGAACTGGCTCCCGGCCAATCCCGCACCATCGAGCTGCGGACCACGCAGCAACGGGTGGGGCGGGCTCCCGCCGGGCAGGTGGCGAACCCGCTGGCCGACGCCCGGGCCGAGGGGGACGATCCGAGGGCCGAGGCATGGTTCCGGACCAGCGTCGAGGACCTGGGCGCGCTGCTCCTGAGGGACCCCGAGCAGCCGGGCGACGCCTTCGCTGCGGCGGGAGCGCCCTGGCGGCTCGGCCTGGCCCCGGCGGAATCGCTCTGGGCCGCCCGGATGGCGCTGCCGCTCGGGACCGGTCTCGCCGCGGCCACCCTGCGCATCCTCGCCCGGACCCAGACCGAGGAACGGGGGCCCGACCTCGGGAAGATCCCGGGCCCGCTGCGCGGAGCGGGCGCGCAGCTTCCGCCGGGGTGCACCGGCACCGAGGCGACCCTGGCCTTCCCCGCGGTGCTGGCCGAGGCCCGGCTCTGGGGCATGCCCGAAGAAGAGGTGGACCGGCTGCTCCCGGCCGCCGAGCGGTGCCTGCACTGGCTGCGTGGCGCGTGGGGGGAGGACGGCTTCCTGGCCGATCCCGACCCGGGTCCGCGGCGCTGCGAGACCCAGGCCCACGCCCATCGGGCCGCCGTGCTCGGCGCTGATCTGCTCGCCGCGTGCGGACGGCCCGGAGCCGAGGAGTGGCGGGAGCGGGCGGCCGGGCTGCGGGAGCGGTTCCGGGCCGGGTTCTGGATCGACGGCCCGGACGGCGGCCGGCCCGCTTCGGCCCTCCACCCCGACGGGAGACCGCTGCCACGGCTGACGGGGGCCGCCGCCCACCTGCTCGACACCGGACTGCTCAGCGGCGGCCGGCTTGCCCCGGGACTCCTGGACCGCACCCGCGCCGAGCAGCTGGCCCGGCTGCTCGGAGCCCCCGCCATGGATTCCGGATGGGGGCTGCGGAGCATGGCCGTCAAGGAGCCGGGGCACAACCCGTTCGGCCACCGCTCGGGCGCCGTGCGGGCGTACGAGAGCGCGGTGGCCGTGGCCGGACTGGCCCAGGCAGGCTTCGAGAAGGAGGCCGCGGGCCTGCTCGGAGGCCTGCTGGACGCGGCGGAGGCCTTCGGGTACCGGCTACCGGAGATGTTCGCGGCCGAGCAGCGCACCGCGGGCAGCGCCCCCGTGCCGCACCCGGCGGCCTGCCGACCGGCCGCCGTGGCCGCGGCGGCCGGGATCCACGCGCTGACCGCCCTCGCCGGAATCCGCCCCGACGCCCCCGCCGGCACGGTCGCCCTCGCGCCCCTCCCCGGAGCTCCCCTGGGCGGACTCAGACTCTCCGGTCTGCGGGTGGCGGGGGAGCCCTTCGCCGTCCGGATCAGCCGGCTCGGCCTCGGCATGGTGGAGGAGGCGGCCGATGCGCTCCAGTTGGGTGGCTGAGCACGCCCCACCCCGCTCAGGCCGGAACGGTCCGCTCGATCGAAGGCCCCGCCTTCGGGGCGCTGTCTTCAAGGTCACCAAAGCGCTGTTTATCGTCAGGCAGACGACTATGATCGCGGCATGTCGCCCTACGACCCGTCGGCCTATCCGCCCTTCGCCGTCACCGTCGACCTGGTCGTGCTCACCGTGCGGCGCCACGCGCTCTGCGCGCTGGTCGTCCGGAGAGGTGAGCAGCCGTTCCAGGGGCGCTGGGCGCTGCCCGGAGGATTCGTCCGAGGGGACGAGGACCTGGCGGGGGCCGCCGCCAGGGAGCTCTCCGAGGAGACCGGCCTGTGCGCGCACGACCCCGCCCTGCCCGGTGCGGGCAACGGGGCGCACCTCGAACAGCTGGCCACCTACGGTGATCCGAAGCGGGACCCGCGGATGCGTGTGGTCAGCGTGGCGCACCTGGTGCTGGCTCCGGACCTGCCTGCACCCCGGGCCGGGGGCGATGCCAACAGCGCGCGCTGGGCCCAGGTCGACGAGGTGCTGGCCGACACCGACGAGGCCTCCACGGGGCTGGCCTTCGACCACGCCCGGATCCTCGCCGACGGTGTGGAGCGGGCCCGCTCGAAGATCGAGTACTCCTCGCTGGCCACCGCCTTCTGCCCGCCGGAGTTCACGGTCGGCGAGCTGCGCCGGGTCTACGAGGCGGTCTGGGGTGTGTCCCTCGACCCGCGCAACTTCCACCGCAAGGTCACCGGTACTCCCGGATTCCTGGTGCCGGCCGGAGGTACGACGACGCGTCAGGGCGGGCGTCCGGCCCAGTTGTTCCGGGCGGGCGGGGCCACCCTCCTCAACCCGCCGATGCTGCGTCCGGAAGTCTGACACCGGGGCGTACGAGGCGCCGTCGGCAGCGGCGCGACCGCCGTGCCCCATCCCAGGACCGGGTCCGGCACCGGCACCGGCTCCGGCACCGGCTCCGGACCCGCCGTCCGTGCGGGGCCCGGCGGCAGTATCGGCATTCCATCGGACCGGTTGCGCTGAATATCGGACATATCGCGCTATCTTGCTTGCGGTACCCACCCTGCCGCTGAGCGGTCTCACCCCCCGCGAGAGAAGCGATGCTCCAGGCCATCGGACTCACCAGCAAGCCCCGCCCCGACGCCCCGCCCCTCGTGGACGACCTCACCTTCGAGGCCCGCCCGGGGCATGTGACCGCCCTGCTCGGCGAGCCGGGATCGGGCAAGACCACCGCACTGCGGCTCATGCTCGAACTCGAACCGGGCCGCGGCGTCACCTACTTCCGCGGCCGCGCGCTGCACCGGATCCCGCACCCCGGCCGTGAGGTCGGAGTGCTCCTCGGCGACGTTCCCGGCAACCCCGCGCGGACCGTCCGCAACCAGCTGCGGATGCTCTGCGCCGCAGCCGGGGTGCCGGCCTCCCGGGCCGACACCATGCTGGAGGTCGTCGGCATCGCGGGCCTGCGGGACCAGCGCCTCGGCTCGCTGTCGCTCGGCATGGAGCGCCGGGTCGCCCTGGCCTCGGCACTGCTTGCCGATCCGTGCACCCTGCTGCTCGACGAGCCCGGCGCCGGACTCTCCCCCCGCGAGCGCGGCTGGCTGCACGGGCTGCTGCGCGGCCATGCCTCCCTCGGCGGCGCGGTGCTCTTCACCACAGACGACGCCAAGGAGGCCGCCCGCAGCGCCGACCGCGTCGTCAGCATCGAGGCGGGCCGGCTCGTCGCCGACCAGGATGCGGCCGAGTTCGCCCGGACCAGGCTGCGTCCGCGGGTCGCCGTGCGCACCCCGCACGCGGCCCGGCTGGCCGACGTACTGGGCCGCGAGGCCCGGGCCGCCCGGCGCGCGGTGGAGATCGTCGCCGAGAGCGGCAGCCGCCTGTCGGTGTACGGCAGCAACTGCGCCGAGGTCGGCGAGGCGGCGTTCCGGCACGGCGTGCTGGTCCACCAGCTCGCCGACGAGACGGGCGACGCCGGCGCGCCGACGGTGCCCGTCCCGGCCGCGCGCACCGCGGCCGGAACGCCACCGGAGCCCGGCACGGGCCACGCCGAAGCCGTCGCCGAGTCCGTCGCCGAGGCCTCCGGCGACCACCCCCGGCAGATCCGCTCCGGGCGTCCGGCCTCGGCCGTGCGCCGTGTGGGCGGCCCGCTGCGTCCCCTGCGCTACGAGCTGCTCCGGGTCTTCGGGACCGCCACCCCCGTCCTCACCGCCGCCCTCGTCGTCGCCGTCTCCGTCCTCACCGCCCTGGTACTGGCCCGGACCGGGCAGACCCCGCAGAACCGGCTGCTCGCCGCCTGGCCCGAACTGCTGCCGCTGCCGCCCGCCGCCCTGGGCGCCGGCCTGCTCGGCGCGCTGGCCTTCGGCGAGGAGTACCGCTACCCCGCACTCGCCGCCGACCGGGGCACCGTGCCCCGCCGGATGGGGCTGCTCACCGCCAAGCTGGGCATCTGCGCCGCCCTCGCGCTGCTGCTGGGCGCCCTGACGGTGGCCGCCGACGCCGCCGCCCTCGCACTGGTCTTCGACAGCGGCCCGCTGCGCACCCCGGTGGAGTGGCTCTCCCCGGCCGTGAGTTGGACCGGGCTGCTCATCGGATGCGCCTGGGCCGGCGTACTGGCCTCCGGTGTCTTCCGGTCCGCCACCGCGGGACTGGCCGCGGTGCTCGCCGTGCCGGTGATGGTGGTTCCGCTGGTGCGCAAGGTGCTGGCGGGCTCGTTCGCGTACCCGTCGACCGGGCTCGGGTCCCGTCTGCGCGGCCTGACCTGGGGGCAGTGGCCGCCGGAGGCCGACCGCCTGCTGGTGGGGGCCCTCCGGGTGATGGCCCAACCCGTCGGGACCGCACTGGTGTTGTCGCTGATGGTCCTGTTGTGCGCCTATGGGTTCACCGGACTGCGCAGCCGGGTCCGTTGGTGATCGTTCCGGTTCGGGAGAAGTCGCGGACGGGACCGTTGCAGTCCGTGTCACGTCAAGCGGACCGCAACTCCCCGCAAAAGGTCTGGTTCTTTACGATAAGTCGTCAATTGCGTAGGTGGCACCGATCACCCTTTCGTGTGCTTTTCACCAAAGACCTCAAGGGTCATGGAGGCACGGCCGACAAAGGATTCGTGAGTACCCTTGCGCACACCATGATGACCGCCGCCCGCCACGCCGACTCCGGCCTCGCCGGCCCGGGCGAACTCGACCGCTATCCCTACGCGGAGACCCCCGGGTCCGACCGCGTCGGAGCACCCCACTGGGACGGTGCCGACGTCGAGTTGAGCCGCGTGGGCCGCCGAGCGGCAGGCAGCCGCGGACGCGGACTGCACGGCCAACTCGTCCAGCAACTCGGCCAGATGATCGTTTCCGGTGACCTCGGTGCGGACCGCCCGCTGGTCCCCGAGGAGATCGGCCAGCGCTTCGAGGTCTCCCGCACGGTCGTCCGCGAATCGCTGCGGGTCCTGGAGGCCAAGGGCCTCGTCAGCGCCCGCCCCAACGTCGGCACCCGGGTCCGTCCCGTCGCCGACTGGAACCTGCTCGACCCCGACATCATCGAATGGCGCGCCTTCGGCCCACAGCGCGACGACCAGCGCCGCGAGCTCGGTGAGCTCCGCTGGACCATCGAGCCGCTCGCCGCCCGCCTCGCCGCCGGCCACGGCCGGCCGGACATCCAGCAGCGCCTCGCGGACATGGTCGAGATCATGGGCCACGCCCTCGGCCAGGGCGACGCGATCACCTTCGCGCGCGCCGACAACGAATTCCACGCGCTCCTCATCCAGGTCGCCGGAAACCGCATGCTGGAGCACCTTGCCGGCATCGTCTCCGCCGCCCTCCAGGTCTCCGGCAGCCCGATCACCGCCTGCGACCGCCCGAGCGAGACCTGCGTCGCGCACCACGCTCGGATGGTCGAGGCCCTCGCCGCGGGTGACGCGACGGGTGCCGAGAACGCCATGCGCCAGCTCCTGACGGTTCATCCGGAGGTCGAGCGCGTGGTCCCCGCCCCGCGCGAGCACTGACGGGCGGACGCGCGGGGGTGCGGGGGTGCAGAACATGTCGCCGGGCCCGGTCGGGTCCGGCGACACCGGCGTGAGGCCCCGTTTCGTGGCGGTTCGGCATACACGGAACACCGGGTTCGACCACAGGAGCGGCACTCGTGCGTACGGGGTGTGACTCGGGCCACGAAGATTGGGCGTAACGCTCTGCGAGGTCACGCGATGACGTAAGAGGTGATGGCCGACGGAGGGAAGACAGCAGCCCTTGGGGGTGCTGTGCAGCTCCCCGGCCCCTGCCCGCGCCGCCGGCCCATCCCCGGTCGGTGGTCGTCGGCTCCGGTCCAGCACCACCAGGCCCGGGGTCGGAAGCCGTTCCCATCGTTCCGAGAGGTTGTTCGTGTCGGCCAGCACATCCCGTACGCTCCCGCCGGAGATCGCCGATTCCGAGTCTGTGATGGCGCTCATCGAGCGGGGCAAGGCCGAGGGGCAGATCGCCGGCGATGACGTGCGTCGGGCCTTCGAGGCTGACCAGATTCCTGCGACCCAGTGGAAGAATGTTCTGCGCAGCCTCAACCAGATCCTCGAGGAAGAGGGTGTGACGCTGATGGTCAGTGCCGCGGAGTCGCCCAAGCGCACCACCCGCAAGAGCGTCGCAGCCAAGAGCCCGGCCAAGCGGACGGCCACCGAGACCGTCAAGAAGACGGCGGCCCGGACGACGGCGGCGCAGCCCGCGGCCACCGCGGTCCCGGCGGACGCGGACATCGCGGAAGCTCTCGCGGGAGAACCCGGAACGGAGCCCGCCGCCAAGAAGACGGCGGCGAAGAAGACGGCGGCCAAGAAGGCCGCGCCCGCCAGGAAGACCGCTGCCAAGAAGACGGCGGCGAAGAAGACCGCCTCCAAGAAGGACGCGGACGAGGACGAGACCGCGGACGAGGGTCCCGACGCCGCCAAGGCCGAGGCCGAGGAAGAGGAGGAGGGCGGGGAGAACAAGGGCTTCGTCATCTCCGACGACGAGGACGACGCCCCCGCCCAGCAGGTCGTGGTCGCCGGCGCCACCGCCGACCCGGTCAAGGACTACCTCAAGCAGATCGGCAAGGTCCCCCTCCTCAACGCCGAGCAGGAGGTGGAGCTCGCCAAGCGCATCGAGGCGGGTCTGTTCGCCGAGGACAAGCTGGCGAACTCCGACAAGCTGGCGCCCAAGCTCAAGCGCGAGCTGGAGATCATCGCCGAGGACGGCCGCCGCGCGAAGAACCACCTGCTGGAGGCCAACCTCCGCCTCGTGGTCTCCCTCGCCAAGCGTTACACGGGCCGCGGCATGCTCTTCCTGGACCTGATCCAGGAGGGCAACCTGGGTCTGATCCGCGCGGTCGAGAAGTTCGACTACACCAAGGGCTACAAGTTCTCGACCTATGCCACCTGGTGGATCCGGCAGGCGATCACGCGCGCCATGGCCGACCAGGCACGCACCATCCGTATCCCGGTGCACATGGTCGAGGTCATCAACAAGCTCGCCCGCGTCCAGCGCCAGATGCTCCAGGACCTGGGCCGCGAGCCCACCCCGGAGGAGCTGGCCAAGGAACTCGACATGACCCCCGAGAAGGTCATCGAGGTCCAGAAGTACGGCCGTGAGCCGATCTCCCTGCACACGCCGCTCGGCGAGGACGGCGACAGCGAGTTCGGTGACCTCATCGAGGACTCCGAGGCGGTCGTCCCGGCCGATGCCGTGAGCTTCACGCTGCTGCAGGAGCAGCTGCACTCGGTGCTCGACACCCTGAGCGAGCGCGAGGCCGGCGTGGTCTCGATGCGCTTCGGCCTCACGGACGGCCAGCCCAAGACCCTGGACGAGATCGGCAAGGTCTACGGGGTCACGCGTGAGCGGATCCGCCAGATCGAGTCGAAGACGATGTCGAAGCTCCGGCACCCGTCCCGCTCCCAGGTGCTGCGCGACTACCTGGACTGACCGGGCGGCTTTCGGTGGCGCCGGCCGCCGCCGAAAGCCGATGGGGACGACAGGGCGACGGTGGCCGCGCGGGTGCGCCCGGCCACCGGGCGACCCACTCTGGGTGGAGTCATGCACACTCGGAGTCAGGAGGCCTCATGCGTCGTCCCTTTGCCCGTGCTCTGGCGGGAGCGCTGACCCTGGCGGCGGGAGCGGCCGCGGCGCCGTTCGCCCAGGTGCCGCACGCGGCCGCGGACAGCGTGGTGATCGGCGGGAAGCCGGTGAAGGTGGCCGACAGCCCCTGGGTCGTCGCCCTCGCCAGCCGTGACCGGTTCGGGGGTACGCGGGGCGGGCAGTTCTGCGGAGGCGTGGTCGTGTCCCCGACCAGGGTGCTGACGGCGGCGCACTGCCTGGGCAGCCAGGTGCTGGGCGGCCCGGTCGAATCCGTGGCCGACTTCCGGGTGATCGCCGGACGTACGGAGCTCCGGGCGGCCGAGGGCCGGGAGATCGCGGTGCGCGGGGCGAGGGTGAACCCGGCCTACGACCCGGCGAGCAATGCCGGGGACCTCGCCGTTCTGGAGCTGGCCGAGTCGGTACCGGCCCACTACGTGCTGCCCATGGCGGGGGCGGGGCATCCCGCCTACGCGGCGGGGACCGAGGCGGCGGTGTACGGCTGGGGCGACACGAGCGGCTTTGGTGACTACGCGTACGGGCTGCGTGCCGCTGGGGTGACGGTGCTGGCGGACGAGGTCTGCGGGCGTGCCTACCCCGGGGACGCGGACGGGCAGTACCGCGCGGAGTCCATGGTGTGCGCGGGGGACAGCGGCGGCGGCAAGGACGCCTGCCAGGGCGACAGCGGCGGGCCGCTGGTGGCCCAGGGGCGGCTCATCGGGCTGGTCTCGTGGGGCCGGGGCTGCGGGCGCGCCGACAGCCCTGGGGTCTACACGCGTGTCGCCCCGTTGGTCGACTTCGTGCTGGCCCTGGAGACGGGCGCGCAGCCCGAGAAGGTCCAGGGCGTCGGGTGGGACGCCCGCGGGGCCTCTGGGCCGTACGCAGGGCCCGTACAGGGGCATCGCACGCCCTAGCCGCAGGGTCGCGGATGTGAGGACGGGCGGCACCCCTGGGTCTCAGGAGTGCCGCCCGTCGACCGGCCTGGCCGGTCCTGGCTCGTCGGATGCGAGGTGCAGGCCTGTGTCAGCGGTCCTCGGGTTCGGCATTGGCAGCCGGAGCGGACGTGAGCCGCTCGGTCTCATCCTGTATTTCCGCGGCGATCTTCTTGAGTTCCGGCTCGAACTTGCGCCCGTGGTGGGCGCAGAAGAGCAGTTCACCGCCGCTCAGCAGGACGACGCGCAGATATGCCTGGGCGCCGCAACGGTCGCATCGGTCAGCGGCCGTCAGCGGGGTCGCGGGTGTCAGAACAGTAGTCACGTCGCCTCTTCTCTAGCTCGACGAGCTGTCGTACCAGGGTCAACATCCAACCAGGCCGAAAACGTTCCCGCTCGCGGCTTTTCCTCGAAACTTCCTTCCGAAGCTGGCCGGCTGTTGCCGGTTGGCGGCGAAGGAGCCGTATTGCGTTGCTTTACGGTTTCGCGTTGTCAGTCGTGCGCTTGTTGCAGTTCCATCCTCCCCCGGCGTGAGTGCCAGGTTGTTCATGAGGACGTGCCCGAACCCTAAATGGTTCATGCGCGGAAGGGAACGTGATGTTTCCTTCACCCGCGCGGGGGATCGAACATCCGTACGGATCTGGACTAGGCTGAGGAATGCGCGAGGGTGGCGTTGCATCGGCTCTACCTGGCCTCGGTACCCTTCGAGCGGCACCCGAGCCACCCCTGCGCCCGACCGGGCCAGAAAAGAAATTCAGCGAGGAGCGAACTGCGTGACCGCCGACACGTCCGTGCCTTCCAGCGCGCTGCTGTCCGGAGCAGACCGGGACGGTTCCAACTACACCGCGCGGCACCTGCTCGTCCTCGAAGGGCTGGAGGCCGTCCGCAAGCGCCCCGGCATGTATATCGGCTCCACCGACAGCCGGGGCCTCATGCACTGCCTGTGGGAGATCATCGACAATTCCGTCGACGAGGCCCTGGGCGGCTACTGCGACCACATCGAGGTGATCCTCCACGAGGACGCCTCCGTCGAGGTCCGGGACAACGGCCGCGGCATCCCCGTGGACGTCGAGCCCAAGACCGGCCTGTCCGGCATCGAGGTCGTCATGACCAAGTTGCACGCCGGCGGCAAGTTCGGCGGTGGCTCGTACGCGGCCTCCGGCGGCCTGCACGGCGTCGGTGCCTCCGTGGTCAACGCCCTCTCCGCCCGCCTCGACGTCGAGGTCGACCGCAACAGCGCGACCCACGCCATCAGCTTCCGGCGCGGCGTCCCGGGAATGTTCACCGAGCAGGGCCCCGAGAGCCCCTTCGACCCCGCCAACGGCCTCCGCAAGGTCAAGCGGGTCGCCAAGGGCAGGACCGGCACCCGGGTCCGCTACTGGGCCGACCGCCAGATCTTCCTCAAGGACGCCCGGCTCAACCTGGAGACGCTCTACCAGCGCGCCCGCCAGACCGCCTTCCTCGTCCCCGGCCTGACCCTGGTCGTCCGCGACGAGCGCGGCATCGACGGGGCCGGCAAGACCGAGGAGACCTTCCGCTTCGACGGCGGCATCAGCGAATTCTGCGAGTACCTCGCCCAGGACAAGGCCGTCTGCGACGTCCTGCGCCTGACCGGCACGGGCACCTTCAAGGAGACCGTCCCGGTCCTCGACGACCGCGGCCACATGACCCCCACCGAGGTCACCCGCGAGCTCGGCGTGGACATCGCCCTGCGCTGGGGCACGGGGTACGAGACCAACGTCAAGTCCTTCGTGAACATCATCGCCACCCCCAAGGGCGGCACCCACGTCTCCGGCTTCGAGCGCTCGGTCGCCAAGACCGTGAACGAGGTGCTGCGCTCGGCCAAGCTGCTGCGCGTCGCCGAGGACGACGTGGTCAAGGACGACGCGATGGAGGGCATGACGGCCGTCGTCACCGTCCGGCTCGCCGAGCCGCAGTTCGAGGGCCAGACCAAGGAGGTGCTCGGCACCTCCGCGGCCACCCGGATCGTCGCCGCCGTGGTCGCCAAGGAGCTCAAGGCCTTCCTGACCTCCACCAAGCGCGACGACAAGCAGCAGGCCCGCGCCGTGATGGAGAAGATCGTCGCGGCGGCCCGGACCAGGATCGCGGCCCGTCAGCACAAGGAGGCGCAGCGTCGCAAGACCGCGCTGGAGACCTCCTCGCTCCCCGCCAAGCTGGCCGACTGCCGCAGCGACGACGTGGACCGCAGCGAGCTCTTCATCGTCGAGGGCGACTCCGCCCTCGGCACCGCGAAGCTCGCCCGGAACTCGGAGTTCCAGGCGCTCCTGCCCATCCGCGGCAAGATCCTCAATGTCCAGAAGTCCTCGATCTCGGACATGCTCAAGAACGCCGAGTGCGGGGCGATCATCCAGGTCATAGGAGCCGGCTCGGGCCGGACCTTCGACATTGACGCCGCCCGGTACGGCAAGATCGTGCTGCTCGTGGACGCCGACGTCGACGGCGCGCACATCCGCTGCCTGCTGCTCACGCTCTTCCAGCGGTACATGCGGCCGATGGTCGAGGCCGGCCGGGTCTTCGCGGCCGTGCCGCCGCTGCACCGGATCGAGCTGGTCCAGCCGAAGAAGGGCCAGGACAAGTACGTCTACACGTACTCGGACAACGAGCTGCGCCAGACCCTGCTGGAGTACCAGCGCAAGAACATCCGGTACAAGGACTCGATCCAGCGCTACAAGGGCCTCGGCGAGATGGACGCGGACCAGCTGGCGGAGACCACCATGGACCCCCGCTTCCGCACCCTGCGCCGGATCAACATCGGCGACCTGGACTCGGCCGAGCAGGTCTTCGACCTGCTCATGGGCAATGAGGTGGCCCCGCGCAAGGAGTTCATCACGAGCTCCGCGGCGACCCTGGACCGCTCGCGCATCGACGCCTGATCCGGGTGCCGCCGGAGCGCGGCGGCACCGAACACCGAAGGCGCCACGGCAGACCGGTGCTCTTCGCTCCATCACCTGTTGGAGTGAAGAGCACCGGTACACCAGTCCGGAAAGCGCCCATTCCGCACATCCTTGTGGGCACGCGGCCAATGCGGCAGCGGACAAGGAGAGTTCGGTGGACAAGCACGAAGGTCGTGATACCGGAACGATCCGGCTCGACGACCCCTGGTACGACGCGCTGGCCGTCGGGTGGGGCGAGGGTGAGGAAACGTCCCAGCCGGTCCCGGTCCCCGGTGGCGGGCGCCCCGCGCCCGGCGCATCCGACATCTACCTCGAAGTGCAGCGCAGCGCCGCCTTCCAGGAGGTTCGCACCCGCTACCGCAGGTTCGTCGTCCCCGCCACCGCAGGGTTCTTCCTCTGGTACGTCGCCTACGTGGTCGCCGCCACCGCCGCGCCCGGCCTGATGGCCCGGCCCGTGGTGGGCGCGGTCAACGTGGCCATGCTGGCCGGGCTCGGCCAGTTCCTCAGCACCTTCCTGCTGACCTGGGCGTACGCCCGGCACGCACGGCTGCGCCGGGACCGGGCCGCGCTCGATCTGCGCTGGACCGTCTTCGAGCAGGAACGCGGCCAGGAGCGGACCCGGGCGGGGAGGGCCGGCCGGTGACCACCGAGCACCAGACCCTCGCGCTGATCCTGTTCAGCGTCTTCATCGCGGTGACCCTCGGCATCACCACCTGGGTCAGCCGGAACCGGCACGGGTCGGCTGAGGAGTTCTACGCGGGCGGGCGATTGTTCTCCCCGATGGAGAACGGTTTCGCCATCGCGGGCGACTACATGTCCGCGGCCTCGTTCCTCGGCATCTCCGGCCTGATCGCCCTCTTCGGCTACGACGGGCTGTTGTACTCGGTGGGCTTCCTCGTGGCCTGGCTCGTGGTGCTGTTCCTCGTCGCCGAACTGGTCCGCAACTGCGGGCGCTTCACCCTCGCCGACGTGGTCGCCGCCCGGATGAGCGAACGTCCAGTGCGGATCGCGGCCGGCACCTCCTCGGTCGTCGTCTCCGTGCTCTACCTCATCGCGCAGATGGTCGGCGCGGGCAGTCTCGTCGGCCTGCTGCTCGGGAGTTCGGGCCCCGCCGCCCGGACCCTCGCCGTGGTGGGGGTCGGGGCGCTGATGGTCGTCTACGTCTCCTTCGGCGGGATGCGGGCCACCACCTGGATCCAGATCGTGAAGGCCGTGCTGCTGATGGGCGGCGCGATCACCCTGACCGTGCTCGTGCTGCTGCGCTTCCACGGGAACTTCGACCAGCTGCTCACCAGCGCCGCCGACCGCAGCGGGCACGGCCGGGCGTTCCTGAGCCCGGGCCTCAAGTACGGCGGGGACTGGACCGCCCGCGTCGACTTCATGAGCCTCGGTCTGGCGCTGGTCCTCGGCACCGCCGGGCTGCCGCACATCCTGTCGCGGTTCTACACCGTGCCCACCGCACGGTCGGCCCGCCGCTCGGTGGTGTGGGCGATCGCGCTGATCGGTGGGTTCTACCTGATGACCATCGTGCTCGGCTTCGGGGCGGCCGCGCTGGTGGGACCGGACGAGGTACGGGCCTCCAACGCCTCCGGGAACACGGCCGTTCCGCTGCTGGCGGCCTTCCTCGGCGGGGGCGCCGGCTCCACCGGGGGCGCGGTGCTGTTCGCCTTCGTCGCCGCCATCGCCTTCGCCACCATCCTGGCCGTCGTCGCCGGCATCACCCTGGCCTCCTCGGCCTCCGTGGCCCACGACCTGTACGCCTCCCTCAAGCGTCGCCACGCCCGGCAGCGCAGCGAGGTCGCGGTGGCCCGGGTCGCGGCCGTCGGCATCGGGGCGGTCGCGATCGCCCTCGGGCTGCTCGCCCAGGACCTCAACGTGGCGTTCCTGGTGGGGCTGGCGTTCGCGGTGGCGGCTTCGGCCAATCTGCCGGTGCTGCTGTACTCGCTCTTCTGGAGCGGCTTCACCACGCGCGGAGCCGTCTGGTCGGTGTACGGCGGCCTGATTCCGGCGGTGCTGCTGGTGCTGGTCTCGCCGGTGGTGTCGGGCAGCGCCGAATCGCTCTTCCCCGGAGTGGACTTCCAGTACTTCCCGCTCCAGAACCCGGGGATCGTCTCGATCCCGCTGGGCTTCCTGGCGGGCTGGCTGGGCACGGTCACCTCGGGCGAGGAGGCGGACGAGGCGAAGCACGCGGAGACGGAGGTCCGCTCTCTGACCGGAGCCGGAGCGGTCTGAGTGTTCGGAGCGGTGGAGCGGCGGTGCGGCGGATGGTCGGCCGGGGCTGCCGGTCGGCCGGGCGCCGTCAGGCCGGCCCCTCCGACGGGAGCCAGGTGTAGCGGTGCTCCGGGCGGCCGGTCTCGCCGTAGCGCAGGGCGAGGCTGACCCGGGCGGTGCGTTCGAGGAGCTTCACGTAGCGCTGGGCGGTCTGCCGGCTGATGCCCGCGCGGTCGGCGATCTGCTGGGTGGACAAGGGGCCTTCGGCGGACCGCAGCACCTGGCGGACGAGCTCCGCGGTGCTGGCGGAGTGGCCCTTGGGGAGCTCGTTCGGGGATCCTGCGGCGGCGAGGGCGCCGAAGATCCGGTCCACCTCGGCCTGTTCGGCCTCGCCGCCCGTGTCCAGGGTGCGGCGCAGGGACCCGTACGCCTCCAGCCGGCTGCGCAGTCCGCCGAAGGTGAAGGGTTTGACCAGGTACTGCAGGGCGCCGAGGCGCATGGCGGCCTGCACGGTGGCGAGGTCGCGGGCGGCGGTGACCATGATCACATCGGTGCGGTGGCCGAGCTGGCGCAGGCGCCGGACGAGGTCCAGGCCGTTCTCGTCGGGCAGGTAGTGGTCCAGGAGGACGAGGTCCACCGGATGTGAGGTGAGGAACTCCAGGGCCTCGGCGGCCGAATGGGCCTGCGCCGTCACCAGGAATCCGGGAACTTTCGCCACGTACGCCGCGTTGATCCGGGCAACACGCATGTCGTCGTCGACGACCAATACGTGGATCGGGGTCTCGTTCACCGCAGGGCCTCCGGGAGTACGACGGAGAATTCCGCCCCTCCGTCCGCTGCTTCACCGGCCCGGGCGCTGCCGCCCTGCCGCTCCGCGAGGCGGCGTACGAGGGCGAGGCCCAGCCCGCGCTCGCGGTGGGCCTTGGGCTGCTTGGTCGACCAGCCCTCCGTGAAGATCTCCTCACGGCGCGCGGCGGGCACCCCGGGGCCGCTGTCGCGCACCCGCAGCACGGCGGTACGGCCCTCCGCGCGCAGCTCCACCTCGACCAGGGGCGCCGCTGAACCCGCGGCGGCGTCCAGGGCGTTGTCCACGAGGTTGCCGAGGATCGTGACGAGGCCGCCCGGGTCCACCAGGCGGTCGGGGAGGAGGGTGGAGCCGGCCAGACGCAGGGGGACACCGCGCTCGGCGGCGACGGTCGCCTTGCCCACCAGCAGGGCGGCCAGAAGCGGGTCGTGGACCTTCTCGGTGACCTGTTCGGCCGTGGTGCGGTGCACGCCGGCGACCTCGGTCACGAACTCCACCGCCTCCTCGTGCAGGCCCAGCTCCAGCAGGCCGAGGAGGGTGTGGAGGCGGTTGGCGTGCTCGTGGTCCTGGGCGCGCAGGGCATCGATCAGGCCCCGGGTGGAGTCGAGCTCGCGGCCCAGGTGCTCCAGCTCAGTGCGGTCGCGCAGGGTGGCGACGGCGCCGCCGTCCTCGGTGGGCATGCGGTTGGCCACCAGTACCCGGGGACCCTGGACGGTGAGCAGGTCCCGGCCGGTGACACGGCCCGACAGGACGTCCGCGGTGCGGCCCGCCCCCAGTACGTCCTCCAGCGGGTGCCCCGCGCAGCCCTCGGCGGCGTCCGGGGCGAGGCCCAGCAGGCGGGCGGCCTCGTCGTTGACCAGCCGGACGCTGCCGTCGGGGGCCAGGGCGATCACGCCCTCGCGGATCGAGTGCAGCATGGCCTCGCGCTCGGCGAGCAGGCCGGCGATGTCGGAGAAGGCCAGATCGCGGGTCTGCCGCTGGATCCTGCGGGAGAGCAGGTAGGCGGCGAGGGCACCCGCCGCCAGGGCGCCGCCCGCGTAGGCGAGCAGGCCGGGGATCGCGCCGAGCAGCCGGTCGCGGACGCTGTCGTAAGCGATGCCGACCGAGACGGCGCCGACGATCTCGCCGTCGGCCGCGAGGAGCGGGACCTTGCCGCGGGCGGAGCGGCCCAGGGTGCCCTCGTCGATCTCCATGACCTCGCGCCCCGCCAGGGCATCGCTCGGGTCGGTGGAGACGGGCAGCCCGATCCGGTCCGCACTCGGGTGCGAGCGGCGGATGCCGTCCAGGTCGAGCACGACCACGTACTCGGCTCCGGTGGCCCGGCGGATCCGCTCGGCCGAGGACTGCACGGGGCTGTCGGCCGAGGCCCCGGAGTCGAGGACCCCGGCGGCCAGCGCGGGATCGGCCGCGGCGCTCTGCGCGATGGCCAGGGCGCGCCGCATGGCCTGGTCGTCGAGCTGGGCGCTCAGCGGCGCCAGGAACAGCCCGGTCGCCAGTACGGCGACCCCGGCGGCGATGGCCAGCTGGGTCAGCAGGATCTGGGAGACGGCCCGTCTGGGCAGCCCGAGGCGCCGAGCGCTCATGAGGGGGAACCGCATGGGCAGCAACGGTAGGTCGGCACCGGCACAAGCGGAATGCTTACGCCCGGCTTGTCGGGTACCCCACTCCCGTCATGCCCGGACCGTGTTCCACACCTCACTGCGGGTGAAGTAGGTGTCGTAGAGCTCCTGGACGTCCAGCAGGGACTCCGGCGGCACTTTCCCGTAGGCGATCCGTTCCAGGTGGCGGAAGTACTCGAACCGTTCGATGCCCGGCGTGATGACGATGAGGATGTCGGCGTTCTCACCGGGCGCGGCGGCGAACGCGTGATCGAGGCCGGGCGGCACGATGACGAGGTCGCCGCGTTCCGCGGTCACCACCTGGTCGCCCGACAGGAGCTGCGCGGTGCCGTCGAGCAGGTAGAAGAGCTCGGCGGACCGGGAGTGGTGGTGGGGCGCGGCCCCGTCGGCGCCGTCCAGCAGGCTCACCCGCTGTGTCGACAGGGCGCCGCCGGTGGAACCGCTGTCGGCGAGGAGCCGGATGGTGGTCGGGGCGGCGCCGATCGTCTCGGTCGCGGCCGAGCGCACGATCACCGATTCGTCGAAGGAAGGCACGGTCAGGGACATGTCGTCTGCTCCTGGGAGAGGTGGGAGAGGTGGGAGAGGGGGGATGGGGGTGGGAGCCGGTGACGGCGGGCGGGCGGGTGGGCGGTCAGGTGCGGGCCGGCTCGGTGGCGGCGCGGACGGCAGGGGCCGGACGCTCGCGCAGCAGGAGGCCCGCGGTCAGGGCGACGGCGAGGGCCGTGGCCCCGTGGACCCCGTAGGCCTGACCCGCGGGTCCGTCGTTGGCAAGGACGATCACCATGTCGCCGGCGGGGACGAAGGTGATCGCCGCGAGCGCCCAGCCGAGCGCCCGGCGCTGCCCCGTGAGCAGGAGCGCGAGGACGACCAGGCCGGTCGCGACATCGCGTACGCCCTTGACGGCGAGGAAGGCGGCGCCGTCGTGCTGCGGCCAGGTCGGCAGCCCGAAGTCGGCGGCCGTGGCCTGCGGTGCGAACAGGTAGCTGAGCCCGACGTACAGGATGAACGCGCCGCCGGTGGCGGCCAGGACGGTGGTGAGGCGCTTGAGGGACATGGGAGTTCTCCTGAAGGTGGGTGAGAGAGCCGGCGGAGGGCAGGGGGATCAGCGCGAAGCGGCGGCGCGGCGGACGGTGCGCCGCCGGCGGACGTAGGCGGGACGCCCGACGGTCTGCCACAACAGGCGCCCGGCGAGGGGCAGCGCGGCGAGCATCGCCGCGCGCTCGGCCCGGTCGGCGTCCTCCAGGACCATCCCGAGGAAGAACAGCAGCTTGGGCTTGGGCGTGGCGGCCAGGAAGTGCTCGCCCAGCCGGTCCCACTCGTGCGCGGACAGGTGGCGGGCGGCGAGCGGCAGGAGCGATTCCTCCTCGTCGTCCAGGTGCTCCAGCAACACGGTCCGGTGCTCGGCGAGGACCGACACGAGCGTGTCGCGTTCCGCCTCCCCGGCCCGGCTCTCCCAGGCGGGCAGGGCCTCCCCTGCGGCCGCGAGACTCGCAGCCACCCGCTCGTGCTGGGCCTCCATGCGCAGGACGAGATCCGCTTCGAGGTCGACCCGGGCCATCAGCGGCGGCCACAGGTACTCGTCCTCGCCGTGGTGGTGCCCCGTCAGGCCGAGCCGGTAGTCGCGGAAGTGGTCCCCGAGGACCCGTGCCCGCGCCGTGTCGCCGGGGGCCACCGCGGCGATCAGCTCGACCAGCAGGCGCGCCTCGCGGCGCAGGCCGCGGTGGATGACCACCATCTCGTGGGTGTTCGGCCGTGCCGTGCTCCCCTCCGATCGCGGAGCTCGTGCCGTCCGTGGCTGTGTCGTCTTCATGGAAAGAGACTCGACGTCGCTACATGGAGGGTTCTTGGAAGTTGCTTGGAAGGTTCCGTGACGTCATTCGGCCTTGTGAGGGCCGGAGTTGACCGACGCGGCGTACGTTGGTGGAGTCATGGTCCACATACGCGTACTCGGCTCCTTCGCGGCCGAGCGGGACGGCGAGGCGATCCCGCTCGGCGGCCACCGCCAGCGCTCCGTACTGGCCCTGCTCGTATCGGCGCGCGGCCGGGTCGTGTCCGTCGACCGGATGATCGAGGAGCTCTGGCAGGGGGCGCCCCCCGCCCGGGCCGTCGCCTCGCTCCAGGCCTACGTCTCCAACCTGCGCCGCCTCCTCGAACCGGGCCGGGCCCCGCGCACCCCCGCCCGCCTGCTGGTGAGTGCGCCGCCCGGGTACGCGCTGCGGCTTCCCGAGGACGCCGTCGACGCCTGGCGCTTCGAGCGACTGCTCGGCCGGGCCCGCGCGGCCCTGCCCGCCGGGCCGGACACCGCCGGCGCCCTGCTCCGCGAGGCGCTGGCGCTGTGGCAGGGGCCGGCGTACGCGGAGACGGCCGACGAGCCGTGGACCCACGCCGAGATCATGCGGCTCGGCGAGCTGCGGCTGGCCGCCCGCGAACTCGGCATCGCCGCCGGGCTGCGGGGCGGCGCCGACATCGCCGGGGCGGTCGCCGAGGCCGCGTCGCTGACCCGTGACGAGCCGCTGCGGGAGGAGGCCTGGCGGCTGCACGCCCTCGCGCTGTGGGCGGCCGGCCGGCAGGCCGACGCGCTCTCGGCACTGCGCCGGGCCAGGACGGTACTGGCCGACGAAGTGGGACTGGATCCCGGTGCCGCCCTGGTCGAGCTGGAGAAGGCGGTCCTGGCCCAGGACGACCGGGTGCTGCGCGAGGCCACGCGGCCAACGGAGCCCGTGGTCCCCGCGCCGCCCGAGCGGTCCGTGGCGCCGGGCCCGGCGGCACGGCCGGTGCAGCCCGCGGCGCCGGCCGCCACCGGGGCCGAGCTGTTCGTCGGGCGCGAGGAGGAACTGGAGCGGCTGACAGCGGCGGCGCACCGGGCCCGCGCGGCCGGCCCCGGCGTCGCGCTGGTCACCGGCGAGGCCGGGCTGGGCAAGACGGCGCTGCTGCACGCTCTGGGCGACCGGCTCCGCGCCGAGGGCTGGCTCGTCGCCTTCGGGCGCACCACCGACGCCGAGGGCGCGCCACCCGCCTGGGCCTGGGTCGAAGCACTGAGCGCCGTCGCGGTGGCCGCCCCGCCCGGGCCCGCGGCCGCCGCCGCGCTGGCGCCCCTCCTGACCGAGGCAGCTCCCGCCACCGGCCGTGCGGCCGTCGGCGAGGATGTCGCCGCCGGGCGGTTCCGGCTGCACCGCGCCGTCGGCCGGTGGCTGGCGGAGGCCGCGAGCGGGCGGCCCGTCGCCGTCGTCCTGGACGACCTGCACTGGGCCGATGCCGAGACGCTGGCCCTGCTGTCGGGTGCGGCCGAACTCCCCCCGGGCACCGCGCTGCTCGTCGTGGGCGCGTACCGGCCGGAGGACACGGAGGGCCGGCTCGGCGACACCCTGGCCGGACTGGCACGGCGTTCACCGGCCCGGATCGCGCTGCGCGGCCTCACCGAGGAGGCCGTGGCCGAGGTGGTCCGTGCCGTGGGGGGCCCGCAGCTCGACGCGGAGGTCATGACCGCGCTGGCCGAACGTACGGGAGGGAACCCCTTCTACGTCCGGGAGAGCGCCAGGCTGCTGGGCAGCGAGGGCTCGCTGGTGGCGCTGTCCGAGGTGCCCGAGGGCGTACGGGACGTACTGCGCCGGCGGCTCGGACGCCTCCCCGAGGCGGTGGTGGCCGTACTGCGCCTGGCCGCGGTGGCCGGACGGGAGTCCGGCGTCGAGGTCCTGGCCGGGGCGGCGGACACCGGGGAGGACGGCGTACTGGGCGCGCTGGAGGCCGGTCTGCTCGCCGGGATGCTGGTCGAACCCGAGCCCGGGCGGGTCCGGTTCGCCCACGCGCTCGTACGCGACACCCTGCTGGCGGACCTCAGCCGGCTGCGCTCCTCGCGGATGCACGGCAGGATCGCGGCCTGCCTGGAGCGGCTCGCCCCGGACGACGTCTCCGCACTGGCCCACCACCACGTACGCGCGGCCTCCTCGGCGACGGCGGCGAAGGCGGTCGGGTACTGCCTGCGGGCCGCCGGGCTCGCCGAGAGCCGTTTCGCCCATGACGTGGCCGCCGCGCTGCTCGCCGAGGCGGTGGAGTGCTTCGAGCGGATTCCCGCGGCGTCCGGCGCCGACCGGGACGCCGAGCGCGCCGAGCTGCTGGGCCGGATGGTACGGGCCCAGGTGCGGGCGGGGGCGGTCATGGCGGCCCGCACGACCCGGCGTACCGCGATCGACCGCGCGGTCGGCGCCGGCCGGGACGACCTGCTGATCGCGGCGTTCACCGCATGGACCGAGCCGACCCCGTGGCAGACCCGGCCCTACGGCGTGGTCGACGGACCGGTGGTGGAGCTGCTGGAGCGCCTGCTGGCGCGGCCCGGTCACGCACCCGCCGTACGGTGCGGGCTGCTGGGCGCGTACGCCGCCGAGCTGTCCGACGCCAAGGTGGCGGGCGTACGGGCGGCGGCGCGCGAGGCGCTCGCCCTCGCGGAGGGCACCGGGGACCCCGTGCTGCGGGCGGGGGCGCTCGCGGCGCTGGCCAAGGAACTCGACGCCGACCTGGAATGGCCCGAACGCGCCGCGCTGGGCGGGGAACTCGAACGGATCGGCGCCGCGCACGAGCTGCCGGGCCACCAGTGGTACGGGATGTTCATCCGCTCCACGGCGCTGGCCGCCGAGGGCGATGTGGCCGGCGCCCGTCGGCTCGTGGAACGGTGGACACGGTTCGCGCGGACCTACCGGATGTCCGGGCCGGTCGCCGTCGGCGAGACCGTAGAGGCGACCTGGGCCCACGTCGAGGGGCGGTTCGAGGAGGCGGAGAACCTCTACCGGCAGGCGGCCGCGCGGATGGCCCGGCAGGGATCCCCGCACGCGGAGGGGATCCTCGCGGTCGCGATCGCGACGCTGCGGGTGAGCCAGGGGCGGCTCGCGGAGTCGCTGCCGCGGCTGCGGCAGGTGTACGCGGCCTTCGGCCCGCCGGCCGGGGACCTGCTCGCGGTCGCGCTGGCCGCCGCGGGCGAGGAGCGGGAGGCCCGCGAGGTCCTCGACCGGGCGGGGCCGCTGCGGACGGACTACTTCTTCAAGGTCTTCGCGACCTTCCGGGCGATGACCCTGGTCATGCTCGGGGAGCGGACGGGCGCCGAGGAGCTGTACGCGGCCCTGCTGCCGTACCGTGACGCCCCGCCGCCCTCCTCCGGGTTCACCGTGGCGGTGCGCCCGGTCGCCCGCACCCTGGGTGAACTGGCCGTGCTGCTGGGCCGCGAGGACGAGGCCGCAGGCCACTTCGCGCGCGCGACGGCCATCGCCGAGCGGTGGCACAGCCCGTGGGGGGCCGCCTGACGTCCGGGGCGGCCTGACGTCCGGGGCCGCCTGAGGTCCGGGACCGGCGCCAGGGCGGGCCGGAGACGGTGCTGGCCGGACCCGTCACGGCATCGGCTGGGGTGGGCGGGGGCCGTGGTACTGCCCGCTCGGCCGCATCCGCAGCGGCCGCTCCTGGTACTCCTCCAGCGCGTGCGCCATCCAGCCCGCCGTACGGGCGACCGCGAAGACCGTCTCCCCGGCCTCCGGCGGCATCCCGCACGACACCGTCAGCACGGCCAGCGCCAGGTCCACATTGGCGTGCAGCCCGCCCTGCCGGGCCATCACCATGGCCACCTCGCGCGCCGCACTCAGCGCCGGACCGGCCTGCTCAAGCCCTTCCAGCCGGGCGAAGAGCGCCCGCGCGCGAGGGTCCTCGCCCTGGTACAGCCGGTGGCCGAGCCCGGGGACCCGGCGTCCCGCCCTCAGGTACTCCGCCACCACCGGCGCGGCCCCGCCCTGTTCCAGCACCTCCACCAGCATCCGGTGCGCGAGCCGTCCGGCCGCGCCGTGCAGCGGGCCCTCCAGGGCGCCGAGCCCGGCGGACACCGCCGCGTACGGATGGGCGCGCGCGGAGGCGGCCACCCGTACGGCCAGGGTCGAAGCGGCCAGGTCGTGGTCGACCAGCAGGGCCAGCGCAAGGTCCAGCACGGCCAGCGCGTCCGGGTCCGGCTCCCGCGCCGTCAGCCGCGACCACAACTGCCGGGCGATCCGGCCGTCGCCGGCCCACCGGGCCGGGCCCGCCGCGGGCAGCGCGCCGACCAGCGTGGGGATCAGGGCGCGCGCGGAGCCGAGTACGGCTTCCTCGGACAGGTCGAAGCGCAGCGGATCCGCCACCGCGGCGGCGGCGACCGCCACCCGCAACCGGTCGATGGGGCCGCCGTGTTCCGGGAGCGCGGCCACCGCCCGCCTGGCCGCGTCCAGAGCCTGCGGGGGCGCGGTGAACCGGGCCCCCGGCGTGAGGGTGCCCGTCCAGAGCCACTCGGCGACCTCCTCGTAGCGGTACCGGGAGGCCAGCTCCACGGCGTCCACGCCGCGGAAGAAGTACCGGTCGGGCTCGATGAGGGTGAGCGCCGTACGGACGGAGAGTTCCCCGGTGGGGGCCGCCGCCTCGCGCCGGCTCCGCCGGGCCAGCGCCTCCACCTCGGCGGCGTCGAAGCTGCTGCCCCGCCCGGCGGGATCGCGGCGGCTGGTGAGCTGGCCCCGGCTGACGTACGCGTACACGGTCGCCGGTTTCACCCCGAGTGCGCGGGCCGCCTCCTGCGTGCTGAGCCTGCGCCCGCTGTCCGTCTGGTCGCTCATGACGAACACCCTACAGATGGACGGATATATTGATTCAATCAATATTGACAGCGATTGAATCCATCATGGATGGTCGATCCATGAACACCACCTTGGAAGTACCCCGCGGCCTCGCGGGAGTCGTGGTCACCGAAACCGGGCTGGGCGACGTCCGGGGCCGGGAGGGCTTCTACCACTACCGTCAGTACTCGGCCGTCGAGCTCGCCGCCACCCGCAGCTTCGAGGACGTGTGGCACCTGATGTTCCGGGGCACGCTCCCGGCCGACGCCGCCGAGCGCGCCGCCTTCGCGGCCGAGATCGCACCCCTGCGCCGGCTGCCCGAGGAGGTGCGGGACGCCCTGCCGGCCCTGGCCCGGGCCACCCGGCTCTCCGGCCCCCTGGCCGGGCTGCGCACCGCGCTCTCGCTGCTCGGCGCCTGCACCGGCTTCCGCCCGGTCTACGACCTCGACCCCGGCCGCCGGGCCGCCGACGCGCTGGCCGCCTGCGCCGCCGTACCGACCCTGCTGACCGCCCTGCACCGGCTCGGGCAGGGCCTGGAGCCGGTGGAGCCGCGCGAGGACCTCCCGTACGCCGCCAACTACCTCTACATGCTGACCGGCCGGGAACCCGACCCGGTCCGGGCCCGCGCGGTCGAGCGGTACCTGATATCCACCGTCGACCACGGCTTCAACGCCTCGACGTTCACCGCCCGGGTGATCGCCTCCACCGGCGCCGATGTCGCCGCCTGCCTGACCGGGGCGATCGGCGCGCTCTCCGGCCCCCTGCACGGCGGCGCCCCCAGCCGGGCCCTGGACACCCTCGACGCCATCGGGACCGTGGACCGGATCGGGCCGTGGATCCGCGAGCGGGTCCTGGCGGGCGACCGGATCATGGGCTTCGGCCACCCCGTCTACCGCACCGAGGACCCCCGCTCCTGCATGCTGCGCGAGATCGCCCGCCAGTTCGGCGGCCCCCTCGTGGACTTCGCCGTCGAGGTCGAGCGCCAGGTCGAGGAGATCCTCGCCGAACTGAAGCCCGGCCGGGAACTGCACACCAACGTGGAGTTCTACGCGGGCGTGGTCATGGAGCTCTGCGGGCTCCCGCGCGAGATGTTCACACCGACCTTCTGCGCGGCCCGCGTGGTCGGCTGGAGCGCGAACATCCTCGAACAGGCCACCGACTCGAAGATCATCCGTCCGGCCGCCCGGTACACCGGCCCCACCCCGCCCCATCCGGTGCCGCCCCTGCGCTGACGGAGCCTCGCTACGATCGACCGGGTGAACAGCAGGCAGCCCATCCCCGTCGTCGTCCTCGCCGGTTTCCTCGGATCCGGCAAGACCACCGTGCTGAACCACCTCCTCGCCAGTCGCGGGGGCACCCGCATCGGGGTCGTCGTCAACGACTTCGGATCGATCGAGATCGACGCGATGTCGGTGGCCGGACAGGTCGGGGACTCCATGGTCTCCCTCGGCGGCGGCTGCCTGTGCTGCGCCGTCGACGGCAGCGAACTCGACGCGTACCTGGAGAAGCTCTCGGCCCCCGTCCACCGGATCGACGTGATCGTCATCGAGGCGAGCGGACTGGCCGAGCCCCAGGAGATGATCCGGATGCTCATGGCCAGCGAGAACCCGGCCATCCGGTACGGCGGCATGGTGGAGGTCGTGGACGCCGCCGAATTCGACGCCACCCGGACCAGACACCCGGAGACCGACCGCCACCTCGCCGTCGCGGACCTGGTGGTACTCAACAAGACCGACCGGGTGGACGCGGCCGAGCGGGCCCGGATCGAGCAGGAGCTCGCCGTGCTCTGCGCCCCGGGCACCCCGGTCATGGCCACCGACCACGGGCGGATCGATCCGGAACTGCTCTTCGACCGGCGGCCCTGGACCGAGACCCGCGGGCAGCTCTCCTTCGAGGACCTGCTCGCGGAGGCCGGCGGCCACGACCACGGCCACGACCGCTGCGGTCACGCGCACGCCGCGTACGAGAGCACGGAGTTCACCTCCGAACAGGCCCTGTCCCCGCGCCGGTTCATCGACTTCCTCGACCGGCGTCCGGCCGGGCTCTACCGGATCAAGGGCTTCGTCCACTTCGGCGTACCCGGGCACGAGGAGCGCTACGAGGTCCACGCGGTCGGCCGCTTCCTCCGCTTCGCCCCGGGACCCTGGGGGCGGGGCGAAGCGCGCGTGAGCCGGCTCGTCCTGATCGGCTCCGGCACCGACGGGCCCGGTCTGCTGCGCGAGCTGGAGGCCTGCCGCGAACCGGCCCCGCACGAGGCGCGCCCCGAGAGCATGTGGGGCGTACTGCGGTACGTAGCCCGGCCCGCGGAGCCCGGGCACGAGGTCCCCGGGACCGGCCCGGACGAGACCTGAGGGCGTCACCACCCGCACTCCGGATGGGACGGCCTAGGCGACCTCGACCCCGAACTCGCCCAGCAGGTCCTCCAGGCCGCCGCGGTAGCCCTTGCCGCCGATCACGAAGTCCCAGTCGCCGTTGGAGCGGTGCCGGAACGAGCCGAGGACCAGGGCGGTCTCGCCGGCGCGCCCGTCGGAGACGTCCAGCCGGCCCAGTTCCTCGCCGCCCGCGGACAGCAGCCGGATGTGTGCGTCGGTGAATCCGGCGAGGTCGGCGTGGGGATCGGCCTCCGGGTCGATCGCGGCCACGAGGACCAGCCGGTCGGCCTGCGACGGCAGGGCGTCGAAGGAGACCTCCAGCGCCGCCTTGTCGGGCGCCGCGTGCTCGCGGGCCCGTACCGAACCGTCCGGGGTCCGCGGGTTGTTGAAGAAGACGAAGTGCTCCTCGCTCAGCACCCGGTTGCCCGTGCAGACGAGCGCGCACACGTCGAGGGCGACCGAACCGGACCAGGACATGCCGAGCACGTTGTGGTCGGTCGGCGGAGCCGGCTCCGGCTCGGGCGCCCGCTGCGCGGGCGCCGCGGCGCTGCCGCCGCCGAGCCGTCCCCGCAGTCCGTACTGGTGGAGCAGCTCGACCAGGTCCGCCCCGGGAACCAACTCCAGCGGCTTGCCGTTGGCAAAGGTGTACGACCCCGGTCCGAAGGACGCGGTGGTGACCAGCACCCCCTTGTTCGCCCCCTTGTCCTGGACCGTGCCGTACAGATCACGCACGGCCGTCGGCGGCACCGTGTTCCGGTAGCGCTTGACCTGCACCACGATCCGCCCGCCCCGGATCGGCGCCGGGTCCACCGCCTCCACATCGACCCCGCCGTCGCCCGACCGCTGCGTCGTCACCGCCTCCATGCCCATCGCCCGGAACAGCTCGGCGACCAGGTTCTCGAAGGCGATCGGGTCCATCACGAAGAGATCCGGCTCGTCCTCGTCCGCGTCGCCCGCGTGCCCGCCGTGGCTGACGACACCTCCGCCGACCTCGTCGGGCCGGCGCCCGGGGCGCACCGCCGTCAGCTGGTCGGGCCGCGCCGACAGCAGCCCGCCCAGCCCCGAGACCAGACAGTCCACCGCGCTGACCTGCTCCAGCCGCAGTCCGGCGAAGGCGTCGCGCGCCGCCGGCACCGTGGCGAGCACGAACCGCGCCTCCTGGCCCGTCACCGGATCGTGGCAGTCCACGAAGCCGTTGACCACGACCGAGTCCAGTACGCCGAACTCGTCCGCCGCGTACAGCTCGCGCACCACCAGCAGCACGCACTGGGCCAGCAGGTCCCGGTACAGCGCCCGTCGTTCCGTGACCGGGCGGGGCTTCACCTTGTCCTGGTCCGTGCTCGGCAGGTACTGCACCGCCCGGGCCTCCGGTACCACCGCGTAGCCGGGCAGCTCCCAGTCCAGCACCAGCTGGCGCGCGGCCGGGTCGTACGCGGCCGTCACCTGCCTCGGCAGTGCCTCGGGCCAGGCCGTCGAGGCGTAGAGAGCGGCCGAGAAGTACTCCACCGCCGCCTCGGCGTCACCCGCGCGCAGTGCGTCGGACAGCTCGGTGAGTCCGCCGTCGTGCGCCCGCATCCCGGCGAGCTGCTCCGCCGCCCACCGGTCGTACTGCTGCCGGTACGCGGCCAGTTGCTGCCGCCGCTGCGCCTCCGCGGCGTTCGCGGCCTGCCAGGCCTGGGTGTAGCGGGCGTGCGCCTCCCGCTCCGCCTGCGCCCGGTGGTTCGAGCCGAGCGTCCAGCCGCTGCTCTGCCGCTGGAAATCCTCGATGCGGGGCATCGGCACCGGGTGCGCCAGCGCCCCGGGGTCGAAGGGCTGCAGCCGGTCGGGCCGGGCCAGGGCGGATATCCGGAACGCCGGTGCCCGGCAGCCCGCGGCCAACAGGCCCTTGAGGGCTTCGACCTCGGCGTCGAGCTGCGCGGTACGCCGTAGGGCCTCGGCCTCGCGGTACTGCCGGTGGCTCCGGTTCGCGTCCCGTTCGTGGGCCCGCTGCCGGCGCTCGGCCTCGCGCTGCTGGACCAGCTGCGTCTGTTGCTGCCGGCGCTGGGCCTCCGCCCAGTTCCCGATCAGTCCGCTGCCTGCTCGACGGCTCATCAGCTGCGTTCTCCCCCCACCGCGTCCACGGGGAAAACACTAGTCGGCATTCGGGTGGTACGTCCCCCCGGTCGTACCACCCGAATGCCTTCCCGCGACCTACAGCGCGGCTCCCGCCAGCGCCGCGACCGCCGACGGCAGTGCCGCCCCCGAGCCGTCCCGGCGCGGGTCCACGGCCGGCAGCTCGGCCGGAGTGCCGTTCGCCGCCGCCGCGCGGACGGGGGAACCGCCCGCCCAGGCCAGGACCAGTACGTCCTCGCCCTTCAGGAACCGCTGGCAGCGCACGCCACCCGTGGCCCGGCCCTTGCGCGGGTACTGGTCGAAGGGGGTCAGCTTCCCGGACAGCACCGAGTCGTCCAGGGTGCCGTGCGAGCCCGCCACGGTGAAGACCACGGCGTCCCGCGCCGGGTCCACGGCCGAGAAGTGGATCACCTTGGCGTTGTCGGCGAGCTTGATGCCCGCCATACCGCCCGCCGGGCGGCCCTGCGGGCGGACCTGGCCCGCCGGGTAGCGCAGCAGCTGGGCGTCGTCGGTGATGAAGACCAGGTCCTCCTCACCCGTGCGCAGCTCGACCGCGCCGACGATCCGGTCGCCCTCCTTGAGGGTGATGACCTCCAGCTCGTCCTTGTTCGCCGGGTAGTCCGGCACGACGCGCTTGACCACGCCCTGCTCGGTGCCCAGCGCGAGGCCCTGCGAGGACTCGTCCAGCGAGGTCAGGCAGATCACCTTCTCGTCCGGCTCCAGCCCGGAGAGGAACTCCGAGACCGGGGCGCCGCCCGCCAGGTTCGGCGCGGCATGCGTGTCCGGCAGCTGCGGCAGGTCGATCACCGACAGCCGCAGCAGCCGCCCGTACGAGGTGACCGCGCCGACGTCGGCCCGGGCGGTCGCCGCGACCTGCGAGACGATCAGGTCGTGCTTGGCGCGGGCGCCGCCCTCCTCCTCCGGCAGCGCCTCGCCGTTCGCCGTACGCGCGAGCAGGCCCGTGGAGGACAGCAGCACCCGGCACGGGTCGTCCGCGACCTCCAGCGGAACGGCCGCCACCGCGGTGCCCGCGGACTCCAGCAGCACCGTACGGCGCTCGGTGCCGAACTTCTTCGCGACCGCCGCCAGTTCCGAGGAGACCAGCTTGCGCAGCTCGCTGTCCGACTCCAGGATCCCGGTCAGCTCGTCGATCTCGCCCGTCAGCCGGTCGCGCTCGGACTCCAGCTCGATCCGGTCGAAGCGGGTGAGCCGGCGCAGCGGGGTGTCCAGGATGTACTGGGTCTGGATCTCGCTCAGCGAGAACCGCTCCATCAGCCGGGACTTGGCCTGCGCGGAGTTGTCGCTGTCCCGGATGAGCCGGATGACCTCGTCGATGTCGAGGAGCGCCACCAGCAGGCCCTCGACCAGGTGCAGCCGGTCGCGGCGCTTGGTGCGGCGGAACTCGCTGCGCCGCCGGACGACCTCGAAGCGGTGGTCGAGATAGACCTCCAGCAGCTCCTTGAGGCCCAGCGTCAGGGGCTGCCCGTCCACCAGCGCCACGTTGTTGATGCCGAAGGACTCCTCCATCGGCGTCAGCTTGTAGAGCTGCTCCAGCACGGCCTCCGGGTGGAAGCCGTTCTTGATCTCGATGACCAGGCGCAGGCCGTGCGAGCGGTCGGTGAGGTCCTTGACGTCGGCGATGCCCTGGAGCTTCTTCGAACCGACCAGGTCCTTGATCTTCGCGATGACCTTCTCGGGGCCGACCGTGAAGGGCAGTTCGGTGACGACCAGGCCCTTGCGGCGCGCCGTCACGTCCTCCACGGTCACCGTCGCGCGGATCTTGAAGGTGCCGCGGCCGTTCTCGTAGGCGTCCTTGATGCCCGAGAGCCCGACGATCCGGCCGCCCGTGGGCAGGTCGGGACCCGGCACGAAGCGCATCAGCGCCTCCAGGTCCGCCTGGGGGTACCGGATCAGGTGGCGGGCGGCGGCGATGACCTCGCCGAGGTTGTGCGGGGGCATGTTGGTGGCCATGCCGACCGCGATCCCGGACGCGCCGTTGACCAGCAGGTTCGGGTACGCGGCGGGCAGGGCGACCGGCTCCCGCTCCTGGCCGTCGTAGTTGGCGGTGAAGTCGACGGTGTCCTCGTCGATCGACTCCGTCATCAGCGACGTGGCGTCGGCCATCTTGCACTCGGTGTAACGCATCGCGGCCGGCGGGTCGTCGTTGCCGAGCGAGCCGAAGTTGCCGTGGCCGTCGACCAGCGGCAGCCGCATGGAGAAGGGCTGGGCCATGCGCACGAGGGCGTCGTAGATCGACGCGTCACCGTGCGGGTGGAGCTTGCCCATGACCTCGCCGACGACACGGGCGCACTTCACGTAGCCGCGGTCGGGGCGCAGGCCCATCTCGTTCATCTGGTACACGATGCGCCGGTGCACCGGCTTCATGCCGTCCCGGGCGTCGGGCAGGGCGCGGGAGTAGATCACCGAGTACGCGTACTCGAGGAAGGAGCCCTGCATTTCGTCGACGACGTCGATGTCGAGGATCTTCTCCTCGAAATCCTCCGGCGGCGGGGTCTTCGTGCTGCGGCGGGCCATCGCTGCGCGGCTCCTTAACCAAAATGGGGTGTGCTGGGTGTCGGGCGGGGTGTCTGGCTGGGTCTTGCTGGGTCTGGCGGTCTTGGTGGTGTCCGGCGAGGGTACGACGCGGACCATTGTGGCCCGGCGCACCGACAACGCCGACTCCGACCCCGGGGGTCCCCCGGACGGAGTGCGGGGGAGTGACCCGGGAACTTATCCGGCGGTCGGCGCGCTTGCATACAGTGGCAGGTCGATAAGAAATCTCTGCATCGCGATCGAAGGGACCACATGCCCATGGGTCACACGGCCACAGCCCAGGCCGGCTCCGGCGGCCTGACAGCGACCGAGCACCGGCTGGCCAACGGCCTGCGCGTGGTGCTCTCCGAGGACCACCTGACCCCGGTCGCCGCGGTCTGCCTCTGGTACGACGTAGGCTCGCGCCACGAAGTCAAGGGACGCACCGGCCTGGCTCACCTCTTCGAGCACCTGATGTTCCAGGGGTCGGCGAGCGTTCCCGGCAACGGGCACTTCGAACTGGTCCAGGGCGCCGGCGGTTCCCTCAACGGCACCACCAGCTTCGAGCGCACCAACTACTTCGAGACGATGCCGACCCACCAGCTGGAGCTCGCGCTCTGGCTGGAAGCGGACCGGATGGGGTCCCTGCTGGCCGCCCTGGACGACGAGTCCATGGAGAACCAGCGCGACGTTGTCAAGAACGAGCGCCGCCAGCGGTACGACAACGTTCCGTACGGTACGGCCTTCGAGCGGCTCACCGCCCTGGCCTACCCCGAGGGCCACCCGTACCACCACACCCCGATCGGCTCCATGGCCGACCTGGACGCCGCCTCCCTGGAGGACGCGCGCACCTTCTTCCGTACGTACTACGCGCCCAACAACGCCGTGCTCTCGGTCGTCGGGGACATCGACCCCGAGCAGACGCTCGCCTGGGTCGAGAAGTACTTCGGCACCATCCCCGCGCACGACGGCAAGCAGCCGCCCCGCGACGGCTCGCTGCCCGACGTCATCGGGGAGCAGCTGCGCGAGGAGATCGTCGAGGAGGTCCCGGCGCGTGCGCTGATGGCCGCCTACCGGCTGCCGCACGACGGCACCCGTGAGTGCGACGCCGCCGACGTGGCGCTGACCATCCTGGGCGGCGGCGAGTCCTCGCTGCTGCACAACCGGCTGGTACGCCGCGACCAGAGCGCCGTCGCCGCCGGCTTCGGCATGCTGCGCCTGGCCGGGGCGCCCTCCCTGGGCTGGCTGGACGTCAAGACCTCCAGCGGGGTCGAGATCCCCGCCATCGAGGCGGCCGTGGACGAGGAGCTGGCGCGGTTCGCCGCCGAGGGCCCGACCGCCGAGGAGATGGAGCGCGCCCAGGCGCAGCTGGAGCGCGAGTGGCTGGACCGGCTGAGCACGGTGGCCGGCCGCGCCGACGAACTGTGCCGCTTCGCGGTGCTGTTCGGCGACCCGCAGCTGGCGCTGACCGCCGTCCAGCGCGTCCTCGACGTCACCGCCGAGGAGGTGCAGGCCGTGGCCGCGGCCCGACTGCGCCCGGACAACCGCGCGGTGCTCGTCTACGAGCCGCTCGCGGCCGACGAGTCCGACCAGCACGACGAGTCCGACGACTCCGACGAGAACGAGGGGGCGGAGCAGTGAGCGACACGGCAGCCGTCACGATGACCTTCCACCCGCGCCCGCAGGCCGGCGAGCCGCAGCCGTGGGCCTTCCCGGCCCCCGACCGCGGGCAGCTGTCCAACGGGCTGACCCTGCTGCGCTGCCACCGGCCGGGCCAGCAGGTCGTCGCGGTCGAGGTCAACCTCGCCGCCCCGCTCGACGCCGAGCCCGAGGGCCTGGACGGCGTGGCGACCATCATGGCGCGGGCGTTCTCCGAGGGCACCGACAAGCACTCCGCCGAGGAGTTCGCGGCCGAGCTGGAGCGCTGCGGCGCCACCCTGGACGCGCACGCCGACCACCCGGGCCTGCGGGTCTCGCTGGAGGTCCCGGCCTCCCGGCTGCCCAAGGCGCTGGGTCTGCTCGCCGAGGCGCTGCGCGCCCCCGCCTTCGCCGACGCCGAGGTCGACCGGCTGGTGCGCAACCGGCTCGACGAGATCCCGCACGAGCTGGCCAACCCGCAGCGCCGCGCCGCCAAGCAGCTCTCCAAGGAGCTCTTCCCGGCCACCCTGCGGATGTCCCGCCCGCGCCAGGGCACCGAGGAGACGGTCGCCCGGATCGACTCCGCCGCCGTGCGCGCCTTCTACGAGGCCCACGTACGCCCCGCCACCGCCACCGCGGTGGTCGTCGGCGACCTGACCGGCATCGACCTGGACGCCGTGCTCGCGGACACCCTGGGCACCTGGACGGGCAACACCGCCGCAGCCCTCCCGGTGCCGCCGGTGACCGCCGACGACACCGGCCGCGTGGTCATCGTGGACCGGCCCGGCGCGGTCCAGACGCAGCTGCTGATCGGCCGGATCGGGGCGGACCGCCACGACCGGGTGTGGGCGGCCCAGGTGCTGGGCACGTACTGCCTGGGCGGTACCCTCACCTCGCGCCTGGACAAGGTGCTGCGCGAGGAGAAGGGGTACACCTACGGCGTGCGCGCCTTCGGTCAGGTGCTGCGCTCCACCGCGGACGGCAAGGGCGCCTCGATGCTCGCCATCAGCGGCTCGGTGGACACCCCGAACACCGGACCGGCGCTGGAGGACCTCTGGAAGGTGCTGCGCACCCTCGCGGAGGGCGGTCTGACCGACGCCGAACGCGATGTCGCCGTGCAGAACCTGGTGGGCGTGGCCCCGCTGAAGTTCGAGACGGCGGCCTCGGTCGCGGGCACCCTCGCCGACCAGGTCGAGCAGGAGCTGCCGGACGACTACCAGGCGCAGTTGTACGCCCAGCTCGCCGAAACGGGCACGGTGGAGGCGACCACGGCGGTCGTCAAGGCCTTCCCCGCGGACCGGCTGGTCACCGTCCTGGTGGGCGACGCGGCGCTGATCGAGGAGCCCGTGCGGGCTCTTGGGATCGGAGAGGTCACGGTCGTCTCCAACTGACCGGCGGATGACGGCTCCTTGAGGGCCGACGGAAGGTTTCGGCAAGGGGTTCTGGTGACTTGGTCACCAGAACCCCTTTTGTCCGTTTAGTGGTGAGGTTGCTTTTATGTGGTGTGGCGTACGCAACAAAAAGCCGTGTCTGTTTGGCGATTGACTGATGATCCGCCTAGCGTCGGCCGTGCTGTCCGTCAGTTGTGCCCGCCGCACCCGCGGCACCGGGCAGCGATCGCCGAGTCCCCGTCAGGCGCGAGCCTGGGGAGCCGGGGACCCACATGAGTCCCTGGGGTGAATCGGACCCCCTCGCAAGAGGAGATCCGTAGGAGACCTTCCTGCTCCGAACCCGTCAGCTAACCCGGTAGGCGAGAAGGAAGGAAAGGATCAAACCCTTCATGGCGTTTGGCAGTCGTCCCGCTGGTACCGGTAAGCACCGTGGCTCCAGCCGTCTGAGCAAGAAGACCGCCGGCTACGCCGGTATCGCCGCGATCGCCACCACGGGTGTGGTCGGCTCCCTCGCCGCCCCGGCCTTCGCCGCGGACAACCACAGCAGCAACATCGGCCAGGACACCGGCCTGGGCGCCGTGGTCGTCGCCGAGGACCTCGCGGGCGACATCGCCGACCAGGCCGAGTCCCAGCACCGCGGCGCCGAGCAGGACGCCGTCAAGGCGCAGGCCGAGGCCGACGCGAAGCAGCGGGCCGCGGAGGCCAAGCGCCTCGCCGAGGCCAAGGCGAAGGTCGAGCGCGAGGCCGCCGAGCGCGCCGCCCGCGAGGAGGAGCGCAAGCGCCTCAACACCTTCGTCGCCCCGGTGGACGGCTCGTACGTCAGCACGCAGTACCACGCGGGCGGCGGCATGTGGTCCTCCGGCAGCCACACGGGCATCGACTTCCACGCCGCCTCCGGCACCTCGGTCCACGCCGTGGGCGTCGGCACCGTCGTCGAGGCCGGCTGGGGCGGCGCGTACGGCAACAACGTCGTCATCAAGCACAACGACGGCACCTACACCCAGTACGGGCACATGACCTCGCTGAACGTCTCCGTCGGCGAGCAGGTCACCCCGGGCCAGCAGATCGGCCTGTCGGGCTCCACCGGCAACTCCAGCGGCCCGCACCTGCACTTCGAGGCCCGCACGGGCTCGCAGTACGGCTCGGACATCGACCCGATCGCGTACCTGCGCTCGCACGGCGTCAGCGTCTGACCCCGCCTCGCGCACCGCTTCACCGAAGACCCCGGCTCCCCGAGCCGGGGTCTTTGTGTTGCGTCTTTGTGCAAATGTTTCGTATTTCTGGCCGCTCTCGGAAATTATCGTGTGTTGCAATAGAGTCGCAGTGCACGCATGTGCGTGCAATGAGGCTGGCAGTCGGAAATAGGCGGAGGTTCGGTCTTGCGTATTCCTGCGCACGCGGTATGCACAGCAATCCGCGACGACATCGTCTCCGGGGTGTTCGAGCCGGGCGGTCGGCTGACCGAGGAGGTGCTGGCCCGCCGGTACGGGGTCTCGCGCGTCCCGGTGCGCGAGGCCCTGCGGACCCTGGAGTCCGAGGGGTTCGTGACCACACGGCGCCACGCGGGGGCCTGCGTGGCCGAGCCCACCGAACAGGAGGCCGCGGACCTGCTGGAGCTCCGGATGCTCCTGGAGCCGCTGGCTGCCGCCAGAGCCGCCCGGCGGCGCACCGACGCGCACCTCAAGGTGTTGCGCGGGCTGGTCAGGCTGGGGCAGGAGCGGGCCAGGCGGGGCCAGGGCGAGGACCTGCGGTCCCTGGGCGGCTGGTTCCACGAGACGCTCGCACAGTCCTCCGGCAGCCCCGGGCTGATCGCGCTGCTCACGCAGATGCGGCACAAGATCGCGTGGATGTACGTGGTGGAGGCGCCGGCCCGGCCGGTGGAGTCCTGGGCGGAGCACGGGGCGATCGTGGACGCGGTGGCGCGCGGCGACGCCGAACGGGCGCGGGCGCTGACCGCGATCCACGCCGACCGGGCGGCGGGGGCGCACCGGCTGCGGCTCCGCCCGGCGGTGAGCACTTCGCAACCTGCCGTAAACATGTCGAGCGGCCGGCATTAACAGGAGCCGTATACAAAGGGTGGGACCGCGTGAATTCGCTGTCCGGCGGCCGGCCCTTTCCGTGTCGGGCCGATTCGCCGTGCGGGAATTCCGGCGGAGCTGAATTCTGCGTGCACCGGATTCCGGCGGGCCCTTTTCCCTGCCGGGCGGGATTTCTTCGGAGCCCGCCACCCACGGGGGCTGCGGTTCCGCGGCGCGAGCGCACCGGGCGGGCCCGCCGCGTGGCAGGGCCCCGTACGCGAACGACGAAGCCGCGGCCCCCGGATCGGGGGCCGCGGCTTCGCGCGTGAAGTCGAACCCGAAGGGTCAGACGGTCTCGGGGAGCTCCTCGAGACCCTCGGCGACCAGCTTCGCGAGGCGGTCGAGCGCGGCGTCCGCACCCTCGGCCTCGGAGGCGAGGACGATCTCCTCGCCGCCCTGGGCGCCCAGGCCCAGGACCGCCAGCATGGAGGCGGCGTTGACGGGGTCGCCGCCGGACTTCGCGATGGTCACCGGGACGCCGGAAGCGGTCGTCGCACGGACGAAGATCGAGGCGGGACGAGCGTGCAGGCCCTCGGCCCAGCCGACGTTGACGCGGCGCTCTGCCATGGTGATGCCCTTCAGGTTCTTACGGTTGTCTAGACCAGTCTCTCACGACGTCCGGAATGCTCGGACCTTCCTCCGGCCTGAATTTTCCGCCGTTCGACCTTCCCCAGCTTGCACTGATTCGTCCCGTACTGTCTCAGCGCCGCGCGAGCGCTCCACGGCCTGATCCGGCCGTAAGGTGGGCCCATGACCATCGAGTCGGACCCCTCGTACCCGGCCCACTGGGAAGCCGATGTCGTCCTGCGCGACGGCGGCACCGCCCGGATCAGGCCCATCACCACCGAGGACGCGGACCGGCTCGTCAGCTTCTACGAGCAGGTCTCGGACGAGTCGAAGTACTACCGGTTCTTCGCCCCCTACCCCCGGCTCTCCGACCGCGACGTGCACCGCTTCACGCACCACGACTACGTGGACCGGGTCGGGCTCGCCGCGACCATCGGCGGGGAGTTCATCGGCACCGTCCGCTACGACCGCATCGGCGCCGACGGACGGCCCGCCTCCGGACCCGCCGACGAGGCCGAGGTCGCCTTCCTCGTCCAGGACGCCCACCAGGGCCGCGGGGTCGCCTCAGCCCTCCTCGAACACATCGGCGCGGTGGCCCGCGAGCGCGACATCCGGCGGTTCGCCGCCGAGGTGCTGCCCGCCAACACCAAGATGATCAAAGTCTTCACGGACGCCGGCTACCAGCAGAAGCGCAGCTTCGAGGACGGCTCCGTCCACCTCACCCTCGACCTCGAACCCACCGCCGAGTCCCTCGCCGTGCAGCGCGCCCGCGAACAGCGTGCCGAGGCCCACTCGGTGCAGCGGCTGCTGGCCCCCGGCTCGGTGGCCGTCGTCGGAGTCAGCCGCTCCGGTGCGGGCGTGGGCGCGGCCGCACTGCGCAACCTGCGCGACAGCGGCTTCCACGGCCACCTCTACGCCGTCAACGAGGCCGTCACCCGCGACCTCCTCGACGGCGTGCGGGCCTACCGCACCATCGAGGCCATCGGCGCCCCGGTCGACCTCGCGGTGATCGCGGTCCCGGCCGACCGGGTCCCCGACGCGGTGGCCGCCTGCGGCGAGCACGGGGTGCAGGGGCTCGTCGTCCTGTCCGCCGGATACGGGGAGAGCGGCCCGGCCGGACTCGCCCGCCAGCGCGAACTGGTGCGGCAGGTGCGCTCGTACGGGATGCGGCTGATCGGGCCGAACGCCTACGGGGTGATCAACACCGCGCCGGAGGTGGAACTCAACGCCTCCCTGACCCCCGCGCCGATGCCCACCCGCGGCCGGATCGGCCTGTTCACGCAGTCCGGGGCGATCGGGATCGCCCTGCTCTCGGCCCTGCTCCGGCGCGGCGAGGGCCTGTCCTCCTTCGTCTCCGCGGGCAACCGCGCCGACGTGTCCGGGAACGACATCCTCCAGTACTGGTACGACGACGAGGCGACCGACGTCGCCCTGCTCTACCTCGAAACCCTGGGCAACCCGCGGAAGTTCACCCGGCTCGCCCGCCGGACGGCGGCTGTCAAGCCGGTGGTCGTCGCCAAGGGCGGCCGGCACAGCCCGGCCGGGCACGTCGTCCCCGACACCCGGCTGCCGGAGGCCACCGTCTCCGCCCTGCTGCGCCAGGCCGGCGTCATCCGCGTCGACACGGTCACCGAGCTGGTGGACGTCGGCCTCCTGCTGGCGGCGCAGCCGCTGCCCGCCGGGCCCCGGATCGCAATCTTCGGCAACTCCGAATCCCTCGGGATCCTCACCTACGACGCCTGCCTCACCCAGGGCCTGCGGCCGCTGCCGCCGCTGGACCTGACGACGGCGGCCGCGCCGGCGGACTTCCGCGCCGCCCTGACCGACGCGCTCCGCTCCGAGGACTGCGACGCGGTGGTGGTCACGGCCATCCCCTGGGTGAGCGAGGACGCTCCCGCGGACGACCTGGCCGGTGCCCTGCGCGAAGCCGTGGCCGAGTACCCGGGCAAGCCGGTCGCGGTCGTGCACGTCGAGCTCGGCGAGCTCGTCGAGGCCCTGTCCGCCGTGCGCGGTGTCCCGCACTCCGCCCCGGCCCGGAGCTGGGGCCCCGTGGCGGACCCGGAGAACCGCGGACCGGCCGGGCCGCCGGCCGCCGCCGGCGACAGCATCCCCAGCTACCCCGCCGCCGAACGCGCGGTCAAGGCCGTCGCCGAAGCCGTCCGGTACGGGCAGTGGCGCCGGGCCACCGCCGACGACGACGGGCGGGTCCCCGAGTACGAGGACATCGACGAGGCCGGGACCGCGGACCGGCTGGCCGGGCTGCTGGCGGACGCCGGCCCCGGCGCCGTGCTGACCCTGACCGACCGGGACGCCCGCGGGCTGCTCGCGGGCTACGGGATCCGCGTCCTGCCCACCCTGCCCGCGCCGAGCGCCGACGCGGCGGTCCGCGCCGCCGGGGTGCTGGGCTACCCGGTGGCGCTCAAGACCACCGCGCCGCACCTGCGCCACCGCGCGGACCTGGGCGGCGTACGCCTCGACCTCACGAACGAGGCCGAGCTCAGGCGCTCGTACGAGGAGCTCACCGACGCCCTGGGCAAGCCGGCCGAGCTCCAGCCCGTGGTGCAGGCCATGGTGGCGCGCGGGGTCGACACCGTCGTCCGCTCCGTCATCGACCCCGCGGCGGGCGCCGTCCTCTCCTTCGGGCTCGCCGGCGTCGCCTCCGAGCTGCTCGGCGACACCGCGCACCGGCTCGTCCCGGCCACCGACCGGGACGCCGCCGGACTGATCCGGTCCATCCGGACAGCGCCCCTCCTGTTCGGCTGGCGCGGCAGCGACCCCGTGGACACCCCCGCCCTGGAGGAACTGCTCCTGCGGCTGTCCCGCCTCGTGGACGACCACCCCGAGGTGATCGGCGTCTCACTGGAACCCGTCGTGGTCGCCGCCGAAGGCGTCTCCGTGCTCAGCGCCACCGTCCGCGTCGCGCACCCGCCGGCCCGCGGCGATCTCGGCCCGCGGACCCTCCCCAGTTACTGACCGGGTACGGCGCGGCCTGAGGGCCCCGTACGGGCCTTAGGATGGACCTCATGGCGAAATCCGGTACGACGACCCAGGGGCTGCGCACGGCGATCGAGCGCAGCGGCTACTACCCGGCCCTCGTGGCCGAGGCCGTGGAGGCCGCGGTGGGCGGCGAGCCGATTTCGTCGTACCTGGTCCACCAGGAGACGACCTTCGACTCCAACGAGGTGCGCCGCCACGTCACCGTGCTGGTCCTGACCGGCAACCGCTTCATCGTCAGCCACACCGACGAGCAGGCGGCCGACGCCGGGTCCCCGTCCCCGTACGCGACCACCTCCACCGAGTCGGTCAAGCTGTCCAGCATCTCCTCCGTGGTGCTCAGCCGTGTCGTCGCCAACCCGGAGTCCTACACCCCCGGCACCCTGCCCCGCGAGGTCGTCCTGACCATCGGCTGGGGCGCGGTCTCCCGCATCGACCTGGAGCCGGCCGCCTGCGGCGACCCGAACTGCGACTCCGACCACGGCTACACCGGCAACTCCACCGCCGACGACCTCAGCCTGCGGGTCAGCGAGGCCGGCGACGGACCGGAGGCGGTACGCCAGACCCTGGTCTTCGCGCAGGCCCTCAGCGAGGCGACAGCGGCGACGTCTTCCCCCTCCGCCCGCTGATGGCGTACTCCGCGGCACAGGAGTGGCCCGAGCCGGAGCTGCTGGACCTGGCCGGCGCCCCCGTCCCGGAGTACGGCGCCGGGTCGCTCGCCGATCTGCTGCCCACGCTCGTGGCAGGCCAGGGCGTCCCGGGTTTCACCGCCGCCATCACCGAGCTGACCCCGGCCGACCGGAACTGCGTGTTCCTGGTCGACGGCATGGGCTGGGAGCAGATCAAGGCCCACCCGGACGAGGCCCCGTACCTCACCTCCCTGCTCGGCAGCTCGCGCGGCGGCACCGGCCGCCCGATCACCGCGGGCTTCCCGGCGACCACCGCGACCTCGCTCGCCTCCGTGGGCACCGGCCTGCCGCCGGCCCGCCACGGCCTGCCCGGCTACGCCGTGCGCAACCCCGCCACCGGCGAACTCATGAACCAGCTCCGCTGGTACCCGTGGACCGCGCCGAAGCCCTGGCAGCCGTACCCGACCGTCTTCCAGCAGGCCGACAAGGCCGGGGTGGCGACCGCCCAGGTGTCCTCGCCCGCCTTCCAGACCACCCCGCTCACCAAGATCGCGCTGAGCGGCGGCACCTTCCTCGGCCGGATGACCGGCGAGGAGCGGATGGACCTGGCGGCCGAGCGTCTCGCCGCCGGTGACCGCTCGCTCGTCTACACCTACTACAGCGAGCTCGACGGGGCCGGCCACCGGCACGGCGTGGACTCCGACGCGTGGCGCGGCCAGCTGATGTACGTGGACCGGCTCGTCCAGCGGCTCGCCGAGCAGCTGCCGCCGCGCACCGCCCTGTACGTGACCGCGGACCACGGCATGGTCGACGTCCCCTTCGACGAGGACTCCCGGATCGACTTCGACGAGGACTGGGAGCTGAGCGCAGGCGTCGCCCTGCTGGGCGGTGAGGGGCGGGCCCGGCACGTGTACGCGGTGCCGGGTGCGCAGGCGGACGTGCTGACCGTGTGGCGCGAGGTGCTCGGCGACCGGTTCTGGGTCGCGAGCCGCGAAGAGGCCCTGGAACTGGGCTGGTTCGGCACGCCGGGCGAGTGCGACGAGCGCGTGCTCGGGCGCATCGGCGACGTGGTGGCGGCCGCCCAGGCCGATGTCGCGATCACTGCCTCGCGCAACGAGCCGAACGAATCCGCCCTCACCGGAATGCACGGCTCCATGACCGCGGCGGAGCAGCTCGTCCCGCTGCTCGAAATCCGCACCTGACCCTCGCCCCTCACCCCGTACGCACTGCCCCACCATCTGCCCACGACCCGAAAGGTCCGTACTTCCCACGCCCGAGCTGGTGTTCTTCTCCGGAACGATGGACTGCGGAAAGAGCACCAACTCGCTGGGGAATCCGCCATCTCACGCAGGGGCCGCCGACCACCGCTGCCCCACGGTCTGCCCGCCCCGAAAGGTCACCCTCCTCTGATGTCCGAATTGGTATTTTTCTCCGGCACCATGGATTGCGGGAAGAGTACTTTGGCGCTCCAGATCGGACACAACCGATCGGCCCGCGGGCTCCAGGGCGTGATCTTCACGCGCGACGACCGGGCGGGGGAGGGCAAGCTGTCCTCCCGGCTGGGCCTGGTGACGGAGGCGGTCGAGGCGACCGAGGACATGGACCTGTACGCGTACCTTGTGAACCAGCTGTCCAAGGGCGGCAAGGCGGACTACGTGATCGTGGACGAGGCACAGTTCCTGGCCCCGGAGCAGATCGACCAGTTGGCCCGGATCGTGGACGACCTGGGCCTGGACGTGTTCGCCTTCGGTATCACGACGGACTTCCGCACGAAGCTCTTCCCCGGTTCGCAGCGTCTGATCGAGCTGGCGGACCGCCTGGAGCAGCTCCAGGTGGAGGCGCTGTGCTGGTGCGGGTCCCGAGCCACCCACAACGCCCGCACGATAGACGGCGAGATGGTCGTCGAGGGCGCGCAGGTCGTAGTCGGCGATGTGAACCGCCCGGCGGGGGAGATCGGCTACGAGGTCCTCTGCCGCCGGCACCACCGCCGCCGCATGACGAGCGGTTCGGCCCAGGCCGGAGCCCTCTCTCCGGACGTCCTTCCCGTCAATCACGCCTGAAAGCCCGCCGCATGATCGTTCCCGAAGCGGTGCGCACCGCCGGGGGACGGCAGCCTGTGACCAAATGCTTAGAAGACACCTGGTGTATGCCGTGACGATGCGCCTCTGACTCGTACGAACGGCTGCGGCACACGACCAGTCACAGCGCCGTTCCGCCGTTCTCGGGAAACCTCCGTCCGGCCCCGCGGCCTCCACCTGCACTGAAGCTCCTATTGGTCGTCAAGCGGCGGTGAGCCAGTCGCGGTAGGCGTTGGCGAGGTTGTCGTCGCGGCGGGTGCCGCGCTCGATGCAGGAGATGACCGAGGGCCAGACGCCGAAGTGGTTGGCGACGGCGGTGAGGGTGATGTTCCTGGCCTGGCGTGCGGGCCGCAGATCGGCGATCTCGGGGACCGTGACGGTGGTGGTGAGGCAGCGGAAGACTTCCCGGGCGATGGCCCGTTTGAGGAGCCGGATGATCTCCTTCTTGGTCCGGCCGGCCGCGGTCTGGCGGGCCACGTACTCGCGGGTTCGGCGGTCGCCGGCCATCCGGCCGGGGGCGATCCGGCAGAGGGCCGCGTTGGCGGCGCGGTCGCCGCCGCGGGAGAGGCGGTGACGGTTGGTCTTGCCGCTGGAGGCGGGAACGGGTGCGACTCCGCACAGGGCTGCGAAGGAAGCTTCGGTGCGGAGGCGGTCCCTGTTGCCTCCGGCAGTGATCAACAGCTGGGCGGCGGTATCGGGGCCGACGCCGTAGGCGCCGCGCAGGCCCGGATTGTGGTCGGTGACCATACTGTCGAGTGTTGCTGTGAGCCCGTCGTGCTCGGCGGTCAGGGCCTGGACGCGTCGGGCGAGGCTCTTCAAAGCGCTCAGGACGGCGGTGTGGACGGCGTCTGCCGTTGCCGTGGGACGCATGCGCGAAAGGGCGTCGATCAGCGGTTTGCCGTGCAGGGCCCGGTAGCGGGCGCGGATGGACTCGGGGGCGCTGATGAGGATGTGCCCGATCTGGTTCATCGCGGCGGTGCGGGATTTGACCGTGGAACGGGCTGCGTTGTGGAGGGCGCGTATGCCGGTGACGGTCTCGTCCTTGGGTGCGCTGGAGGCACGTCCGGAGAGTGCGGCTCGGGCGGCGGCGTAGGCGTCGATGGGGTCCGACTTGCCGCTGCGGCGGCGTTCGGCGCGGTCGGGGCGGTTGACCTCGACCACGCAAAGGCCGTCGGCTCGGGCGGCGCGGGTGAAGCCGGTTCCCGGCCAACATGCTGGCGAAGCTAGACAGAATGGTCCAGAGCCCCTTGCGGGCGGGCTGGCGGTGCTGGCGGCGGCGGATCGCGGTGAAGTCACGCGGAAGGCGGAGGAGCACCGGCGCAAGTCTGAGCATCGCACCGAACAGGAACGTCGTGGAGACCTGGTTCGTGCCGCAGAGAGCTTGCTGTCCCGGTTCTCGGACGCGTGTCTCACGGCCTTCGCTGAAGCCGCTCCGAACGGCAGGCTCGACCGCGGCAAGGACGGTGGATGGACGTTTGAGCTTGGCCAGGCTGGCCTGGCATTCTCCTATGCTCGCACCGCTGCCCCCGAAGGCTGGAGCAATGGCACGAGGCCGCCCTTCGACATCATCGCGTATGCCGCGATGTCGCTGCGCTTGAAGGGGGCCAGCGCCTATCAGGGCCGCAGTCACTCCCTGTGGTATTGCGATGCCCAGGGGCAAGGGGAGTACCGCTGGTTCGAAACCGCGTTCATGACCACTCCGCTCATGGCCCAGACGTCCGCCATCGAGCCGTTCGCGCTCCTCCCTGACTCAGCGGCCAGGGGTGCCGTGGGGCCGGGTATTGACGTCCGCCAGGTTGCCTGGCCTTTCATGCCTCTGGAGATTGCTGAGCCGGAGGAATTCATCAACCGGTGGGCCAGTTGGCTCGCCGCAGGTTCCCAGGGGCACCTGGGACGACCTAGGTGTATTGCCCTGTGAGGTCGGGCGCGGGGCTTGCGGGTGCTTTGCCTGCGAGCGCGGTGTGTCCGCGGTGGTGATTGTAGGTATGCAGCCGGTGCGCGAATGCGTCGCGTCGTTCCTGCTCTGAGGTGTAGGGACGGGCGTAGGCCCATTCCTCCAGCAGGGTGCGGTTGAGGCGTTCGACTTTGCCGTTGGTCTAGGCCGGTAGGGCCGGGTTCGCTTGTGGGTGATCCCGGCCGCCGCGAGCGCGTCGCGCCAGGCGTGGGATTTGTAGCAGGAGCCGTTGTCGGTCAGGACCCGCTCGACTGTGATCCCGCAGGCGGTGAAGTAGGCCTGTGCCCGCTGCCGGAAGGCGGTCGCGGTCTCCTTCTTCTCGTCTGCGCGGATTTCGCTGTAGGCGAGGCGGGAGTGGTCGTCGACGGCGGTGTGGATGTAGCCGTAGCCGGCGCCGGACTTCTTGCGGCCGGCTGGGCGGCCGAGGGCCTTGTGGCCGCCGCCCTCGGGGATGTTCCCGAGTTTCTTGATGTCGACGTGGACGAGCTCGCCCGGCTGCTCGCGTTCGTAGCGGCGTATGACACGGCCGGTGGCCCTGTCCAGGTGGGTCAGACGGGCGAGCCCGAAGCGGGTCAGCACGCGGTGGACCGTGGAGGGCACCAAGTCCAGCAGGTGGGCGATGCGGGCCGGTCCCCACCGGCGGGTGAGGCGGACCTTGATGATCCGGCGTTCGGTGCGGGTCGGTGTCCGCCTCGGGCTGTGGTGCGGGCGGGACGAGTGGTCGCCCATGGCCGCTTCGCCGTGAGCGCGGTAGCGGGCGGCCCACCTCTGGGCCGTGGTCGGCGAGACCTGGAAACGTTCGGCGGCCCGGCGCAGCGGCCAGCCGTCCTCGACCACGCAGCGGGCCAGGCGCAGGCGGCCGGTCTCGGTCAGAGGTGCATTACGGTGAGACATGAGGGCCTTCTGTCGTTCGGTGGAGATGTCGCAATCCACACCGAACCCGGAAGGCCCTCACCCGTTCAAGACGCCTCAGCCGAGACCTCCATCACCCGTCCACAACCTCCCGGGGCAATACACCTAGCTCCGTGTCGTGGTGTAGGTCGATGTCTGGTGGCGCGGCCCGCTATGCCCTGCGGTCCGAGGCTTCGAGAACGAGGGCTGCACCTTGCCCGCCACGAGCTCGCGGCGACTGGAGACTCCGAGCTTCTGCAGGATGCTGCTCACATAGTTTTTGACGGTCTGCCGGGCCAGGTGCAGATCGTCCGCGATCTCCTCATTGGAGTAGCGGCGCAGCAACAGGCCGAGAATCTCCTGCTCCCGTCGGGTCATGAGACGGGCGACCGCGTCTTCGCTGAGGGCGACGGGGCTCGGTTCCTGGTTCTGTTCGCCGAAGTGCCAGACCGGCTTCCCCTCGATCGCCAAGTCGATCGCGCTGATGAGCCGCTCCACCGGAGCACTCCGGTGCACAAAGCTGTCGGCGCCGTGGGTGAGACACTTGGCGAGGGTCCCCGGAGCCGTGGTGCCGGAGTAGACGAGCACCAGCGGTGGGGCGGCCAGCTGCTTGAGTTGTTCGCAGAGCAGGATCCCGTCGCCCGGTCCGGCGAGGTCGGTGTCCGTGATGACGATGTCCGGGAAGCGGCGCGCGCACATCTCCAACGCGTCCCGCCAGAGGCCCGCCTCCCCCACGACCTCGAACTTGCCCACATCACTCAGAAGGTTGGACAGTGCCCTTCTGGAGAGTGGGAACGGGTCGGCGACCATGATTCTACTGCTGTTCTCGCGTGGACTTCCCTGCGTTCCGTACATGACTCCCCCGTTGTACGTTTTGCCTTCCCCTCGAACTGCGGCCCCCACAGACAGCGAGCGTCAGGCAGTCGCAGCGTGAGTCGTCTGCGCAGCACCCTCGAGGGAAACTTGCCACGTGAAAGATTCACGTTCACTGCTATCGCAAAGCTAACCGGCGGGTCTTACGCCGGTCAAACGATCCGTAAGCAGTCGAGAATTCAACTTCTGCCCTACCAATGAGGCGTAACCCCCCCAATATCGACCGCCGTTGCTCGCCTGGCGGGAAATTCCCGGCCGAAGGTCAAGTTAGCCTCAAGTTGCTGGGAACATGCTTTGCCATTTCACGACCCGGCGTCTCGTCATATAGGTCGGGTGGCGGGTGCCGGGCGCCCGGTGTGGGGGGTGGAGAACGGCCCGCCGGGCCGGCCGTACGGAATGACCCCGTACGGCCGGCCGGGCATTATCAGGCGTCGGCGATGAGCTTGCCGGCGGCACCCCAGCTGTCCGTCGGGACCTCGTGGATCCAGACCTGAACCGTGTCCGCCGGGATCTTGTACGCGTCGACGAAGGCGTCGGTGATGCGCTCCACGAGCTCCCGCTTGAGCTTGATGTCGCGGGGACCCTGCTGAACGGTGACGATCGGCATAGCGCTGCTCCTCAATATCGATGCGGTTCCCGGTGGATCCGGGATGCTCACCGCATGACTCAAGTCCAGCGCAGGGTCAGGTTCTGACCAAGACTCAACCAGAACCAGCAGCCATCATGAATCGTGATCGTGAGGCGCTTCGTCACGAGGCGCCGTTACGAGGTGCCCGGTCCACCGGGCCGTCTGCCTCCACCAGGCCCGCCTGCCTGGCGCATGCGTCGAGGAGCAGGTGGAGAAAGGGCGTGGTGGAGACGCGGCGGACCGTGAGTGTCGTGGTCACCGCGAGCCCGGGTCCGATGAGCGGCAGGAAGACGATCCGTGAACTGCGCAACTGCCTGGCGTGCTCCGCGTAGACGACGGTCCAGGTCGGAGGTCCGGTGCCGATGGCGGCCAGGGTGTCTTCCAGGGTTCTGGAGGTCGGCGGACCCGGAATCGGTTCGAAACCCGCGTCACGGCAGGCGGACAGCACCAGGTCCACCAGGGCGGGGTTGCTGCGTCGCGATGTCAGCCTCAGCGGCAGGTGCGCCAGGTCCTTGAGCGTGACACCGGCCACCGTGGCGAGCGGATGGTGGACGGGCAGCGCGACGGCCAGCGGATCCTGCCACACGGGGCGGAAGGAAAGGTTCCTGTCGCTGCCTGCTCCGCGCATGAAGGTGGCGTCCAACTGCCCCTTCGCCAGGCGGTCCAGGCGCTCTCTGGTCGGCGCGGAGAACAGCTCGACGGTGATGTGCGGAGCCCTGCGCGTCAGGTCGTCCAGGACGTGGTCGAGGCGGGCGCCGAGACCGGTGCTCGTACCGAGGCGCAGGATGCCTGTGTGGGCCTGCGCGAGGTCGGCCACGGCGGCGAGGGCACGGGCCTCGGCCTCCAGTACCGCGCGGGCTTCGGGCAGGAAGTGCTCACCCGCCGGGGTCAGCCGCACATGGCGGGGAGAGCGGTCGAAGAGCTCGACACCCAGCTCCTTCTCAAGTCGGCGAACCTGCTGGCTGACAGCAGGCTGACCGATGTGCAGCCGCTGGGCGGCCCGGCCGAAGTGCCTCTCCTCCGCCACGGTGACGAAGTAGCGCAGCTGACGCAGCTCCACGAGGCCCACCTCCCTGTCGGTCCGAGGCCATGGATCACGTCAGCATAAGCAGGTCCGCGGGGGGGGCGCGGGGGGGGGGGGGGGAGTCAGAGCAGGGAGGGAGCGGGACGGGTAGGGGGGAGGGGGTGGCGGAGAGTGT
>NZ_JBVIAH010000005.1:87401-244111 GCF_055574035.1 Streptomyces sp. NPDC030021
GGGAGGAAGGGAAGGAGGTGAAGAAGACCCAGGGGGCCCCCCCCCCTGTTAGTCCGGGGACAGGGACCCAGGCAGGAGAAGAGGGTCCGGGGGCCCCCCTTGGGGGGCGCCCCGCGGACCTGATCAAGTCGGGCGGCGCGCGTGCTGGGGCACGGGTTCAGCCGCGTGTCGTGAGGACCACCTTGCCGCGTACTTCCCGGTTGCGCAGCGCCTGGATCGCCTCGGTGGCGTGGGACCAGTCCTGCTGCAGTCCGATCTCCGGACGCAGCTGTCCCCGGTCGACCAGGCGCACCAGCTCCGTGAGTTCGGCGGCGTAGTCACGTTCCGAACGCGTGTAGTCGAAGTGCTCGACGGTCACCGCGAAGGGTTCCTGGTCGTGCTTCCGGAAGAAGTTGAAGAAATTGAACGGGGAGGGCTGCCGGCTGGCCTGGCCGAACCAGATCAACCGTCCCCCCGACGTGAGCCGCGGAAGGGTCTCGGGAAGCACATCGCCGCCCACCGATTCCAGGACCACGTCGAAGGGGCCCTTGGCGTCCTCCACGCGCTGTACGACGGCTGCCGCGCCGAGCTCCTGGAGCCGGCGCCCACGCTCGGGGGTAGCGGTGACCGCCGTCACCTCCACACCCGCGGCTGCGGCCAGCTCCGTGAAGTAGTGGCCCACGCCCCCCGACGCACCGGTGATCAGGACTCGGTCGCCGGGGGCGGTCCGTGCCTGGCGCAGCAGGCGCAGGGCGGTGATGCCCGCGAGGGGCAGAGCGGCGGCGGTGACAACGGATACGCCTTCGGGCAGTACCGCCGCGCTGTGCGTGGCCACGGCCACTCGTTCGGCCCAGCCGGCGGCCGGGGGATGGGCGACGACGAGAGAACCCTCCGCGGGTCCCGAACCGTCGGCGGCGGCCCGCACCACGCGACCCGCGACGTCCTTCCCCGGCCGCCAGCCCGGTCGCGGAGCGGCCAGCAGGAAGGTCTCCCCACGGTTGACCGAGAAGGCGTCGACCTCGATCACCAACTCGTCCGGTTGCGGAGTCGGCTCCGCCACCTCGGCGAAGGCGACCAGGGCATGGTCGAGTCCGGTCGGCTCAAGGGCGCGCATAGCTGGTCCTCTCGGCAATTCGCATTTTGCCCATCAGCATTCCGCACCGCGGGCGACCGGTACAGGTACCACGGGTACCGATTCGCAGTCCTCAATGGGTACCGCCGATCCCATCCCTCCGTGACACCCGGCACCTAAAGTCGGTGATGCCCGCCGATCCGAGCGGCCGAGGGAATCCTCCGGCTGTTGCGGCGGCGTCTTCCTGTGTCAGGTGCCTGCCCAGCCGGGTGCGCTACGCGCCATATCCGGAAGCGATGTCCCGGATGTCGCTCCGCCCTTGCTGACGTCAAGGCTCAGGAACGAAAAGGACAAACTCGCGCGGTACGGCATGCCGCGCTGCCCATGCCAATCCTCGTCGAATTCATGAGGAATTTCATGAATAGCACCACAAAGCTGTCCAGCTCCCGCCCCGGTCTCGTGCTCCTCACGGTCTCGATCGCGACCATCCTGCTGCCGATGTCGCTGACCGGCGCCTCGGTGGCGATGCCGGGCGCCTCCGCCGAGTTCCACAATGGCCTTGCGTCCGGCCAGTGGATCGTCAACGGCTACGACCTCACATTCGCGAGCTTCATGCTGGCGGCGGGTTCGTTCGCCGACCGGTTCGGCCGGCGGCGCATATTCGCCTGGGGCAGCGCGGTGTTCTCGCTCTGTTCCCTGGTGTCGGCCCTGTCCACCAGCATCGTGATGCTCGATGTCGCTCGGGGGCTGGCCGGCATCGGCGCCGCCGGAGTCATCACTTCGGGCAGCGCGATCCTGGCCAACGCCTTCGAAGGCGCAGCGCGGGCCCGTGCGTTCGGTGCCTTCGGTACGGCGGTCGGGGCCGGTCTGGCCTTCGGCCCCTTCGCGGCCGGCGCGCTGCAGACCTCCTTCGGCTGGCGGTCGATCTTCCTGGTACCGGCCATCGTCGGCGCTCTGGTGGTCGCACTGAGCGCCTTCCTCAAGGAGTCCTCCGACCCCGAGGCCACCCGGGTCGACTGGCTGGGCACCATCACCTTCACCGGCGCCCTGGCCTCTCTGGTCCTGGCCCTGCTGCAGGGACCGCAGACCGGCTGGGCGGGGTCCGTGAACCTCGTCTCCTATGCCCTGTTCGCCGTGCTCCTCACTGTCTTCGTGATCGCGGAACTGCGCCAGGAACGGCCCATGTTCGACCTCGGTCTGTTCCGTCAGGCCCAGTTCGTGTCCCTGTGTGTCGCGGTGGTCTCGCTGGTCTTCGGCTTTGTGCCGCTCCTGGTCTACCTCCCCAGCTACCTCACCGCCGTCAACGCGCAGTCGACCTTCCACGCTGGTGTCGACCTGCTGATGCTGACCGTGCCGACCCTGCTGTTCCCGCTGATCACCGGGTATCTGCTCCGCTGGATCCCGATTCGGCACATGATCTCGCTCGCCGTCGCCCTCACCGCGATCGGTACCGGCTGGCTCGTGGTTCTGGAGCCGGGCGTGAGCAACTGGATAGTGCTCGGCCCGTTCCTGGCCATTGGCACGGGCGTCGGCATCTCCTTCGGCGTCATGGACGGAGCGGCCGTCTCGAGCGTGGACTCCGCTCGGGCCGGTATGGCGGCGGGCATGTTCAACACGATGCGCCTCGCAGGTGAGGCGATCGCCATCGCGGTGGTCGGTTCGCTGCTCGTGAGCGCCACCCGGTCCGAGCTGACCGGCAAGCTTGGCGACTTCAACGGTCCGTACGCGGGCGACCCGGCGGCGCTGGCCGACAAGCTGAACCAGGGACAGCTGGCGGGCCCGGCCAGCACGGTCGCCGAGTCGTCGAGGGCGGCCTTCACCGATGTGGCGCAGGCCGGTTACACCGAGGCTCTGCACCAAGTGCTGTGGATCCTGGCCGCCTTCTGTGCCGTGGCCACGGTTCTGGTGGTCTTCGTGGGAGCCAGGAGCCGACGGGATGCGCCTGCCACGGCGCCCGAGTCCGCGGAGCCGACCGAGTCGGCGGCCCCTGAACCCGAGGCATCGACCGTCTGAGCCCCTCTTTCCGGCCGCCTCCTGCCGGCTCCTGGCTTCCTGCGGGCACCCGGTTTCCGGGGGCGGGCCGGCGAGCGGCTCGGGGCCCGCGTACCAACCCGACAGCAGCGACGATCCAGTGGAGAACCTCATGCCGAACCCCGATGTCCGGACCGACGGACGTGTAGCGATCATCACCGGTGGAGCCCGGGGCATCGGGGCGGCCACTGCCCGCAGGCTGGCCGTGCAGGGAGCGGCGGTTGCCGTGCTCGACCTGGACCGGAACGCCTGCGAGCAGACCGTCTCCGACATCCGTGCAGCGGGTGGTACGGCCATCGCGGTGGGCGCTGACGTGAGCGACGCCGAACAGGTGGACAAAGCGGTGGCCCAGGTCGCCGAGGCACTCGGCGCCCCGGACATCCTGGTCAACAACGCGGGCGTACTGCGGGACAACTTGTTGTTCAAGATGTCCGAGGCCGACTGGGAGACGGTTCTCGGCGTGCACCTGCGTGGCGCCTTCCTGATGAGCCGGGCGGTTCAGCAGCACATGACGAAACGCGGCTGGGGCCGCATCGTGAACCTCTCCAGTTCGTCGGCGCTGGGCAATCGGGGACAGGCCAACTACGCGGCGGCCAAGGCCGGTCTGCAGGGTTTCACCAAGACCCTGGCCATCGAACTCGGCAAGTTCGGCATCACGGTGAACGCGGTGGCACCGGGGTTCATCGCGACCCGGATGACCGAGGACACCGCAGCGCGGATGCGGCTGAGCTTCACGGAATTCCAGGAGGGCGCCGCGCGGCAGATCCCGGTCGGCCGGGTGGGGACGCCGGAGGACGTCGCGGCTGCCATCGCGTTCTTCGCCGGCGAAGAGGCCGGGTTCGTCTCCGGCCAGGTGCTGTACGTCGCTGGCGGCCCCCTCGACTGAGAACCGGTTGCCGCTCGGCTGAGAACACGCGCGTCACTCGCACCGATTCATCCGACAGAACGGGAACGTCCCATGCAGAGATTCGACGGAAAGGTTGCGCTGGTCACCGGCGCCAGCCGCGGTATAGGCCTGGCCTGTGCCGAGCGCCTCGTGGCAGAGGGCGCACGGGTGTGTCTGACCGCACGCCGACAGGAGCCGTTGGAGGATGTGGTCAAGGCTCTTGGCGGACCGGAGTACGCCATTGCTGTGGCCGGCCACACGGACCGGGACGAGCATCAGGCGTCGGCGGTGGCCCGCAGCATGGAGGCGTTCGGCCGGATCGACGTCCTGGTCAACAACACCGGCGTCAACCCGGTGTTCGGCCCGGTGCTCGACATGGAGACCGAGACGTCCCGCAAGGTATTCGACGTCAATGTGAACGCCCCGCTCGGCTGGATACGCCGGGTACGTGACGCATGGCAGGGCGAGCACGGCGGAGCGGTGGTCAACGTCACCGCGCTGGCCGGCCTGCGGCCTGCTCACGGCATCGGGGTCTACGGGGCGAGCAAAGCGGCGATGAACCACCTCACCGAGCAACTCGCCCGCGAAGTGGGCCCTCGCATCCGGGTGAACGCGGTGGCTCCCGCGGTGGTGAAGACCAGATTCGCGGCCAAGCTCTACGAGGACCGGGAGGCGGAGCTCGCGGAGCAGTACGCCCTGAAACGGCTCGGCACCCCGGAGGACATCGCCGGTGCGGTCGCCTTCCTCGCCTCCGATGACGCGGCCTGGATCACCGGTCAGACGCTAGCCGTCGACGGCGGCATCATCCTGCAGGGCGGGGGCATCTGATGGCCGCCTCGGTCAAGCCCACGGCAGAGGGCGCGGACGTGCCGCCTGGTGTGGACCGGGACGCTCTCGCCGGGTGGCTGGAGCGCACTCTGCCCGGACTGGTTCCCGGCAGACCGGACCTCACGCTCATCTCGGGTGGCCGCTCGAATCTGACCTACCAACTCGTCGGTGATCGCAGACCGTTGATCCTACGGCGCCCACCCCTGGGGCACGTGCTCTCCACGGCGCACGACATGAGCCGCGAGTACAGGGTGATGACCGCGCTCGCCGGCACGGGCGTGCCGGTCCCGCGCACCCTGGCGTTCTGCTCCGATGCGACGGTCCTCGGAGCCGAGTTCTATGTCATGGAGAAGGTGGAGGGCGCGATCCACCGCACCTCCGCCGATATCCGCGCACTGTCGCCGGACGAGGGCCCGCGGCTCGCCCGAGCCCTCGTCGGCACCCTGGCCTCCCTGCACTCGGTCGATCCGGAGGCCGTTGGCCTGGGCGGGTTCGGCCGGCCCGACGGGTATCTGGCCCGCCAGGTCAAGCGCTGGCGCAGGCAGCTCGACGCCTCCCGTTCCCGTGACCTTCCTGGGGCGGGGGAGCTGGCCGACCGCCTCGCCGTCACCCTGCCCAAGTCCCCGCCTCCCGCGCTCGTCCACGGCGATTACCGTCTCGACAACGTGATCTTCGGGCGCGAGGAGTCGCCGGACATCGCCGCGGTGCTGGACTGGGAGATGTCCACCGTGGGTGACCCGCTCACCGACCTCGGCATGTTCTGTGTGTACTGGGACGGCCTCGACGGGCTCGGTGAGGCCGTGCCACCGACTCCGGGTACCTGCCCCGGCTGGCCGGGCCGAGACGAACTGGTCACGCACTACGCGGCGCACGGTGTGGTCCCCGTGGACGGCCTGCGGTGGTACATCGCCTTCGCCTTCTTCAAGATCGCCGTGATCCTCGAGGGAATCCACTACCGGCATGCCCAGGGACTGACGCTCGGCGAAGGGTTCGACTCGATCGCCGGGGCCGTTCCCGAGCTGATCCGGCGCGGCCGCGCCACGCTGGACGGCCGTCTCTAGATCCGACGGCCCCCTAATCCTTCCCGCTACCCGCGTCGGCGCCGGCCGGCTCCGGCGCGCCGCCAAGACAAGGAAAGTGATGGACTTCGCCCTCGACACCAGGACCCAGGAACTGCAGCGGCAACTCCTGGATTTCATGGACGACCACGTCTACCCGGCCGAGGCCGCGCTCCATGAGCAGACAGCCGCGGCCCCGGGCCGCTGGGACCGCCCCGCGGTCGTTGACGACCTGAAGGCGGAGGCACGAAAGCGGGGGTTGTGGAACCTCTTCCTGCCTCACTCGCCCGCGGGCGCCGGGCTGACCAACCTCCAGTATGCGCCGCTTGCCGAAATCACCGGACGCAGCCCCTTCCTCGCGCCCGAGGCACTCAACTGCTCCGCCCCGGACACGGGCAATATGGAGCTCCTTGAGATGTTCGGCACCGAGCAGCAGAAGAAGCAGTGGCTGGACCCGCTGCTCGATGGCACCATCAGGTCGGCCTTCTGCATGACCGAGCCGGACGTCGCTTCCTCCGACGCGGGAAACATCGCCACGCGCATCGAGCGGGTCGGCGACGAGTACGTCATCAACGGCCGCAAATGGTGGTCGAGTGGCGCACTCAGCCCGCACTGCCGGCTGCTCGTGGTGATGGGCAAGACCGCTCCGGACGCCGAACGGCACCGTCAGCAGAGCATGGTCCTGATACCCAAGGACACCCCGGGCGTCGAAGTCCGGCGCGGCATGCAGCTGTTCGGCTATGACCACGGACCGCACGGCGGCCATGCAGAGATCGTCTTCCGCGATGTCCGGGTGCCCGCGGAAAACCTGATCGGCGAGCCGGGCAGCGGATTCGCCATCGCCCAGGCCCGCCTGGGCCCGGGCCGGATTCATCACGCGATGCGGGCGATCGGCATGGCCGAACGCGGCCTCGAGCTGCTGTGCCGCCGCGCGGTCTCCCGGACCGCATTCGGCACGGCACTCGCCGACCAAGGGGTGATCCAGGACTGGATCTCGGAAGCCCGGGTGCGCATCGAGCAGGTCAGGCTGCTGGTCCTGAAGACCGCCTGGCTCATGGACACCGTCGGCAACAAGGGTGCCCACACTGAGATCCAGGCGATCAAGATCGCGACTCCGGCCATGGCCGAGTGGGTGCTTGACAAGGCCATTCAGGCGCACGGCGGCGGTGGGGTCTCGCAGGACTTCCCGTTGGCCGAACTGTGGGCCCACGCCCGGTCACTGCGGCTTGCCGACGGTCCCGACGAAGTGCATCGGCGCTCGCTGGCCCGGCGGGAACTCCGCCCCTATCTCAGTGCCGCGGTGTCCTGAGGGCGGCGCACAGTGGCCCCGCTCTGAAAGCCGTAAACAAAAGAGGACTGCTCAACAGCAAGGAAGGATCTATCATGTCTGATCTCACGAAGGAACGCGTCCAGGCAGCCTTTGCCGCACTCGGTTCGGGCGACCGGGAAAAGACGCTCGAATACTGGCACGAGGATGTACGATTCGAAATTCCGGGAAACCATGCGCATGCCGGATGGCATGAAGGGCTCGACGCCTTCCTCGGATTCCTCGGCACCGTCGGTGGCCTGTCCGGCGGGAGCTATCGGGCCGAAAACGTCACCATTACGGTGAACGCCGAGGACGGCTATTCGGTCGATGTGAACACCAACTGGGCCCTCCGTGCGGATGCGCCCCGGGACAGCACCTCCCCGTACCACCTGCTCGATGTCACGGCGATGCACCTGCTGCGCTGGGAATCGGGCCGCATTGTGGAGGGTCGCGGGGTCATCCTCGGCGACGGGCTGTCCACCTCTGCCCTGTGGTGGTCGCCGCTCAACCCGGACGGCAGCCGCAGCGCCACTGCCTGACCCTCGGCCGGAGCTTTCGACAGGGCGCAGGCCCCCCACGCGAAAAGGTTCTGTCAAGAATTCGCGTCGGGGGCCTTCGCATGCCCTTCGGGAGAATTGCGGAAGATTGGCGGACAGGCCGGTTCGCGTCATGTAGGTACTCGCCGTACTGACATGGTAGGACTGCTCGAAAATATACTTGGTGAGTGGATACAGCCAGCGCTGGCAAGGCCAACCTTCCGGAAAGGAATTCAATGTCCAGGGCGTTCCTTCAATCCCGTGACGACGCGGTTGTCGTAACCGGAATCGGCGTCATGCTGCCGAATACCTTCACCGTCTCAGATTTCTGGAACAACATTTCCGGAGGGCACTCCCAGGTCGGCCCGCTCACCCGGTTCGACCCGGCCGAGTTCAACCTTCCCGTCTATGCCGCCGCCGAGTTGAACGGCTTCGACCACCGGCCCCATCTGCCCGAGCTCCGGGACACCCACGCGGCGAAGTACACCCGCGAGATCCTCATCACGATGTCCGCCGTGGAGCAGGCCCGTCGTGACGCCGGCCTGCCCATCGGCCAGGTGGATCCCCGCAGGGTGGGGATCATCATGTCGTCCTCGCGCGGCCCGTTCGCCTGGTGGCAGCAGGTGCTGTCCGGAGCGGAGAGCAAGGCGTTCGACGACAAGGGCGCCATGTTCCGTGGCCTGCCCGGCTGCCCGGCCTCGCTGTCGGCGATCTACACCGGTGCGCAGGGCCTCGTCACCACGGTCAGCAATGCCTGTGTCGGTGGCCACCAGGCCATCGGTCTCGCCCTGCGCGAGATCCGGTCCGGTGCGGCCGACGCGGTGCTGGTCGGCGGCCACGAGTTCCCGATCGTGCCCGAGGTCGCCAAGTGCTACCGGGCGATGGGGCACGGCGTCATCTCCTCGGAGCGTGACGATCCGTCGAGGGCCGTACGTCCGTACAGCAATGACCGGGAGGGATTCGCCCTGGGCGAAGGCTCCGTTGTGCTGTGCCTGGAGCGTGAGTCGACGGCCCGTGCCCGCGGTGCGCGGATATACGCGGAGATACTCGGCAGCCAGACCCTCAACGAGGCGAACCACCCCACCACCATGGACCTCACCGGCAAGGTCACCGGTGGTCTCGTCAACGACCTGCTCCAGGACATCGGCAGGCACCCCGACGAGGTCGACTACTACTGCGCCCACGGCACCGCGACCCGGTACAACGACATCGCCGAGACGCGCGCGCTGAAGGCCCTGTATCCCGAGCGCCGGGCCTCGCAGCTGCCCCCGATCAGCTCCAATAAGCCGATCTACGGGCACACCTTCGGGATCGCCGGCATCATCAACGCCGCCGCGACCAGCCTGATGATCAGTCACCGGGCCATCGCGCCGACGATCAACTTCACCACCCCGGACCCGGAATGCGATCACGACCACGTCCTCGAGGGCGTCCGCCCGGCCGAGGTGGATCTGGCCGTTTCGCTGTCCTTCGCCTTCGGTAGCCAGACGGCGGTCCTCGCCCTGGGAGCCGCGGAATGAGCCAGCCGGTCATCGTCTCCGACGTCGACGAACTGGTACGCCGATTCGTCCGGCCCGGAGAGCACCTGCACCTGGCGGCCACCCCCTCCCGGCCGAACGCCCTTACCTACGCGCTGTGCCGGGTCTGGGGCGAGCAGGGCCACTTCACCATCAGCACCACCGGCTACCACTCAAGTGCCCATGCCTTGACGCTTGCCGGGGCGGTCGACAAGGTGATCGCCGGGTTCGTCGGGGACACGTACCCTTCTCCCCGCCCCAACCCGCTCTACCAACGGGTGGCCCAGGGAGACCCGTTCACCTTCGAACCGTGGTCCCTGCTCAGCTATACACAGCGGCTGATGGCGGGCGCCATGGGCGCACCCTTCGCGGTCACCGCCTCGCTGTCCGGTACGGATCTCCTGGAGGGCAAGGGCGCGGACGTGCTGCGGGTGCCTGACCCGGACCGGCCGGGCCAGCAGCTCACCCTGGTCCGTGCGCTGCGCCCCGATCTCACCCTGGTGCACGGGGTCTGCGCCGATCTGGAAGGGAACATCGCCATGGTTCCCCCGCTCGGCGAGGGCCCGTGGGCCGCTTATGCCGCGCGCCGGGGAGTGATCGCCTCCGTTGAGCGCATCGTCTCCACCGAGGAGTTGCGTGCCATGGCCGACCGGGTGGTGATCCCCGGCCAGCGCGTCCTCGGCCTGTGCGAGGCGCCGCTCGGTGCCCACCCGCAGTCGCTGCGCACCGGTGGGCTCGCCGGGATCCCCGGCTATGTCGACGACTACGACTTCCTGGAGGAGATCGTCGATCGGTGCAGGACCGAGGAGGATGCGCGCGACTGGTACCGCGAGTGGGTGACGGGCCCGGCCTCACTCGTCGGCTACCTGAACCAGCTCACCCCTCAGCGCCGCCGCCTGCTGGAGGACGCCGAGCCGTCCTGGCAGCCGGACTCGGCTCCGGCGCCCGCCCGCTCGGTGCACCGCCCGTCGGCCACGCCGGCCCTCGAGGACGGACCCACGCGCCAGGAACGCCTGATCGTCCTCGGCGCCCGCGCGGTCGCCGAGCGGGTGCGCAGCGGGTCCTATGACACCCTGCTGGCCGGGATCGGCTCCTCCCACGTGGCGGCCTGGCTCGCCGCCGAGCAGCTCCGGCGCAGCGGGCACCGAGTCAAGGTGATGGCAGAACTGGGACAGTACGGCTTCGTCCCGGAGCACGGCGACGTCTTCCTGTTCAGTCTGCGGCACGCCGCCAGTGCGGAACAGCTCAGCAGCATCCCGGAGATCCTCGGCGGCATGGTCGCCGCCAACCCGAGGGCTCTCGGAGTGCTGGCAGCCGCGGAGATCGACGAGACCGGCACGATCAACACGAGCCTGGCCGGCGACGGCCGTTGGCTGACCGGCTCGGGCGGTGCCAATGACATCGCCGCCACCACCGACTGCGTGGTCATCGCCACGGCCTCGCCGCGGCGGTACGTACCCGAGGTGACGTACCGCACCAGCCGCGGCGACCGGGTCATGGAAGTCGTCAGCCAGTTCGGCCGGTTCGTCCGGGCCGAAGACGGCCACGGCTTCCGGCTCGCCACCTGGCTGCCCGAGCCCGGGCAGGAGGAACAGGCGTCCGAAGGGCCCGACGCGTCGCTGGAGTTGGCCCGCGCGGAAGTGTCCGCCCGGACGGGATGGGCCGTGCGGGTCGGGGAGCTCACCGAGGAAAAGGCCGTCACTGCGGAGGAGTTGGAGCTACTGCGCTCCCTTGACCCTGACGGCCGCTACCGCTGAGCGCCCTCAGGCTCTCCGGCAGGGCCGCCGCTTCACCATTGACCACTGAAACAGGGAGATTCGACCGTATGTCCGCACAGCCCGCCGTGGCGCCGAACGTCAATGGCATGACCTGGGTGGGATCGGGGCTGCACTTCAGCGGCCTCGGCCACTACTACCCGCGCACCTTGATCCGTAATGAGGGTGAGGTCACCATCGGGGGCCGCACCTACGCCCCCGAGGCCGTCGAGGAGCTGGGCGTACGCAGCCGGCACGAGGCCGACGACGACGAGACCGTCCCGTACATGGCCGAACAGGCGGCGCGGGCCGCCCTGGCCAAGGCCGGACGTGAGCCCGACGAGCTCGATCTGGTCGTTCTGGCCAACTGGACCGACCGTCAGTGGATTCCGGAGATCGGGCCCGAGGTCGCGGCCCGGCTCGGCGCCAAGCGCGCACTGGCCTTCGATGTGTGCGGTGCCTGCACGGGGTTCGTGCACGGCGTGCAGATCGCCGCGTCGATGCTCACCTCACAGCCTTCCTGGAAGCGGGCCGTGGTGGTTGCCGCGGATCGCTTCAGCCGGCGGGCACGGCCCGGCACAAGGGGGCAGCTGATCTTCGGTGACGCGGCAGGCGCCGTGGTGCTCGAGCGCGGCGACAGCTCGCGCGACGGGCTGCGGCAGTCCATGCTGCGGTGCGACGCGACGGAGGCGGACGCCGTCGCGGCCCGGGACGGCTGGCTGCGTCCCAAGCCGGAACTCATCGACCTCGCCGTGCGCTCCAGCCTGAAGGTCGCCGACACCCTGCTGGATAACGGCGGGGTGAGCGTCCCGGACCTGGACTGGCTGATCCCGCACCCCGGCAACAACGCCATCCACGCCGGGGTCAAGGGCGGCCTCGACCTGCCGGGCGAGAAGTTCCTCACCAACTTCGCGGAGCGCGGCAACACCGGCTGCGCCTCCATCCCCATCGCGCTGTCCGAGTTCTCGGAGCGCAATCTCGTCAAACCAGGAGACCTGGTCCTGTCCACCGCAGTGGGGTCGGGCTGGTACTACGGAGGGCTGCTGTTCCAGATATGAGCGCCGACCTCACCGCACATCAGACATCCGGCATCGCGGACCCGGACCGCGACGCGCACCCCATCCTGGTCGTCGGGGCAGGCCCCGTGGGGCTCGTCGCGGCCTGTGAACTGCTGCGCCGCGGCGTACCCGTACGGGTCATCGACAAGCACCGCACCACGACGGACGCGTCCAAGGCCATCATCGTCTGGCCCAGGACCCTGGAGCTCCTGGCCGGGACCGGCGTCGCCCAGCAGATGCTCGAGGCGGGCCACCTCCTGGACGGGGTGCGCTTCTGCTCGAACGGCAAACCACTGGGTTCCGTGGACGTCACCGCCCTGCGCGACTCCGTCTTCAACCACATCTTGATGCTCCCCCAGTGGGAGACCGAGAGCATTCTGCTCGCCCGCTTCACCGAGCTGGGCGGGACCATCGAGTGGGGCACGGAGCTCCTGGAGGCGCAGTCCGACGCGGACGCCGCCACCGTCGTGCTCCAACACGGTGACGGACGCCGTGAAACCGCCCGGGTGCCCTGGCTGGTGGGCGCGGACGGTGCGCACAGTACGGTGCGCAAGAAGCTCGGTATCGCCTTCGACGTCACATCGCCGGACGCGTCGTTCGCCATCGCTGACGCCCCGGTCTTCGGCGACGTCGACGAGACGCGGCTGCACTACTTCTACTCCGCGCACGGCGCGATTGGCGTGGGCCCACTCGGCGACGGCATCTTCCGGTTCGCGGTCAGTGTGCGGCCGGGCGAGGAGCCCGGCAAGGAGCTGTTCCAGCGCGCCCTCAACGAGCGCGCCGGTCCGCTGGGACGCGTCGGCGACCCCAAGTGGAGCGCTGTCTTCCAGGTGCGCTGTGCCACCGCGGACCGATTCAGCTCCGGGCGGGTGTTCCTGGTCGGCGATGCCGCCCATGTGCTCAGCCCGGCGGGTGGGCAGGGCCTGAACACGGGCATCCAGGACGTGATCAACCTCGGCTGGAAGCTGGCCGGGGTCCAGCGGGGCAGGCTCCGCCCGGAGATCCTGGAGAGCTACGACCTGGAGCGCCGGGAGGCGGTGAGCCGGGTGAGCTCGACCACCGATCGGCAGACGCGTTGGGGCCTGCTGCGCGGTCCGCTCGCCATCAGGGTCCGTGACGCCCTGGTCAGGATCGCGTACCGGACCGGTGTGCTCCAGCGGCTGCTGGCCCCGATGTTCAGCCAGACAGACCTCTACTACGGGGAGGCATCGGCCAGTTGGCCCGTACGCGCTCTGCGCTACCCGGAAGTGCGCCCCGGCAGCCGACTGCCCCATCTGGCTCACGAGGCCGGCAGCGACACCCTGCCCGGCGACACGTCGCTTCCCTTGCTGGTGCTCTCGCCGGGGCGGCAGTCGGGGCAAGCCTGGTCCCGGCAGCGCGAGCAGTTGCTGGCAGCCGCACCAGGGGACTTGCGCGTCCTTGATCTGGGCGACCGGCCGGCTGCCGAACGCCGCGCCCTGGCCAAGCTGCTGGGCGACCGCCCCACCGCCCTGCTCGTCCGGCCCGATGGCCATGTACTGGCTTCGGCGGACGCCGACCGCGGCGCCGAACTCTTCGCCGAACTGGCGCGGATGGGGGTCGTCCCCGCAGGGCGGAAGGAGCGCGATGCGGTCCGCGGATGACTTCGGCTCGGCGAGACGTGAGGAGGCACAGATGATACGGACCCGTGCACACGACCCGGCGCGGGCGGCCGGGAGCGCAAGCGCGAACGGAAACGGGCAAGGGAACGGGCAAGGAAACAAGCCATCCGGCCCCACCCTGTGGACCGGTTTCGAGGGAGTGCTGATCCTGCCCGCACAGGACATGTTCCGGCACTTCGCCGACCGCGTCGGTGTCCCGGTTCATGCGCTCGGGGAGGCCATGGCGGCCGTCTCCGCGGCGACGGGCCTGCCGTTCGGCGAGATCACCGGAATCCCTTCGGCCGCGGGCGCCGACTGGGCGCTGGCCGTAGAGGCGGAACTCGAGGGCGGCTACGGGCTGGTCTGCGATCTTTCCCGCTTCCGTGAGGTCTGGATGGACCTGTGCCGTCCCAACTACCGGTGGATCGACTGCCTCACCGAACTGCGGCGCAGAGGAGTCTCGGTCAATCTGTTCACCTCCACGCCGGCGGAACACGACCCCGGTTGGCTGCGGGCGATCTCCGCCACTCTGTTCGACACGACGGTCCGCTGGCGGGAGGGTGCCGCCGTGCCACATCTGGCCGCCGAGGCCGCCGGGCGGCTGCCCGCGGACTGCCTGCTCGTCGATGCCGTGGAAGCACGCCGCGAGGTCGCCCGGCTTGCGGGCTGGAGGGTCTTCTCCTTCGACAGCGGCATGGACGAGGTCGAACGTGCCCTGGCCGACGAAGCGTCCCGGACCCACCTGAGGAACTGGCCCCGCCCGCTGCTGCCCACACCATCTCCAGGAGTCCCCACCATGACTACGTCCCACCGGACCGGGCCCGTTCAGGGCTCGGACCTCTCCTTCGAACGCACCGTCAGCCGCAGCCTGGTCCACCGGGCCGCGCTCGAGGAGGTGTTCCTCACCGACTTCCGGTCGGTGGAGAAGGACGGCCCCTTCCTCGCCGCGGCCCGCCTGCCGCGGTCCCACGCGTACTACGGCGACCATCTCACCCACCCCCGGGCGCACGATCCGCTGGCCGTCTTCGAAAGCGTCCGGCAGGCATTGCTGTGCGCCACCCATCTGCACCATGACGCACCGGCGGACACCAAGGCGATCACCGCGGAGTGTCGGCTCGACATCGCCGATCCGGCCGCGCTGACGATCCGGGAAGGAACGTACGACCTGGAAATGCACGGCCGGGTGGACTTCGCCAAGACCCATGAGGGACAGCTCTCCCGGGTGATCCACGCGGTCGAGGTGCGGCTCGGGGGAGTCGCTGTCGGCACGGTCACCGTCGACACCGCGCTGCGTCCGTCCGCGGTCTACGAAAAGATCCGGATGAAGGACCGCGTGACCCCGCCGCCCCACTCCGACCAGCTGTGGGCGCAGGACGCACCGAGCCGGCTGCCGGCCCACCTGGTGGGCCGCGGCAGCGCGGACAACGTGGTCCTCACCGATGCCAGGCCCGCCGATGGCTCCCTCGTCGCCACGCTGCGCGTGCCGGTGTCGCACGCCAGCATGTTCGACCACCCCCAGGACCACGTACCCGGGCCGGTGATGATGGAGGCCGCCAGGCAGGCAGGACTGCTCCTGCTGGCCGAGGAGTTCGGCCGCTCGCCGGCCAAGACCTCGCTCGTCTCGCTCACGGCTGCCTATGAGCGCTTCGCGGAACTCGACGAGGACATCACGGTACGGGCCGTGCAGCCCGCGGAGTCCGTCCCCGGCGAGGCGCCGGGAACGTACACCCTCGACGTGGACTTCCTGCAGGGCGGCTCACGCGTGGCACGGCTGCGGGTCGGCTTCGCCGCGACCGACGGGAACCACGGGCGTGAGAAGGTGGCACGCAGTGCGGTATGACCTGCCCGTCTATCTGAGCGCGCCGTGCACCGTACTCGGCGAAGACAGCGTGAGCGCACAAGCAGCCGTCACCGCAGGGGACGTCAGCGCACAGCGCGCTGACCGATACGGGTACCGGTCCCTGCCCGTCACCGGCCGTGCGCCCGTGGAGCTGGCCGCGGACGCGGCCGCCGGGACGCTGCGGGCAGCGGATGCCCCGGCCGGCGAGGTCGACCGGCTGCTGCACGCCTGGACGTACCACCAAGGGCATGAATTCTGGTCTCCCGCCCACTACGTGGCGGACCGGATCGGCTGTGACCGTGCCGTTCCGCTGGGCATCCAGCAGATGTGCAATGGCGGCATGGCCGCGATCGAAGCAGCGGCCCGGGACCTCACCGCCGACCCGACGATCAGCACCGCACTGGTCACCACGGCCGACCGGTTCACCTCGCCGGGCTTCGACCGATGGGGCGATCTGGGTGTCGCCTACGGTGACGGCGCCACGTCTTTGCTGGTCGGCCGTAGCCCGCGGGGCACCGCGGCGCGCCTGCTGGCGTCGGTCACTGTCGCCGCGCCCGAGTTCGAGCGGATGCACCGGGGCGTCGAGCCGTTCAGTCCCGCTCCGCGCACCGGTCGGGCACGGCTGCAGCCGCAGGATGCCAAGCGGCAGTTCCTGGAGGCGACGCCCTCGGCCGACTTCGCGAAGACCTGTCAAGCGGTGGTCTCAGGCCTGGTCAGCGAGGCACTCGACCAGGCCGAGGTGGCCGGGGACGATCCACGGCTGGCCGCGATCGCCCTGCCGCGGCTCGCCCGCCATGTACTGAACGGCATCTACGGACCCGCGGTGAGCAGCGTCTGTTCGGCACCCGTGCCGGAACTCGGGCGCACCACCGGGCATCTGGGCGCCGGAGACACCGCCGCCAACCTGGCGGACCTGCTGCCGACCGCTACCGCCGGCGAACTCATGGTGCTGATCGGAGCGGGGGCCGGGTTCACCTGGTCCGCCGCGGTAGTGGAGGCAGTGGGATGACCAACGCAATGGCCGCATCCGAGGCACCCGCCCCGCAGGCGGTGCCGTCACCGGCGGCGCTGTTCGACCTGAGCGGCTACGTCGCCGTCGTCACGGGCGCCTCCGGTGGTCTGGGCGCCCGCTTCGCATCCGTGCTCGCCACTGCTGGCGCCCACGTGGTGCTGGCCGCGCGACGGAAGGAAAGGCTGGAGGAGGTGGCCGCTGGCTGTCCTGGCAGCCTGGCGGTGGCCTGCGACGTGACGGTGCCCGGGGACCGGGAGCGGCTCGTGCACAGCGCCGTCGAGCACTTCGGACGCCTGGACGTGCTGGTGAACAACGCGGGGTCGGCCCGGGTCGTGCCCGCTGAGCAGGAGAGTCTCGAGGACTTCGACTCGATGGTCGGCCTGAACCTCAACTCCGTTTTCGCGCTGACCCAGTTGGCTGGTGTCCGGATGCTCCAGCAGGGCAGTGGCAGCATCATCAATATCGCCTCCATCTACGGAATGGTGGCGAGTGGCAGCCTTCCGCAGGCCGCGTACGCCGCGAGCAAAGGCGGGCTGGTGAACCTGACCCGGGAGCTCTCGGCCCAGTGGGCACGGCGCGGTGTGCGCGTCAACACGGTCTGTCCCGGCTGGTTCAGCTCGGAAATGACCACCGACATGCTGGAGACCGAATCCGGACGCAACTGGGTCAACAGGCGTACGCCGATGGGCAGGGCGGGTTCGGCCGAGGAGCTCGACGGCGCCCTGCTGTTTCTCGCAGGCCGGGCCAGTTCGTACGTCACGGGTGCGGTCATCCCCGTGGACGGCGGCTACCTCACCGTCTGACCGGTACGCGAACCAAGGAGTAGCGAGCGATGGCACCTGCACGGGCCGCTTTCTTCGACGTCGACGAAACTCTCGTCACCGTCAAGACCATGTTCAGTTTCCTGGAATTCCACTATCAATCCATAGGCGAAGACCCGGACACTTATGCTCACGCGCGCGCATCCCTGCAGCGGATGCACCGGGAAGGCCGGGCGCGGGATGAAGTCAATCGCCTTTACTACGCGCTCTATATGGGGGCGTCCCGCCGACAGCTCGCGGATGAGGGCAGGGACTGGTTCCGCAGGGAATCGCGCGACGGTGGGTTCTTCCACGGGCCGGCCGTGGGCGCTCTGCGCGAGCACTCGGCCGCGGGCCACCTTGTCGTGCTCGTTTCGGGTTCCTTCTATGCCTGCCTCGACCCCATAGCCGACGCCCTGGGCGCCGATGTGGCCGTGGGCACCGAATTGGTCGACAACAACGGACGGTTCACCGGTGAGGTGGTGGCCCCGATGATCGGGGCGGCCAAGGGGCGCGCCGCGCGTGCGGTTGCCGCCGAGCACGGGATCAGCCTCGACGACTGCTTCGCCTACGGGGACCACGCCACCGACCTGGATCTACTGAACCAAGTGGGCCACCCAGTGGCCGTGGGCAACGATCCCGTACTGGCGGTTCACGCAGAGCGCGAGGGGTGGCAGATCCTCCCCGGTATCGGCCTGGCCACCTCCTCGTAGGAACGAAAGGACACTGATGATGACGACGAGCCGGGAGATACCTGCCCGTCAAGCTGTTGCGGTCAAGGGCGGGGCGATCGAGGAGACTGCGGGCAGCGTGGCGCGCGCCGGACTGGGTGGGCTCCTGGAGAGGGCCGCGGCGGATTTCCCGGAGCACGGGGTGCGGTACTGCTCGCAAGAACGCCCCCTGGAATCCACGCTCCAGACCTATCCCCAACTCCTCGACGAGTCGCTGCGTCTGTTGAGCTCCCTGCAGGAGGCGGGAGCCGGGCCGGAGCGGGTCGTAGTGCTGTTGCTGGAGCGGCCCGAGGATTTCATTCCGGCCTTCTGGGCGTGCCTGCTCGGGGGGATCACCGTCTGCCCACTGGCCCCCGTCCGAAACGATCCGCAGCGCTGGGCGGCGCAGTTGAGTCACGTCAGTGAACTGCTCGAGGGGCCACTCGTGGTCACCGACGGTCGGATGCGTGAGGAACTTCCCGCTGTCCAGGGTCTGGCGGTCACCACGATCGGGGACCTGGTGCCTGCGGAGGCCGCTACGGACGCGCGCACCGTTGCGGTGGCCGCCGCCGGTCCGGACGATGTCGCGTTGCTCGTGCTCACCTCCGGATCCACCGGTGCTTCCAAGGCGGTTCGACTGACTCACGGCAACCTGGTGGCTTCCATGGCTGCGAAGACCGAGGTGCAGTCGCTCACCGCGGATGACGTGACGCTCAACTGGATCTCGTACGACCACGTCGCAGCGCTGCTCGAGGCACATCTGCTTCCGTTGTCCGTAGGGGCCGTCCAGCTGCAGACGTCGCCGGAGTCGGTGCTGGCCGACCCGCTGCACTTCCTTGAGCTGATCGACGCCCACCGGGTGACGATGACGTTCACCCCCAACTTCCTTCTTGGACTGATCAACAAGACCCTCGACCAGCTGCCGTCGCCACGGCCCCTGGACTTGTCCTGCCTGCGGCACATCGTTTCCGGCGGAGAGGCGAACCCGGTTGCTACGGGCATAGGCTTCCTCGACCGGCTGGCCCCGTACGGGCTGCACCGTGGGGCCCTCTGGCCCGCCTTCGGGATGACCGAGACCTGTGCCGGCAGTATCTACAACCGGGAATTCCCCGACGCCGACCGCGGGGCCGAGTTCGCGGCGGTCGGGCGGCCGGTCGACGGGCTTCAGATCAGGGTCGCGGGAGCGGGCTGCGACACGCCCCTCGCCGACGGCGAGGTCGGCGAGGTGCAGCTCACGGGCCCGATGATCACTGATGGCTACTGGAACAACAAGGAGGCGACCCAGGACGCGTTCACGGCGGACGGCTGGTTCCGGACCGGTGACCTCGGCCGGCTCACCGCGGGGCGCCTGACCCTCGTGGGGCGGAGCAAGGACAGCATCATCGTCAACGGTGTCAACTACTACAGCCATGACCTCGAGTCGGCGCTCGACAGCCTCGAAGGCATCGAGAAGTCCTTCGTCGCCGCGTTCCCGACGCGCCCGCAGGGCAGCGACACCGAGCAGCTCGCGGTCGCGTTCGCGGTCACTTCCGAGGTCGCCGCCAGCGAGGTGGCGCTGTACCGGCTGCTCATCGCGATCAGGAACAGTGCCGTCCTGCACTGGGGGTTTCGTCCGGCGCTGCTGTTGCCGCTGCCCCAGGACGCCTTTCCGAAGACAAGTCTGGGCAAGATCCCGCGTTCGCTCCTGCGGCGCAGGCTCGATTCCGGTGACTACGCCGCCTACCTGGAGTCGGTCCAGGAGCTGGTAATCCGTCAACTCGGCGGCTACACCGCCCCTGTGGGCGCGGTCGAGGAGATCCTCGCGGAGCTGTACGGCGACCTCATGGAGGCGCAACCGTCCACGATCAGTGCCACGGCCAGCTTCTTCGACCTCGGCGGGACATCGCTCGACATCCTGCGCCTCAAGTCTCTGGTCTCCCAGCGATTCCCCGGCGTGGAGCTTTCGGTCCTCGCGATCCTCACCTCGCCCAGCATCCGCGAACTGGCCGCTTGCATCGAGGCGGGCCGGAGCGGGCAGCCTGCCCCGTACGATCCGATCGTTCCGCTGCAGACCAGTGGGGACAAGACGCCGCTCTTCTGCGTCCACCCCGGGGTCGGCGAGGTGCTCGTCTTTGTGAACCTGGCCAAGTACTTCGTCCATGAACGGCCCTTCTACGCCCTGCGGGCGCGCGGGTTCAACCCGGGGGAGAAGCCGTTCGAGAGCTTCGCGGAAATGACGCGCACCTACGTGGACGCGATCCGGTCCAAGCAGCCGCACGGCCCCTACGCGATCGCCGGATACTCCTTCGGCGCGGCAGTGGCCTTCGAGGTGGCCAAACTTCTTGAGGCGCAGGGCGAGCGCGTGGACTTCCTGGGCAGCTTCAATCTGCCGCCGCACATCAAGTACCGCATGGACGAGCTGGACTTCGTCGAGACCGCGGTCAACCTGGCGATGTTCCTGGACCTGATCACCAAGCAGCAGGCGGAGACGCTGCCCGCCGAGTTGCGCCCGTTGAGCAAGCAGGCGCAGCTCAGTCGCCTGATCGGCATCGCTCCCGCGGACCGGCTCGCCGAACTCGATCTGGATCTCGAGCGGTTCACCGCATGGGCGGACCTCGCCGACGGCCTCACCGGCCTCGGCCGGACCTACCAGCCCGCCGGCAGCGTCGCCGGGATGAGCGTCTTCTACGCCGTCCCGCTGCGCGGCAGCAAGCAGGACTGGCTGAACAACGAGCTGAAGCGCTGGGAGGACTTCACCCGCGAGGCGCCTCGGTACATCGACGTGCCCGGCGAGCACTACACCCTCATGGGGGCGAAGCACGTGGCTGTCTTCCAGTCGATCCTGCGAGCGGAACTCGACCGGGCTCTGTCCGGACCGTCCGATCCGAAAGAGACGGCTTAGGCAAAGGGAGGACACCCAGATGCTGGTTGGGAAGAAGATCCTGATCACCGGGGCGACCGGTCTGGTAGCCCGCACCGCGGCTGAGACGCTCGCGGAACACAACGAGGTGTGGTGTCTCGGCCGGTTCTCGGAGCCTGAGGTCGAACAACGATTCCAGAACCGGGGGATACGGACCTGGCGCTGGGACATGACCCGCGACGGACTCGACGGCGTCCCCGACGACTTCACCCATGTGCTGCACGCGGCGGTCGAGCGCGGCACCGGGAACTACGAAGAGGTGGTAGCGGTGAACTCCGTCGCCACCGGCCGACTGATGACCCATTGCCACGCCGCCGAAGCCTTCCTGTACATCTCCACCAGCGCGGTCTACGCGCCCAGGGAGTTGGACCACCCGCACACCGAGGACGACCCGCTGGGAACCGAGTCGGCGTTCCTGCCGACGTACCCGGTCGGCAAGCTGGCCACCGAGGGCGCCGTGCGTGCGCTCGCCGTGACGCTCGGCCTGCCCACTACCATCGCACGGCTCAACGTCGCCTATGGGCCGCACGGGCACGGCGGGGCCCCGGTCATCTTCTACCGGCAGATGCTTGCCGGGGAACCGATCGCTGTCCCCCGTGCGGGACAGCACTACTGCTCCCCGATCCACACCGACGACATCGCGCGGCACGTGCCACGGCTGTGGGGCGCGGCGAGGGTGCCCGCGACGATCGTGAACTGGGGCGGAGACGAGATCGTCGGCGTGCAGGACCTCATGGCCTACGTCTCCGACCTCACCGGGGTGCCGGTCGACTTCGTGCCGGGCGACGTCACCCGCGCTGTCATCGCCTTCGACGGCACCCGCCGCAGGAGCATCGCGGGCGATTGCGGGAGGTCCTGGCGCGACGGGGTCCGACAGGCCCTGGACGCGCACTTTCCCGGCGCCGTCAAAGCCGGCCACTAGAGAGAGGCGTCCCACCATGACCATTGAACTGCCCGGAGACTCACAAGTGTTGGGGCTGCTGGAGCGCGCTCTGAGCGCCAGCTGCGCGGCCTCGCTGCGCGCGGCCGTGAAACTCGGCCTCGCCGACGCCCTCGGGGACAGGCCGGCGACGGCAGACGACCTCGCCGCGGCGGTCGACGCCAACCCGGACGCGCTGCGGCGGCTGCTGCGCTCGCTCACCTGCTACGAGGTCTTCGCCGAGGACTCCGCAGGCCGGTTCGTCCACACGGAGGTCTCGCGGCTCCTTCGTGCGGATGCTCCGGACAGCCTCAACCACCTCGTGCTATGGATGACCGAGCCGTGGACCTGGGAGCTGTGGGGCCGTCTCGACGAGTCGGTCCGCACCGGGAAGGACACCTTCGTCGATCTGTACGGCGGAGAGTTCTTCGAGCACGTGCACACGGCCTGGCCCGAGTCGGCGGCGGTGTTCGATCTCGCGATGACCCAGGCGAGCAAGCAGTCCGCCAGGGCCATCGCGGGCGCCCTGCCGCTCGCGGGTGCGCGGACCGTCGCCGACATCGGCGGCGGACAGGGCTTCCTGCTGGCCTCGCTCCTTGAGCACTACCCGGACATGCAGGGGATCCTGTTCGACCGTCCGGACGTGGTGGCAGGGGCCGATGCCCGGCTGCGCGACGGCGGGCCGCTCGCCGAGCGGGCGCGGCTGCTGCCCGGCGACTGCCGCGAGGAGATCCCGGCGGACGTCGACGCGTACGTCTTCAAGAACATCCTGGGGATGAACGACGAGGACGCCATCGTGGTCCTTGCCAACGTCGTGAAGACGGCCCGCGGCGGCGCGAAGGTGCTCATCGTGGAGAACTTGGTGGACGACGGTCCGGGGCAGAGGTTCAGCACGGCGATGGACCTGCGGATGCTGCTCACCGTCGGCGGCCGGAAGCACACCCGGCAGGGGTTGCTCGGGCTCGTGGAACAGTCGGGCCTCGTCGTCCGGGACGTGCGCCCGGTCAACTCGTACCAGCACTTGATCGAAGCCACGACGCCCGCGTAGTCAAGTAGTGCGTCAACAACATGGACCAGTCCGGACGTTGGTCCACTGGGATGAGAGAAGGACAGTCCTCATGACGGAGTCCGTCGACGTACTGGTGGTGGGGGCGGGTCCCACCGGCCTGCTGCTGGCCGGGGACCTGGCCGCCGCCGGGGTGCGGGTCACCGTGCTCGAGCGGCGCGAGCACGCCGACGCCAACCTGACCCGCGCCTTCGCGGTGCACGCCCGAACCCTGGAGGTGCTCGACGCGCGCGGCCTCGCCGACGAATTGGTCGCCCTCGGAAGGAAGGCGCCCGTGGTAGGGGTCTTCGGCAAGATCGAACTGCACCTGCACCGGCTGCCCACCCGCTTCCCGTTCGTGCTGATCACCCCGCAGTACCACATCGAGGAGCTGCTGGAGCGGCGCGCGATCGCCGCCGGAGTGCGGATCGTGCGGGGTGCCGAGGTAGTGGCGCTGAGTCAGCGGGCCGACGGCGTCGAGGTGGAGACGGCCCGCGAGGGCGGGTTCACCGCGGGGTACGTGGTCGGTTGCGACGGCGTACGCAGCGCGGTGCGGCGGCTGACCGGGATCGGCTTTCCCGGCCGGTCGGTGGTGCGCTCGGTGATGCTGGCCGACGTCCGGCTGAAGGACGTGCCCGCGGATGCGGTGACCACCAACTCCAACGAACACGGCTTCGCCTCGCTGGTGCCCTTCGGCGACGGTTGGTACCGGGCGATCGGCCGGGTCGCCGGGGACGACCGGCCCGATGACGCGCCGGTGGCGGCGGAGGAGCTGGCCGGGCTGCTGCGCCGGGTGCTGGGCTCCGACTACGGTATGCACGACCCGCGTTGGATCTCACGCTTCCATAGCGACGAGCGGCAGGCTGTGCGCTACCGCGAGGGCCGGGTACTGCTTGCGGGCGACGCCGCGCACGTGCACTCGCCCGCCGGGGGCATGGGAATGAACACGGGGCTGCAGGATGCCGCCAACCTGAGCTGGAAGCTCGCCGCGGTGGTTCAGGGCCGGGCCGGGGAGCCGTTGCTCGACTCCTACGAGCGCGAGCGCCATCCCGTCGGGAAGCAGGCGCTGCGGATCTCCGGAGCGATCACCCGCGGGGTGCTGAACGCCCCCCGCAGCGGACGAGTGCGCCAATTGCGCGAACTCGTCCTGCCCTTGGCCAATCGGCTGAACTCGCGCACCGCGTTGGGGGAGCGCCTGCTCTCCGGCATCGGCGTCTCCTACCCGGCCCCGCGCATCAGCCATCGGCTCACTGGCCACCGGGTGCCCGACGTGCGGCTCGCAGGCGGCCAGCGGCTGTACGAAGTGCTGCGCGGCGGCGGCTTCGTACTGGTCACGCAGGGCCAACCGGTTCCGGAGACGCCGTGGCTGCGACTCGCCGCCCCAGCCAGGCCCTTGCGCAGCACCCTGCTGGTCCGCCCGGACGGCCACATCGCCTGGGCCGCCGATGCCCCGGGCGCCGAGCAGCTGCGTGCGGCGCTGGGGTGCTGGCCGGTGGTGGAGAACTGAGCTGCGCCCCGCCGGCCGGTCGGGCCGCGCTCCAGTCCGGTCGCGCGGTGCGGGGCGCGGTGGCTGGTTGTTGCCGGCGGGTCAGGCCACCGCCTCGTCCGGGCGGCTCAGGTGCGTCGCCGTCCTCTTGACCGCCTCGATGACCGCGGTGGCCTCGGACGGCTGCGGGAGTAACTGCTTGGGCTTGAGCACGAGCACCGCGCCCGTGATCGATTCGCCCCACATGACGGGAGTGGCCACGGAGTTCCAGCCGGACATGCACTCCTCGACGCCTGTTGCGTACCCCCGGTCGCGGATGGTGTGCAGGGAGGCCAGGAGCTCGTCGCGGTCTCGGATGACGCCGTGGCCGGCCTGTTCGGGGACGGGCTCGGCCAGTACCTGCTCCTGCAGGGTCTGCGGCAGATAGGCCAGGATCGCCCGGCCCGATGCGCCGACCCGCAGGGAGCGGCCAACGGAGAGCACACCCCTTGGCGTCATGCCGCTCTCGGCAAGATCGGATTCGCCGACGGCCATGTCGACGCACAAGCGCTGCGGCGAGCCGAGGGGGGCGAACATGTAGAGGAAGACGAGGCCACCGTCGGTGGCAAGGCGCAGCTTGCGCAATCGGGTTGAGGCGGAACTCCCTTTCAGGGAGTGGGTGAGTGCCTGGATGCCAAGGCGTGCCGAGGCGGCCCCGAGTCGGTAGACCCCGTGCCCGACCCGCTCGAACGCCCCCTGATAGACGCCGGATTGAAGGATCCGGTGGACGGTCGAGTCGTCGAGGCCGGTGGCCCTGGCGAGTTCCCCCGGGCCGTGCCTCTCGTTGCCCAGCTCGACGAATGCCTGCTGCACCCTGAACACACGCTCCGCGTGGCTGGTGCCTCCCGAGCGCCCGTTCGCTTGCGCCATGGTATGCCCCCCGCAGCGATTGTGATTCCACATAGTGGAATGTGGATTAAATTGTAGCGGACGACATGATGGGCAGGGGTAGTCGATGCTATGGGCTGATGGTGGATGCCCCGGCAAGAAGACGTGGGCGCTCCAGATCGCGCACAACCGCGATGCGCGGGGCCTGCAGGGCGTGATCTTGACGCGGGACGACCGGGCGGGTGAGGGCAAGCCGTCCTCCCGGCTCGGCCTGGTGACGGAGGCGATCGAGGCGCCTGAGGGCATGGACCTGTACGCGTACCTGGTGGCTCAGCTCTCCCAGGGCGGCAAGGCCGATTACGTGATCGTGGACGAGGCCCAGTTCCTGGCCCCCGAGCAGATCGACCAGCTCGCCCGCATCGTCGACGACCTCGACATGGACGTCTTCGCCTTCGGCATCACGACCGACTTCCGTACGAAGCTGTTCCCGGGCTCGCAGCGGCTGATCGAGCTGGCGGACCGCCTGGAGCAGCTTCAGGTCGAGGCCCTGTGCTGGTGCGGAGCGCGCGCGACGCACAACGCCCGTACGGTGGGCGGGGAGATGGTGGTGGAAGGCGCCCAGGCGGTCGTCGGTGACGTGAACCGCCCGGCGGAGGAGATCGGCTACGAGGTCCTGTGCCGCCACCACCGCCGCATGACCTCGGCCGCGGCCCAGGCCGACGCCCTCTCCCCGGACGTCCTCCCGGTCAACCACGCCTGACGGGCCGGTCCGTGACCGTTCGTCCGGGCGCGGCGGGCCGAGTATCGAAGTCCACCAGCATCCACGACACAGGACGATCCGCGCCCGAGGAGCCGCAGGTCGCTCCTGCGGATCGTCGGCGATCTGTATGACGCCGGAGCGCGAGCGGGCGATCTGACGGAGTCGACACGCGAGCCGTTCCTGCCGTGGAGGGCGGACCGAGCCGAGACCTTGACCCGGATCGCCGCGGAGGTCGAGCCGCATTCCCGATTGCCCGACTCCGGTGATGTCTGCCGTTTCGCGGTGCCCTGAGCCGGACACGGTCCTCCCGCGGCATGACTTTGATCCGCGGGAGCGGAGACCGGGTGCGGCCGAGCGGACGGGCGACGGCTGTACGCCCTTACCGGATCGGCGTGCACCATGGCGACGGCCGGCCCGTGTGACCCGGCCGGCGGGCCGTCGGGTGGGCCGTACACTCGGCCCATGGGTCGCACACGTTCCTCGAGGCAGTGCCTGCAGCAGGCCGCCTCCGGGATGCGCCCGGCCGCCGGGGTTGCGACCGTCGTCGACCCGGCCGGCGAGGCCCTCGCCGCAGCGCCCAAGACGCGCCGTACGGCCCTGCACGGCCACGGCTAGCGCTTCGCGCCTCCGGCTCCTCCGCTCCACATCACCACAGCAGCTTCCCGGCATGCCGCCGGGCGCTGCCGCCTGGCTACGGCCGCACGCCCGGGCCCGAGCCCCCTTGAAGGGATCATTGTGAAGCTGAGCGAATTGCTGGCCGGGCAGGAGCACCACGTCCTCCAGGGTGATCCGGACACGACGCTGATCACCGCGGGAACCACCTTCGACGCCGACCGGGTGATGCCGGGCTCGCTCTTCATCGCCGTACCCGGACACCGGGAGGGCGGCCCCGCCTCCGTCCCGCCCGCCCTGGCCCGGGGGGCCGCCGCCGTACTCGTCGACGGCGGTGAGCCCGCCCTGCCGGCCGCGGTATGGCCCCCGGGCACCTGTGCCGTCCGGGTACCCGACACGCGGACGGCCGCCGCGGTGGTGGCCTCCCGCTACTTCGGCGAGCCCGGGAGGCAGATGGACATGGTGGCGATCACCGGCACCAACGGGAAGACCTCCGTCTCGTACATGGTCGAGTCCGTCCTGCGGATCGCCGAGGGCTCCAGAGTGGGGGTGATCGGAACCGCCGGCAGCAGGATCGGCGATGAGCCGATCCCCATGCCGCCCTCGGTGCTGACCACGCCGGAATCTCCCGACCTGCAGTACCTGTTGGGATACATGCGCGACCGCGGAGCCGCCGGCGTGGTGCTGGAGGCGACCTCGATGGCGCTGCTGACGCACCGGGTGGACCGTACGTTCATCGACGTCGGGGTCTTCACCAACCTCACGCAGGACCATCTGGACGACCACGGGACGATGGCGGACTACCGGGACGCCAAGCTGCGGCTCTTCCAGGGCCTGTGCCGGCGTGCGGTCGTCAACGCCGACGATCCGGTGGGCGCGTCCATCGTGTCGATGATGCCGGGTGCGGTGACCACGTACGCCCTGGACCGCCCGGCCGACTACCGGGCCACCGACCTCGTGGTGAGCGCCTCGGGTACGCGGTTCACCCTCCACCACGCGGGACGCGCCTACCCGGCCGCGATCCCCGTCCCCGGCCGGTTCTCGGTGGCCAACGCGCTGGCCACGGTGGCGGCCTGCCACGTGCTGGGGCACGAGCTGGGCCCCCTGGTCGACGCGCTCGACCGGATGCCGCCGGTCCCGGGCCGGCTGGAACGCTTCCGGACCCCGCTGGGCACCTCCGTGATCGTGGACTACGCCCACTCGCCGGACTCCCTGGAGAAGGTCCTGACCACCATCCGGGGCTTCGCCCGCGGCCGGGTGATCACGGTCTTCGGCTGCGGCGGGGACCGCGACACCACCAAACGGGCCGAGATGGGCCAGATCGCCGGCACCCATTCCGACCTCTGTGTCCTGACCTCGGACAACCCCCGCAACGAGGACCCCGAGGCCATCCTGGACCAGGTCTCCTCCGGACTGACGGCGACCGGCACCCCCTTCCGGCGCTACGCCGACCGCCGCCGGGCGATCGCCTTCGCCCTGTCCGCGGCGGGCCCCGACGACACGGTCCTGATCGCCGGCAAGGGCAGCGAACCGCACCAGATCGTCGGCGAGGAGCTGCTCCCCTTCAGCGACATGGCCACTGTGCGCGAACTGGCCCAGACCTAGACCGAGCGCGCAGCACCGGGCTTCTGCGCTTCCAGGGGCCACCGGGCGTGCCCCGTATCGTGAGGGCATGAGGATGTACCAGAGCACCGCTGTGCGTGTTGAGGCGATGCTCGAAGACTTGCGTACGCTCGTTGAGGTCGAGTCCCCGTCGCGTGACCTCGATGCCCTGAACGCGTCGGCCCATGCCGTGGCGGCGGTCATCGAGAGCCGGCTGGGCGGGCGGGCCGTCCTGGTGGAGAGTCCGGCCGGGCCGCACGTGCACTGGTCGGGCGGAGGCGATCCCCGGGTGCTGATCCTCGGTCACCATGACACGGTCTTCCCGCTGGGCACGCTGGGACGCCGCCCCTTCCGGGTGGAGGGCGGGCGCGCCACGGGCCCTGGGGTCTTCGACATGCTCGGTGGTCTGGTCCAGGCCGTGCACGGCCTGGCGGCGCTGGACGACCTGTCGGGCGTGGAAGTTCTGGTGACCGCCGATGAGGAGGTCGGTTCCGGTTCCTCCCGGGCCCTGATCGAGGAGCGGGCCCGCGCCTGCGGTGCGGTGCTCGTGTTCGAGGGTGCGGCCGACGGCGGGGGCCTGAAGACCGGGCGCAAGGGGTGCGGCACGTTCGAGGTGCTCGTCAAGGGGCGCGCGGCGCATGCGGGGCTGGAGCCGGAGGCCGGGGCGAACGCGCTGGTCGAGGCGGCGTACCAGGTGCTGGACATCGCGGCGCTGAGCCGGCCGGAGATCGGGACGACGGTGACGCCGACCGTGGCATCGGCGGGAACCTCGGACAACGTCGTTCCGGCGGAGGCGACGGTGCTGGTCGATGTCCGGGTCGAGTCGGCCCGGGAGAAGGAGCGCGTCGAGTCGGCGGTGGCGGCACTGGCTCCGCATCTGGACGAGGCGGAGATCGTGGTCCGGGGGGCCGTGGGCCGGCCCCCGATGCCGGAGTCGGCGTCGGCGGAACTGTTCGAGATGGCGCGGCGACTGCTGCCGGGCATCGAGGGCAGGGCGGTGGGTGGCGGCAGCGACGGCAACTTCACGGGCGCGTTGGGGGTGCCTACGCTCGACGGCCTGGGAGCCGTCGGCGGCGGTGCTCATGCCGACCACGAGTACCTGGTGGTCGACGCGATGGCGGAGCGGGCGCATCTCGTCACCGGACTGGTGAACGCGATCCGCGACGGCGGAATCGGCCGGTGAGCCGTCCCGTCACGTGCGGCTGACCGTCGGGCGGGGCGCGGTCAGGCGGCGTAGGGCGAGGAGGCCCCCGATGCCGGGGACGGCCGACAGCGCGACGGCCGATCGGTCCGAGTGCGGCTCGCGGGCGGTGGCGATGATGACGATCAGGTAGGCGCAGCCGTGCAGGGGGCCGACGGCCGAGGAGACGGCTTGCAGGTGGAGCGCGCCGAGGTTGGTCAACAGGACGGCCAGGCTGCCGAGTTCCAGGAGTGCGGCGGCCCGCAGGAGCCGGCTGGGGCGGTGCATGTCAGGCTCCTGTGGTGGATCCGGGGCGGACGATCATCAGGACGGTCACGGTCGCCCACAGCAGGTTGAACAGTCCGGTGTGCATGCTCAGTCGGCCCACCGCCTGCAGGGCGGCCGCGGCCTTCCGCGGGTCGGCGGTGCCGTCGAGGACGGCCAGTGCCGCGGACTGGCGGGGGAGTACCAGGATGCCGAGCACGGCAGCGGCCGCCGCGGTCAGTGCGATCGACGTGAGGAGCCAGGGGCTGCCCAGTACGTGGAGGCTGCGGGCGGTCGCCAGGCCGAACACCGGTACCACGACCGCGATCACGGCGTAGACCCGGCAGATGCGGTGCAGCGTACGGGCCTCGGCGAGGGTCGCCGTGTTGCCGGGTCCGGCCAGGGCGCGGCGGGCCGTCGGCGGGAACATGCTGGCGGCGACGGTGACCGGGCCGATCGTGATGACCGCCGCCAGGACGTGGACGGCGAGCAGGAACTTCGTCACGTGGGTGATCCAGGTGGTCAGGAGCGGACGGGTGTCAGACGGCCGCGGGAGCTGGGCCGGTGGGGCACGGACACTGACGCTAGTTGTGGTTCGCGGGCACCGGAAGCGGCTGGAATGCCATCCACCAACGGATTGTGGCCAACCGCGATCTGAGCCAGGCCGGACGGCTGTGACCTGCGGAAATCATCCGCTGTGACGACATCCCGTGGGAGCGGCCGATGCCGCGCACGGCTATCGTCGGGCCATGCATACCGTGGTCGTGCTCGCCCTGGACGGCGTGATTCCGTTCGACCTGTCCACCCCGATCGAGGTGTTCGCGCGGACCCGGCTTCCCGACGGCCGTCCGGCCTACCGGGTCCGTGTCTGCGCACCCGCCGAGGAGGTCGACGCCGGGGCGTTCGTACTGCGCGCGCCGTGGCCGCTGGCTGAGCTGGCCGAGGCGGACACGATCATCGTGCCGGGTGTGGCCGACCCCGCGGCGCCCGTACCCGAGGAGGTCCTCGACGCGCTGCGGCAGGCCGCCGCACGGGGAACCAGGCTCGCCTCCATCTGTGTGGGCGCCTTCGTCCTGGCCGCCACCGGACTCCTGGACGGCCTGCGCGTCACCACCCACTGGTCGGCCGCCGGGCTGCTCGCCGCGCTCCACCCCGCCGTCGAGGTGGACCCGGGGGTGCTCTACGTGGACAACGGGCAGCTGCTCACCTCGGCCGGCGCCGCCGCCGGGCTGGACCTGTGCCTGCACATGATCCGGCGCGACCTCGGCTCGGCGGTGGCCGCGGACGCCGCCCGGCTGTCCGTCATGCCGTTGGAACGCGACGGCGGGCAGGCCCAGTTCATCGTCCACGACCAGCCGCCGGCCCCGCGCGGATCGGTGCTGGAGCCGCTCCTGCGCTGGATGGAGGACAACGCCCGGCGCGACCTCACCCTTGACGACGTCGCCGCACAGGGCGGCATGAGCGTCCGGACCCTCAACCGGCGCTTTCGCGAACAGACCGGCACCTCGCCGCTGCAGTGGCTGCACCGGGCCCGGATCCGGCAGGCGCAGTATCTGCTGGAGACCACCGCGCACCCCGTCGAACGGATCGCCGCGCAGGTCGGCTTCGGTTCTCCGACCGCGTTCCGGGAACGCTTCAAGCGCCTCACCGGAACCAGCCCGCACGCCTACCGGCGCACCTTTCAGGCACAGGACCGGACCTCCGATCCGGCCCGGAAGATTTAAGTCCGCGCTGCGCGGCCGGGTGGTGCCGGACGCCGCGGTCGGTCCGTCCGGAGCCCTGACCCCCGGGCTGAGCTTCGCCGGCTCGAAGAGCAGCAGCACCGGCAGTGCGGAGCAGTCCCGCACGAACCAGCCGGTCAGGCGCGGTGACGATTCCGGACACCGGTCCGCCGGCAGCTCGCCGCCCCGGCCCACGCCGGCCGGCGGAGCGGGGTGCTCCGCCGGCCTTCCGGGGTGTCATCGGAGCGGCCGGCCGCCCGGGGCCCGGTTCCAGCGCATCCTGGACCAGGGGAGCGCGAGTTCGGCCCGGGTCGTGACCTGGCGCGGGGTCAGGGTGTCGACGGCGGCGGCCTCGCCGTGGCGGGCGTACACGCTGTCCACGTACCGGTGGCCGGTGTCCGCGGCGATGAACAGGACCGTACGTTCCGGGGCCCGGGACCGTTCCCAGCGGGCGGCGAGGTAGCCGGCCCCGGTGGACAGGCCCGCGAAGACCGCGTGCCGCCGCAACAGATCGACGCTGCCCGCCAGCGCCGCGTCGAAGGAGATCCAGTGGAGCGTGTCGTAGGACGCGTGGCTGACGTTCCCGAAGGGGATGGAGCTGCCGATCCCGGCGATGATGATCTCGGGGTCGGCGACGTGCTCGGCGCCGAAGGTGACACTGCCGAAGGGCTGCACGCCGACGAGTTCGACGTCGGGGGAGTCCTCCCGGAGATAGCGGGCGAGGGCCCCGGTGGAGGCGCCCGAGCCGACCCCGCCGACCAGGGTCAGGGCGCCGCCCCCGCCCGTCGACCGCCGGATCCGCTCGGCCACCGCCCGGTAGCCCAGATAGTGGATGTCGTCGTGGTACTGCCGCATCCAGTGGTACTCGGGGTGCTCCGCGAGGATCTCGTGGATGCGCTCGACCCGCCGCTTCTGGTCCAGCTTCAGGTCGTCGCAGGGTTCCATCCGCTCCAGCGTCGCCCCGAGCACGGCCAGTTGGGCGCACAGCGTGCGATCGACGGTCGTCGAGCCGACGATGTGACAGCGCATGCCGTGGCGGTGGCAGGCCAGGGCGAGGGCGTACGCGTAGATCCCGCTGGAGCTGTCCAGCAGCGTGTCCCCGCGCCGTACCACCCCCGTGTCGAGCAGGTGGCGGACCGCGGCGAGGGCGGAGACCACCTTCATGGTCTCAAAGCGCAGGCAGACGAGCCGGTCGTCGAGGCGTATCAGGTCGGGCCGGCCGATGGCCTCCGCGATGTGCTGGTCCACTCGGGAACTCCTTGGTCATCGGGACGGGTGGGACGGGCAGGGCGGGTGAGAAGGTCGAAAAGACGCGGGTCGCGGCGATGCCGTTGCTCTCCAGGGCCCGTACGCAGCCACGGACCCGGTGGCGCAGGCCCGGGGCCGCCGGGTCGAGGAGCAGACCGGCCACCGCACCGCTGTGCGCGATCTGGACCCCCAGGGCCCCGAGCCGCCGGCCGATGCCGGCGAGCGTGTCGAACTCCGGGTGGCGCAGGAGCTGCTGGCCCCGCCGCGCGCTGGCGCTCGCGACCTGGCCCAGCAGGGCCGCGTCGCCCGTGGCCACGGCCCGCCGCAGCAGGGTGCGCAGCCGCTCGAAGGCGCTTACGTCGCTCTCGTCGAACGTACGGACCGGCAGGGCGAGGGTGTCCACGGGCGCGCCCCCGCCCAGGGCGCAGCCCACGACCACGAGGGGCGGCAGGCAGGGGCCGAGGGCCTCCAGCACCCGCCCCTCGCGCTGGGCGAAGAGCACCGGGCGGGCGTCGAGCATCAGCGGGTCGCAGGCCAGTTCGGCGCGCACCGCCAGCCGGGCGACGGTGCCGGGCGCCAGCCGCACCCCGTAGGAGTCCGCGACCGCGCGCACGACGGCGATGACATCACTGGTGGAGCTGCCCATGCCGAGGCCCACCGGGATGTCGCCGGTGATCCGCAACTCCCCACCGCAGGGCGGCTCCCGGCGCAGCGGCGCGCATTCCTCGACGGTGAGGGCCGCCGCGCGGGCGGCCTTCGTACGGTCGCCCGGCAGGACGGTGAGCTGCTCCGGCGGGGTACCGGGACGCCGGGTGAACTCGGCCCGGCTGCCCATCCCGGTCATCGGCAGGGTGACCAGGCCGGCGCACCGGCGCCCGGTGGCGTCGAGGAAGACGCCCTGGAGGATCTCGCCGTGGTGACAGGAGGCGTGCCCGGCGCCGTGGCGCGCGGTGGGCGCGCTCACGGCCGCCCCGCCGTCCGGTAGCGGTACAGGGTCGTCGGGTCGGCGCTGAACTGGGAGAAGGGGAAGGGCTCCGCGGACAGGGCGGTCACCCCGGAGCCGAGGAAGGCCCGGGCCACCGCGCTGCCGCTCTGCGCGTAGACGACCAGCGGGATGCCCCGGGCACGGCAGCGGTCGAGGACGGTGTCGAAGGAGCCGTTGCCGAGGGTCATGCCGGTGGCGACGACGGCGTCGGCACGCTCCAGCACCTCGTGCATGTCGGTGGTGACGGGATCGCCCCACTGGGTGGACCTGAGGTTGAAGTCGCACGGCAGCGGTACGCCGCCCCGCTCGCGGATCGCCGTGACCAGCGGGTTCACCACGCCGATGAGGCCGACCCGGGCGCCCGCGCCGATGTCCAGCAGCCCCGCGATGGCCGCGTCGCGGGCCCGGGCGCGTACTTCGGGGGTGCCCGCGGGGAGGACGAGCGGCTCCGCTCCGGCGTCGCGGTGCGGACGCTGCCCGGCCAGGTACGCGTCGAGGGCGGCGATCCGCAGCGGGCGCGGAGCCTCGCGCAGCAGGACGTCGAGCGGGGCGCCCGAGGCGTCACGGCAGATCGCCGGGTCGATCTCGCCGGCCTCGAAGGCGCAGCCGCCGAAGGAGCCGCCGAGGCGCACCAGGACGTACTGGTTGAGGTAGGTGGTGTCGCCGCCGGCCAGCCGGGTGCCGTGGTGGATCCAGAACACGCTGGTCGCCACGAGTTCGTGGGGCAGCGGGCCGTGTTCACCGGCCAGTACGGCCGCGACGAGGGCGTCGACGTTCGGTGCGGGCGGCTGCGCGGGTGTGGGCGTGGGCGTGGGTGCGGTGGTCGGGTGGCTCGTCATGACGTTCCTTGTCGCGGTACGGGAAGAGGTACGGGTACGGGTGCGGGTGCGGGTGCGGGCGTGGTGGCGCGCAGGGGGCCGCGGTAGAACACCGAGGACCGCCCCAGGGCGTCGGTGGTCAGTTCGGCGTCGACCTCGAAGATCTGGGCGAGGTGCTCGGCGGTGAGGACGGCGGCGGGGCTGCCGGAGGCGATCAGGCGGCCCTGGTGCATGAGCAGCAGCCGGTCGCAGTGGCGGGCGGCCAGGGTGAGGTCGTGCAGTGCGACCAGCACCGTCTGCCCGGTGCCGGCGAGAAGTTCCATCAGCTCCCACTGGTGCTTGACGTCCAGGTGGTTGGTGGGTTCGTCGAGGAGCAGACCGTACGGTTGCTGGGCGAGCGCGCGGGCGATGTGGGCGCGCTGCCGCTCGCCGCCCGACAGGCCCTTCCAGGAGCGCCCGGCGAGCGCGGTGAGGCCGACGCGGTCCAGCGCGGCGGCGACCACCGCCCGGTCGGTGGCGTCCGGCCCGCGCAGGCGGTCGCGGAAGGGGGTCCGCCCCAGTCCCACGACGTCGGCGACGCGCAGGTCGGTGTCGAATCCGGAGCCCTGCTCCACGAAGGCGGTCCGGCGGGCGATCCGGCGGGCGCTCCACTTCCTGATCGACCGGCCGTCGTAGCGCACCGTCCCCGCGTCGGGCACGCGCAGCCCGGCCAGGCAGCGCAGCAGCGAGGACTTGCCGGAGCCGTTGGGGCCGAGCAGTCCGACCGTCTCGCCCGGCGCGATGTCCAGGCCGACCCCGCGGACGACGGGCGTGCCCGAGGCCGACCAGCTCAGGTCTTCGGCGGTGATCCTCACAGCTCCCCCCGCCTGCGCAGGACGAGGAGGAACAGCGGTACGCCGAGCAGCGCGGTGATCACGCCGACCGGGATCTCGCGCGGGGCGAAGGCGACCCGCGCCAGGGCGTCGGTCCACACCAGGAACACCGCGCCCGCGAGGGCAGCGTGGGGGAGCAGGACCCGGTGCAGCGGACCGGCCAGCAGGCGCACCCCGTGCGGGACGATCAGCCCGACGAACCCGATGGCGCCGACGGTGGCCACCGCCACCGAGGTCAGCACGGCCGTCACCACGAGCAGCAGCATCCGGGTGCGCCGTACGCCGATCCCCAGCGAGGCGGCGGTGTCCGCGCCGAACGCGAGGCCGTCGAGGGCGTTCGCGCACAGCCAGGCGGCCGCCAGCCCCAGCGGGGTGACGACCGCGCAGACCACGACGGCGTCCCAGCGGGCCGGGGCCATCGAGCCCAGCAGCCAGTGGGTGAGGGCGCGCGTGGTGTCGGCGTCGGCCGAGGCCATCAGGACGAGCGAGGTCAGGGCGGTGAAGAGCTGTCCGACGACCACTCCGGTGAGGACGATGCGGACCGAGTCCAGGCCCGTCCGGTGCAGCAGCGCCAGCAGCAGGCCGAAGGAGAGCAGGGCGCCGACGAGGGCACCGCCGGTGATCCCGAGGGTTCCGGCGGCCGGCCCGGACAGGGGCAGGACGGCTACGGCGACGGCCCCGGCCGAGGCCCCCGAGGACACACCGAGCAGGTACGGGTCGGCCAAGGCGTTGCGGGTGACGGCCTGCAGCACGGTGCCGCAGACCGCCAGCGAGGCGCCGACCAGGGCCGCCATCAGGACCCGCGGCAGCCGCAGGTCCCAGACGAGCGAGTCCAGCAGCGGCGGCAGCGGTTCGGTGGCCAGGCCCAGCCGGGCCCCGAGCACCCGGCCGAGGTCGGTCCATCCCACGTCGGCGCTGCCGATACGGGTGCCCGCCGCCACCGAGGCGACCAGGAGGAGCACCCCGGCGAGGAACAGCCCCGCCCGGGCCGTTGCGCCGGACCGACCGGCCCGCGGCGGCGCGGACGGCGCGCTCACCCGGACCTCACGGGCGGCCGGCAGCAGCAGGTCCACCACCCCCGGGTCAGCGGACATGTCCGAGGTCCTTCATCCCTGCCGCCAGCAGCCCCAGGGCGTGCACGGAGCGGACGGAGGGGTCCAGTTCGATGCCCGGCACCTCGATGATCCTGTTCTCGCGGACCGCCGCCAGCTTGGAGACCACCGGGTCCCCGGCCATCGCGTCGCGCTTCTCGGCGGCGCTGTCGCCGGGCCGGCCGCGCTCGCTCAGATCGCCGATCACGATGAAGTCCGGGTCGCGCCGGGCGACTTCCTCCCAGGAGACCTCCGGCCAGTCCTCGGCCACGTCGTCGAAGGCGTTCTTCGCACCGACGATCCGGCTCATCTCACTGGGCAGGCCGGTCCGGCCGGCGACGTAGGGCATGCCGTTGAAGACCGAGTAGAGGTAGACGACGGTGGGCTGCTTCCCGCCCCGGGTGGTGGCCCCGGCGGCGTTCTCGCCGGCCCTGGCCACGGCGGCGCGCTGCTCCTGGGCGAGCCGGCCGGCCCGTTCCTCGCCGCCGAAGACCTTGCCGAGCTGCTCGTAGTCGGAGAAGAGCAGTTCGAAGGGTGTCTTTCCGGCCTCGTTCTGCTGCGGGCAGTCCACCGCGCTGACGAAGGTGGGGACCCCCAGGGCGGCCAGTTCCTCGCGGGTGCCGGCGCGGTCCTTCGTGTAGAGGTCGGCGGAGCCGGCCACCACGAAGTCGGGCGTGGCCGCGCGCAGTTGCTCGCTGGTGGCGATCTTGGGGGCGATGACCGGGACCTTGGCGTAGGCGTCCTGGTACTGCGCGGGGATCTTCGTCTTGAGGTTGGCGGTCCCGGCCATCCGGTCCTGGAGCCCCAGTTCCAGGAGGGTTTCGGTCGAGGTCTGGTCCAGGGCGACGGCGCGCTGCGGGGGCCGGTCGAAGGAGAACTGCCGCCCGCAACTGCCGAGTGCCGCCGTCCGGGCGGCGGGTTCGCCCTTCGGCGCATGGTCGCCGGTGGTGGTCGAGCAGCCCGTGGTGGCGAGGGCCAGGGCGAGTGCGAGTGCGAGGGGGATGCCGATCCGGGTGCGGTGGCGCATGGATTCTCCGGTCTGGGAAGAGCGTGGGCGTGGTCGTGCACCGGGCAGGAGTGCCGCGTTCGAAGGGTACTGTAATGGTTATCGTTTTCATTAACACCCCCGGGTCGAGGTTCGCCGAACCTCGACCCGCACCCCTGCCGACGAACGAGGAGCACCACACCGTGTCGACCACACCCACGCCCGCGACGCCCAGGACCGGCCCGCCGCCCGTGCGTTCCGTCCTGCGCGACACCGCCTTCCTGCGCCTGTGGGCGGGCACCACCGCCTCCGGACTCGCGACCTGGGCGCTGCCCTTCGTCCTGGGTCTCGCCGTCCTGCACCGGGAACTCGGCGCGGCCGCCCTGGGCCTGGTCCTCGCGGCCCGCACCGCCGGCTTCCTCGCCGCCGTCGCCGTCGGCGGGGTACTGGCCGACCGCCATGCGCGCCGGACCGTCGTGCTCTGGTCCGCCCTGGCGGCCGCGTCCGCCGCCCCGCTCCTCGCCCTCGGCCTCGGCCGGTCGCTGCTGGTGATGACCCTGGCCGCCGCCGTCGCGGGCGCGGGCCAGGGAGCCTGCCGCCCCGCCTTCCAGGCGCTCACCGCCGAGGTCGTCGCCGCCGACCGCAGGCAGCAGGCCAATGCCGCCATGACCATGGCTGTACGGACCTCCACGCTCGCGGGCCCCACCCTGACCGCGCTGCTGGCGGCGTTCGCCGACGTGGGGACGCTGCTGCTGGGGATCGGCCTGCTCTGGCTGGTCGCCGCCCTGCTGCCGGGCCGCGGCGCCCCGGCCGCCGGACCGGCGGCCCCCGCCCCGCGCGCATCACTGCGTGCCGAGTTCGCCGACGGCATACGCGAGGCCCGCCGCCACCCCTGGTTCCTCGCCGGACTCGGTGCCCTGACCGCCGTGATCGCGCTGGGCTACTCCGCCACCAGCGTCGCCCTGCCCCTCATCGGGCGCGACCGCTACGGCACCGGGTGGGTCATGGCCGCGGCGATGACCGCGTACACCGTGGGCGCGCTCGGCGGCGCCCTGGTCACCGCACGCCGGCGGCCCCGTTCCCAGGGCTGGAGCGCCTTCGCCGGCCTGGCCTGCTACGGCTTCGCGCCGCTGAGCCTGATGCTGCCGGTCCACCCGGCCGCGGTGATCGCGGCCTACGTCGTGGCCGGAATCGGGATCGAGCTGTTCAACGTGCCCTGGTTCACGGCCACCCAGCGCGAGGTCGCCCCGGACAAGCTCGCCCGCGTCTCCTCGCTGGACTTCCTCCTGTCCTACGGCCTCGCCCCGGTGGGCCTCGCCCTCATCGCCCCGGCCATCGACACCTTCGGCGTCACCCCGGTCCTCGCCGTGTGCGCCGCGGCCTGCTTCCTGGTACCCGCCGCGGCCGCCCTCGTGCCCACCGCCCGGCACTTCGGGCGGACTCCGGAGCCGGAAGGGACGGCCTAGTGCTGTGACCGGAAAGGTCCACCGGGTCGCGACGCCCGGCACGGCACCTCGCCGCGTTGTCGGACCACGGAAGTACGTCCAGTACGGCCCGCGGCCCTCCGCCTTGCGATGCTTCCCCTAGGCCCTGCGGGCCTGGGGAGACCCCATGCACCGGACGCCGCGACCCGGCAAACCTTTCCGGTCGCAGCACTAGCTCAGCGCCGCGGGCACACGAGGGCGAAGACCGCGCCCTCCGGGTCCGCGACCGTGGCCTGGCGCCCGCGCGGGCCCTCACGGGGCGGGTCGACGACGCGCCCGCCGAGCTCGACGACCCGCGCGGCCGCCAGGTCGGTGTCCTCCACCTCGAAGTACGCCATCCAGTGCGGGCCCCGGTCGTGCGGCAGCGAGCGGCCGACGCCGTGCACGGCGGCCACCGGGCGCCCCTCCAGGTGCAGGGTCAGGTAGTCGAAGTCGTCCGAGGCCGTGGCGTGCGTCTGCGCCTCGTGGCCGAAGACGTGCTCGTAGAACTTCCCGACGGTCGAGGTGTCCTGGGTGACCAGCTCGTTCCACACGGGGGTGCCCGGCCCGCGGTAGGGCCGGGTGCCCATACGGCTCTGCGCCTGCCACAGCCCGAAGATGGCGCCCAGCGGGTCGGAGCAGATCGCCACGCGCCCCGCGATCCCGGCGTCCAGCGGACCCACCGCGACCGTGCCGCCGCAGGCACGGACCGACTCGGCGGTCGCGTCCGCGTCGTCCGTGGCGAGGTACGTCGTCCAGGCCACCGGAAGATGCCGGTCCGGCGGCATCTCGCCGATCCCGGCCACCTCGTGGCCGTCCAGCACCGCGCGGACGTACGGGCCGAGCTGCTCGGGTCCCGGCTCGTACTCCCAGCCGAACAGGTCGGCGTAGAAGTCCTCGGTGGTCCCGAGCCCGTGCACCATGAGGCTCACCCAGCACGGGGTACCGGGCGTGCGCCGGGTTGCTTCCGCTGCCTCGGTCATGTCAGCCGTCTCCTCCGTCGTGGCGCTTACCGGTGCTGATGCTTCCACTCCCGGCGACTCGGCGCGCCCCGACCGCGCCGCATCGAGAGGGCCTGGCACGGAGTTGACCGGATCGGTTCGGCCCGCCGATGACGGGCTTGTTACGCCGGTGCCGGGCGGGGAGGAAGATGGCCGGCATGACTGCGAAATCTGCGATCCTCGCCGCCGCCGAACTGAGGAACGAGCTGGCGGGCCCCCGCCCGCCGGTGCTGCTGGACGTCCGCTGGCAGCTCGGCGGCCCCGACCAGCGGCCCGCCTACGAGGCAGGACACCTGCCCGGAGCGGTGTACGTCGACCTCGACCGCGAACTGGCAGGTCCGCCCGGGCCGGGCGGCCGCCACCCGCTGCCGGACCCGGAGGTCTTCGGGGAGGCGATGCGGCGCGCGGGCGTTCCGGCGGACGGGCCCGTCGTTGTGTACGACGGTGGACTGGGCTGGGCGGCGGCCCGGGCGTGGTGGTTGCTGCGCTGGACGGGTCACCCGAACGTGCGGGTCCTGGACGGCGGCTTGGCCGCCTGGACGGCCGCCGGGGGTACGGTGACGGCCGACCGGGTGACTCCTGCGGAGGGCGATTTCAAGCCAGCTCCGGGTGCGGTCGGGCTGCTGGACGCGGACGCGGCGGCCCTGCGCGCGCGTGCGGGGGTGCTCCTGGACGCCCGTGCGGGGGAGCGCTACCGGGGCGAGGTCGAACCGATCGACCCGGTCGGCGGCCACATCCCGGGCGCGCTGTCGGCCCCGACCACGGAGAACGTGGGCCCGGACGGGCGGTTCCGGCCGGCGGACGCCCTGCGTGCCCGGTTCGAGGCGCTCGGCGCCTCCGAGGGGACGGCGGTGGGCGTGTACTGCGGCTCGGGGGTCTCCGGAGCGCATGAGGTGCTGGCCCTGGAGGTGGCCGGCATCGAGTCCGACCTCTACGCGGGCAGTTGGTCCGAATGGTCCGGCGACCCGGCCCGCCCGGTGGCCACGGGCCCGGACCCCCAGTAGGCGGACAGGGCCGTAGCCGCCGCCGGGTCCGGCCCGGCGGCGGCTACGCGCGCTCCTGTTCCTACTCCTGCTTCTTGCGGCGGGTGCCGAAGACGATCTCGTCCCAGCTCGGTACCGCCGCACGGCGCCCGGGGCGGACCCCGTCGGCCTCGGCCTGGCGGTCCGTGGTGCCCGTCAGGCGGTCCCGGTGGCCCGCCACCGTGCGCGGCATCAGGACATCGGCGTACGCGGCGCCCGCGCCCGCCGAGGCGGCGGGGGCCGGCGGCTCCTCCGCCTCCGGTTCGGTGTCGTCCGGGGTCTCGGTGCGGTCCGGGACCACCATGTCGCCGCGGAAGCTCGGGACGGCCTCCAGCAGGCTGGTGAGGGTGTCCCGTTCCTCCTCCGGTTCCGGTGCGGGCCTGCTGTCGGCCCGCTCCAGCTGCCGGTCCAGGGCGCGGTCCAGCGGCCGGTCGCGCGGCAGACGCGCGATCCGCGGTACGAAGGGGAAGCTCGGCTCCGGCGTCGCCGGCAGGTCCTCCGACTCGCCGATCAGGGAACGGGCCTCGTCGTCCACGGCCACGACCAGCCGGCGCGGCGGGTCGTAGGTCCAGCTCGCCGAGTGCGGCTCGCCCGCGACCCGGTAGACGAGCAGGACCTCCCAGGTGCCGTCGTCGCGGCGCCAGGAGTCCCACTGGACGGATTCCTTCTCGGCCCCGCGCAGGGTCAGCCGCTCCTGCACGGCCTCGCCGAGCTGCGGACCGGTGTTCTCGCCGGGACGGCGTACGGGGGTCTTGCGGGCGCGCTCGGCCATGAACGCACGCTCGGCGAGCACCGGGCCCTCGAAGCGGCGTACGCGGTCGACGGGGATGCCGGCGAGTTGAGCGACCTCCTCCGCGGAGGCACCGGCCCGTATGCGGGCCTGGATGTCGCGGGGGCGGAGGTGGCTCTCCACCTCGATCTCGATCTGGTTCAGGCGCGCGCGATCGTTGCGGACGGCGGCCCGGAGCCGCTCGTCGATCGGAAGCGTGTACTCCGTGCTGTCCGCAGCCTTGAGCACCAGTCGTGTGCCGTCATTTGAGACGGCCACGACACGCAGTTCGGGCATGGGGACCTCCCGGGTGGTGCCTGCCGACGTCACGTGCGTCGCTGCTTCCGCTAGTCGAGTGTGGCCTGCCCGGGTGCAGCCTGCCACAACCTTGCCGAGTTAAACCGGCGTGTCGGGCATGCGCCCTTGATCGCCGTTATGGCACGGTTACCTGTTGGGCACGCACAGTGACCGAACGGTTACTGTGCGCAGCAGGAGCCCGTGCAATACCGCGGCATCACCGGTCATTGAGTGCCGTGTTCCATCCGTCGGCCCCCTCTCCCGAGTCCGGACATCCGAAAGGAAGGACGGCCCCAGGGCTCGCCACAGTACTCCATTCGGGCCACCTGGGTGGACCGCCGCGCCGCCGAACTTTCCCCGGACGGCGGGAGTTGGCGTGCCTTCGATCGGGTCCGACCTGCACCCGTGGTCCGTTTTCGGGTGTCTTGCTTCACATAATCACCAGAAACGGAACTATCTGCTTCGCTCAGCGGTCGGTAACTACTGGAAGAGGAGAAGCGCGAGAGGCGGGACACACCGGGCATGGCGATGGGTCAGAAGTCGACGCGGGACGTCGAGGGCGAACCGGAGAAGAAGACGCTCGACCTGAGCGCGGCCCAGGTCGCCGGCTCCTCCCTCGCCACCGTCGCGGCCGCCCTGCTCGCCTCGAAGATGGGCGTCTACGGGACCATCCTCGGAGCCGGGGTGGTCAGCGTGGTCGCCACCGCGGGCGGGCCCGTCATCCAGCACCTCTTCCGGCGCACCGGCGACCAGCTGCGCGAGAGCGCCCGGCCCAGGGCCCGTCAGGTGCCCCCGCCCCGCGCGCAGTCGTCGGGCGCGGACACCACGGCCACGGGGGCCGCCACGGAGGAGTTCGGCGAGGCCACCGTGCACGGCACCCGGGTACGGGGCTGGAAGCGCACCGCGGTCGCCTCCGGCGCGGCCTTCGCCATCGCCGTCGGCGGCCTCGGCACCTACGAGGCGATGGCCGGCACCTCCGTCAGCAGCGGCGGCGGCACGCTCTTCTCCGGAGGCACCCGCACGGCGGGCCGGGACCGTCCCGCCCCGCCCCGCGACGAGCCGGGCGGCGAGGAGAAGGGCGGGCAGGGCCCCGGGTCCGGGACCTCCCCGAGCCCCTCACCGTCGCCCGGCGGCCGGAGCCCGAGCCCCGCACCCAGCCCCTCCGGCTCCGGGACCCCCGGGGCCTCCGCGGACCCGGCGCCCGGTACCTCCCCGCCGAAGGAGGACCCGAGCTCGTCCCCGGCCCCCGCTCCGCCGTCCCCGTCCGCCCCGCCGGCCGGCCCGGACGCGTCGGCGCCGGCCGCGCGGCCCAGCGCGCCCTGACCCCCGGACAGCTCAGTCGCCCAGGACGCGCCGCAGGTAGTCGTTGCCGAAGACCCGGTCCGGGTCGAGGCGGTCGCGCAGCGCGGTGAACTCGCCGAACCGCGGGTAGACCTCCGCGAAGTACGCCGCGTCCCGCGTGTGCACCTTGCCCCAGTGCGGACGCCCGCCGTGCGCCGTGAAGATGCGCTCGGCCGCGGTGAAGTAGGCCTGGTACGGGGTGCTCTTGTACATGTGCACCGCGATGTACGCCGTTTCGCGCCCGGAGGCCGTCGACAGCGTGATGTCGTCCGCAGGAGCCGTCCGCACCTCCACGGGGAAGCTGATCCGCAGCCCGGAACGGTCGACCATCGCCCTCAGCTCCCGCAGCGCCTCGACCACCTGCTCGCGCGGGAGGGCGTACTCCATCTCCACGAAGCGCACCCGGCGCGGACTGGTGAACACCTTGTACGGGATGTCCGTGTACGTGCGCGCCGACAGGGCGCGGCTGGCCACGCGGGCGATGGAGGGGATGGTGGCCGGGACCGCGCGGCCCAGCGAGTTGACGGCCTGGAAGAGGCCGTTGGAGAGCAACTCGTCCTCGATCCAGGCGCTCACCGGTCCGGGCGGGGCGGCGGGGCCCTGGCTGCGGTTGTTCCGCTTGGTGTTGCAGTTGCCGGTGTGCGGGAACCAGTAGAACTCGAAGTGCTCGTTCTCCGCGAAGTGCTCCTCGAACTCCGCCGTCACCCGGTCGAAGCCCATCGGCTCCTCCCGCGCGGTCAGGAAGAAGAGCGGCTCCACGGCGAAGGTGATCGCGGTGACGATGCCGAGCGCGCCGATGCCGAGCCGGGCCGCCGCGAAGACCTCGGGATTCTCCTTCTCGGAGCAGGTCAGCAGCCGGCCGTCGGCGGTGACCAGTTCCAGGCCGCGGATCTGGGCGGCGATGGAGGCCGAGTCGCGGCCGGTGCCGTGGGTGCCGGTGCTGGTGGCGCCCGAGACGGTCTGCTCCATGATGTCGCCCATGTTGGTGAGCGACAGGCCCTCCCGGGCCAGGGCCACGTTGAGGTCCTTCAGGACCGTGCCCGCCGCCACCGTGACGGTCCCGGCGGCCCGGTCGATCGACCGGATCCCGGCCAGGGCCTGCGGGCGGACCAGCACCCCGTCGGTCGCCGCGGCCGCGGTGAAGGAGTGGCCGGTGCCGACCGCCTTCACCCGCAGCCCGTCCTCGGCGGCCCGGCGGACCGTCTCCTGGAGCTCCCCGACCGAAGCCGGTGTCACCGTGCGGGCCGGTGTGGCGGTGATGTTGCCCGCCCAGTTATGCCACGCGGTCCGTTCCCCGCCGCTCTTCCCTGCTGTCGCCGTCCCCATCGGTTGCTGGCTCCTCCCCTTGCGCCGGCCTCGTCAGCCGGCGGTATCCCGCGAACGCAACCGCCGCCGCGGCCACTCCCGCCGATACGGAGACGACGTACCCGGTCTGCGCACCCGCTGCGTCGACGACCCAGCCGGTCACGGAGGACCCGAACGCGATTCCGACCGCGAGGCCGGTGCTGATCCAGGTCATGCCCTCGGTCAGCTTCGCGTGTGGCACATGCGCCTCGATCAGGGCCATCGTGGTGATCATCGTGGGAGCGATGGCGAGGCCCGAGACGAAGAGCGCCACGGCCAGAAACGGAAGGTTCCCGGCCAGTAGGAGGGGGATCATACTCACGGCCATCGCACTGATGCCCAGGATCCAGCGAGGTTCGGCCTTGCCCCTGAAGTGCAGCAGGCCGAAGACGATGCCGGCCAGGCAGGATCCGAACGCCCAGACCGCCAGGAACACCCCGCCGAGGGACTTGTTGCCGTGCTCCGCGGCGAACGCCAGGGTGGCCACGTCCACGGAGCCGAAGATCGCGCCGGTCGCGACGAAGGTCGCCACCAGCACCTGGAGGCCGGGGGAACGCAGCGCCGAGGACCGGTCCGTGTGCTCCTCGTGCGGGTGCGGCTTCGGCTCGGTGGCGGTCAGCGCCGTCAGCCACCACACGCCCGTCAGCAGGAAGACGAGGGCGACCACCGGGCCGGCCTCGGGGAACCAGCCGGCCGAGAGCGTCGCGGCCAGCGGCGGGCCCACGATGAAGCAGAGCTCGTCGACGATGGACTCGAACGAGTAGGCCGTGTGCAGCTGGGGGGTGTCGCGGAGGAGGGCCGTCCAGCGGGCCCGGACCATCGATCCGACGCTGGGCACGCACCCGGCGACGACGGCGAAGACGAAGAGCGTCCAGCTCGGCCAGCCGTTCGCCGCCGCGACCAGGAGGCCGGTCACCGCGGCCGCCGCGGTGAGGGTGGCCGGGCGCAGCACCCGCCGCTGTCCGTGCTGGTCGACCAGCCGGGACACCTGGGGGCCCACGGCCGCCGCGGACAGGGCGATGGTGGCGGTGATGCCGCCCGCGAGGGCGTAGCTGCCGCCCAGCTCGGTGATCATCGTGAGGACACCGATGCCCACCATGGACAGCGGCATCCGGCCCAGGAGGCCGGCGGCCGTGAACCCCTTCGTGCCGGGGGTCGCGAATATCGCGCGGTAGGGACTGGGCAAGGTGGTGCCCTCCGTAAGGGACGTGGTTGGCTCGGACAGGTTACGTCTGCCGACAAGGTGCCCGCATGGGGAAAATACCGACAGGAAGTTAGGGTGACCTTACCTGCTGTCCGAGGTGTGGGACGGGCCGGGTCCGTTGCCCGGGCGCGGACGCCGGGTGGCAGGATTCGAGGCATGTCAGACCAGCTCCGCGCCCCCGACGGCGGCTCCGCCGCCCCTTACGACGCCCTCCTGCTGCTGTCCTTCGGCGGCCCGGAGGGACCCGACGACGTCGTGCCCTTCCTGGAGAACGTCACGCGCGGGCGCGGTATCCCGCGCGAGCGGCTCAAGGAGGTCGGGCAGCACTACTTCGGGTTCGGCGGGGTCAGCCCGATCAACGGGCAGAACCGCGAGCTGCTGGACGCGCTGCGCAAGGACTTCGCGGGGCACGGGCTGGACCTGCCGGTCTACTGGGGCAACCGGAACTGGGCCCCGTACCTGACCGACGTGATGCGGGAGATGGCCGCCGACGGGCGCCGCCGCATCGCGGTGCTCGCGACCAGCGCGTACGCCTCGTACTCGGGCTGCCGCCAGTACCGGGAGAACCTCGCCGACGCGCTGGCCGCGCTCGCCGAGGAGGGCGTGGAGCTGCCGCGGGTCGACAAGCTGCGCCACTACTTCAACCACCCCGGCTTCGTGGAGCCCATGATCGACGGGGTGGTTGCCTCGCTGGCCGCGCTGCCCGAGGAGGTGCGCTCCGGCGCCCACCTCGCCTTCACCACCCACTCCATCCCGACCGCCGCCGCGGACACCTCCGGTCCGGTCGAGGACCACACCGAGGACGGCGAGGGCGGGGCGTACGTCAAGCAGCACCTCGACGTCGCCCGGGTGATCGCGGACGAGGTCGCCGCCCGGACCGGGGTCGCGCACACCTGGGAGCTCGTCTACCAGTCGCGCAGCGGCGCCCCGCACATCCCGTGGCTGGAGCCGGACATCTGCGACCACCTGGAGGCCCTGCACGCGGCCGGTGCGCCCGCCGTCGTCATGGTGCCCATCGGCTTCGTCTCCGACCACATGGAAGTCCTCTACGACCTGGACACCGAGGCCACCGCGAAGGCGGCCGAGCTGGGCCTGCCCGTGCGGCGGTCCGCGACCGTCGGCGCCGATCCGCGCTTCGCCGGGGCCGTACGGGAGCTGGTGCTGGAGCGGGCCGCCAAGGAGCGCGGGGAGCCGGTCGCGGAGTGCTGGGTCGGCACGCTGGGCCAGAGTCATGACCTGTGCGCGGTGGGCTGCTGCCCGGCGCGGGGCCCCCGGCCGGCGGCCGCGGGCGTGGACAGTCCGTACGCGTAGGAAGTGGGACCGTGATCTCTGACGAGCTGAAGGCCGAACTGCTGGACGTGGGCCTGGAGGCCGCCCGGCAGGCCGGGGCTCTGCTGCGCGACGGCCGCCCAGCCGATCTGGCGGTGGCGGCGACCAAGACCAGCCCGATCGACGTGGTGACCGAGATGGACATCGCGGCGGAGAAGCTGATCACCGGCATCCTCGCCGAGCGGCGGCCCGAGGACGGGCTGCTGGGCGAGGAGGGCGCGGACACCCCGGGGACGAGCGGGGTGCGCTGGGTCGTCGACCCGCTGGACGGCACCGTGAACTACCTCTACGGGCTCCCGAGCTGGGGGGTGTCCATCGCGGCCGAGTACGGCGGCGAGAGCGTGGTGGGCGTCGTGGCGGCCCCGATGCGCGGGGAGACCTACCACGCGGTGCTCGGCGGCGGGGCGTGGCTGGGTACGACGCGCCTCGCCTGCCGGCCGGCGGCGCCGCTGGACCAGGCACTGGTCGGGACCGGCTTCGCGTACGTGCAGACCCGGCGGGCCCACCAGGCCGAGGTCGCGGCGCGGATCATCCCGCTGGTGCGGGACATCCGGCGGGGCGGGTCGGCGGCGCTGGACCTGTGCGACGTGGCCGCCGGCCGGCTGGACGGGTACTACGAGCGGGGACTGAACCCGTGGGACCTGGCCGCCGGTGACCTGATCGCCCGGGAGGCCGGAGCCGTGACCGGGGGCCGTCCGGGTGAGCGCGCCTCGGGCGAGCTGACCCTGGCCGCCACGCCGGCCGTGTTCGCCTCGCTGCAGCCGCTGCTGGAGGAGTCCGGAGCCTGGCACGACTGAACGCACGTGGACCCCGGACGCCCGCTCGGGCGTCCGGGGTCCACGTCGTGCAGAGGCCGTGCAGGAGCAGGGGTCGTGCAGGGGTCGTGCAGGAATATTCGTGCAGGGGTCGTGCGGGAACGGCAGGCCGGCCGATCGGGGGATCAGCAGGCGGGCACGGCGGCCGAGACCGGGACACCGTGTTCGGCGGCCAGGCGCTGGAGATCCTCCAGCTCCGCCAGTTCCACTTCCGCGAGGAAGTCGTCGCCCGTCTCGCGGGCGTGCCTGAGGTCCGACTGCGTTGTCCTGATGCGCTGCAGGAGACCCGCGGTGAATGCGTCCATGGTGGGTTCGCCCCCTCTTCGTGGGTCGGCGGCGGCACGTGGCTGTCCGCCGTCAGGGAGTGGATGGGGTGTGATCTCGTCCTCCCCTGCACCCTGGGCCCAGAAACCTCGCAAGGCCAGGGAATCCTCACTTCCGCCCCGTCAGCCCCTCCACGAGCCGCCTTACAGCCGGTTTATGGCCGAAACGGGCAGGATGGGCGACGCAATACACGTGTGCCCTTCTGGGCTCGGAGGAAGGAAACGACGTGCGCGTACTCGTCGTCGAGGACGAGCAGCTGCTCGCCGATGCGGTGGCCACCGGACTACGCCGGGAGGCCATGGCCGTGGACGTCGTGTACGACGGCGCCGCCGCCCTGGAGCGGGTCGGTGTGAACGACTACGACGTGGTCGTCCTGGACCGGGACCTCCCGCTCGTGCACGGTGACGACGTGTGCCGGAAGATCGTCGAGCTCGGCATGCCCACCCGCGTGCTGATGCTGACCGCGTCCGGCGACGTCAGCGACCGGGTGGAGGGGCTGGAGCTCGGCGCGGACGACTACCTGCCCAAGCCCTTCGCCTTCACCGAGCTGACCGCCCGCGTACGGGCGCTCGGCCGGCGCACCACGGTCGCGCTGCCGCCCGTACTGGAGCGGGCCGGCATCAAGCTGGACCCGAACCGGCGGGAGGTGTTCCGCGAGGGCAAGGAGGTCCAGCTGGCGCCCAAGGAGTTCGCGGTGCTGGAGGTGCTCATGCGCAGCGAGGGGACCGTCGTCTCCGCCGAGCAGCTGCTGGAGAAGGCCTGGGACGAGAACACCGACCCCTTCACCAACGTCGTACGGGTGACCGTGATGACCCTGCGCCGCAAGCTGGGTGAGCCGCCCGTCATCGTGACCGTGCCCGGTTCCGGATACCGGATCTGATGCGCGTGGCCACCACCCCCGCGCCACCGGCGGCGCCACCGAAACCGACATGGGACCCCGGCCAGCCCGAGGGTCCCTTCCCGTGGCTGCGGCCGACCATCCGGATACGTCTCACGCTGCTGTACGGCGGGATGTTCCTGATCGCCGGGATCCTGCTGCTGTCGATCATCTACCTGCTGGCGGCGCAGGCCCTGCGGCAGGGCAACGCGATCCCGTTCACGATCGTCCGCGGCCAGAACATCGAGGTCACCAGCACCACCTGCTCCGGTGTGAGCGGCACCAACCAGCCGTTCGAGCAGTTCACCGCGGCGATCAACCAGTGCGTCCTGGAACAGCGCCGGCACGCCCTGGACGACCTGCTGAGCCGGTCGCTGATGGCCCTGCTCGGGCTGAGCATCATCGCCTTCGCCTTCGGCTACGCGATGGCCGGGCGGGTGCTCTCGCCGCTCGGCAAGATCACCCGGACCGCCCGCCGGGTCGTGGGCTCCGACCTGACCCGGCGGATCGAGCTGGACGGGCCGGACGACGAGCTCAAGGAGCTCGCCGACACCTTCGACGACATGCTCGACCGGCTGGAGCGGGCCTTCACGGCCCAGCAGCGGTTCGTCGCGAACGCCTCGCACGAGCTGCGGACCCCGCTCGCGATCAACCGGACCCTGCTGGAAGTGCACCTCTCCGATCCGGGGGCGCCTCTTGAGCTCCAGCAGCTCGGGAAGACCCTGCTCGCCACCAACGAGCGCAGCGAGCAGCTGGTCGAGGGCCTGCTGCTGCTGGCCCGCAGCGAGAACCAGATCGTCGAGCGCAAACCCGTGGACCTGGCGGAGGTCGCCTCGCGCGCCGTCGACCAGGTGCGCGGCGAGGCCGAGGCGAAGGGCGTGGAGATCCGCGGCGAACGCGCCCCGGCCGTCGTCCAGGGCAACGGCGTGCTGCTGGAGCGGATCGCCCTCAACCTGGTGCAGAACGCCGTCCGGTACAACGTGCCGGAGGACGGCTGGGTGGAGGTCGTCACCGAGGCCCAGCACGATCAGGCGGTCCTCCTGGTATCGAACACGGGTCCCGTTGTTCCCGCGTACGAGGTGGACAACCTCTTCGAGCCCTTCAGGCGGCTGCGTACGGAGCGCACGGGCAGCGACAAGGGGGTCGGGCTGGGTCTGTCGATCGCGCGCTCCGTGGCGCGCGCACACGGCGGCAGGATCCAGGCGATGCCCCGGGAAGGCGGTGGCCTCGTGATGCGTGTCACTCTTCCCTTGTGAGACCCCGGCCCCGTGTTCGCTTTTGGCTGAATGCTTGCCCTGTGAAAACAACCGGTCCTGTGTGATCGATCACAGTGGCTGGTGTCGGCCCATGTGCGTTCAGTGACCCCGTCGCGGCCGGAACGCCCGGGAAGTCCGGGTTTCCGGCCCCTCGGATGGCGGGAAATACACGGGGTGGCGTTTGTGCATGACGGCCCTCGGACCGTGTACGGTCCCGCTCGTCATCCCAGCCAATCGTCCTTCGGGCGGGCGGCTGGGTGTCGATTGAGTAACAGACCTTGATGTGAGGCAAAATCTCCGCCTCAGGTCGGGCACAAGTCCGGCCTCTCGTGCGTTACGTGCGCTGAGACACCGCTAACACCCAGAGGGGGAGAGCGAACAATGGCAACGGACTACGACACCCCGCGCAAGACCGACGATGACGTCGACAACGACAGCATCGAAGAGCTGAAGGCCCGGCGCAACGAGAAGTCGACCTCGTCCGCAGACATGGACGAATTCGACTCTGTCGAGAGCATGGAGCTTCCCGGCGCGGACCTCTCCAACGAGGAGCTGGCCGTCCGGGTCCTGCCCAAGCAGGCCGATGAGTTCACCTGCATGAGCTGCTTCCTGGTGCACCACCGCAGCCAGCTGGCACGTGAGAAGAACGGTCAGCCGATCTGTCGCGACTGCGACTGACAGGCGTCGGCCGTGGCTGGCTCCACACCCTTTCGGAAGCGCCGCTTCCGGAAATCTGGTGATCCGGCGGAGACGCAGGTGGCATCCATGGATCCGGAAACGGCTCCTGGGGCTTCCGGCGGCTCCGCCAGTGCGGCGATCGCCATACCTTCCGACACCGCCCCGGCGGTGCCGTCGGAAACCGATCCCGACGAGGGGTCCCGGCACCGTTCCGGGGCTCGTCGGATGCAAGCCGTCAAGAACGGTGTGCGCAAGGGCGGCGAAAGTGTCAGGGACGCCGCCCAGTACGTCACCGACAGGATCATCGAGAACGCACCGCGCGTTCCGGTTCGGGACCTCGCGAGGCTGCGCGCGCAGTTCCCGGGCCTCGGCCCCGAGCAGCTCGCCGAAAAGCTGATCTCGGGCGCCTGCGCCGCCACCTCGACCGTGGGCGCGGGAATCGGCGCCGCGGCCATGCTGCCCGTGCCGCCCGCGATGCCGGCGGAACTGGCGGCCGAGATCACCGCGGTCGCGGCCATCGAGCTCAAGCTCATCGCCGAACTCCACGAGGTCTACGGCCGGCGCCCGCACGGCGGCCGGGGGGAGCGCAGCCTCGCCTACCTGACCGCCTGGACGGAGGAGCGCGGGGTCGACCTGACCAAGCCGACCACGCTGAACGCGGCGCTCGGCGGGCAGATGAAGCGCGAACTGCGCCAGCAGATCATGAAGCGGATGTTCCGCAGTCTGCCGAACCTCATGCCGTTCATGGTGGGTGCCGCCGTCGGCGCTGTCATGAACCGGCGGGACACCCGCAAACTCGCCGAGAAGGTCCGTGGTGACCTGCGGAGGCGGGCCGTGGGCTGGGAGGCCCTGAGCGCGCTGCCGCCCCTGGAACGGCCCGTACAGCCCCTTCCCGAGGCCACCAGGATCGCACTGGAGGCCGCGGATCCCTCCACGGCCGGCTGAGGTCCTCCGCCGGGGCGGTCCGCCCCGGCCGGGCCACCGGTCCCACGGGCCGGTCAGGCCGCCTGGGTACGGGCGGCGAGCAGGGCCGCCACCAGGGCCTGCGGCCGGCGGGTGGAGACGTAGACGTACGGGGTCGGGTCGGCCGGATCGGTGACCTCGACACGGACCGCGGTCGGCACGTAGCTGCGCATCAGCATGAAGGCGCGGGTGTCCGCCTTGTACGTGCGCCAGGCGCGCGACTCCTCGGCGTCCAGGATCTCGGGCTCGCCCAGGGCCGTCACCGGGATCCGCGCGTCACCGGCCGCCAGCGCACCGCCCACCACGCGCACGCGCACGGAACCGTACGAACTCACCACCAGTCCGGACAGCGCGGTGCCCCCGACCAGACCGGCCAGCAGCGCCGTCGTGCCCAGCGGCAGCAGCATCAGCGCGAACGCGAGGCCGACCAGGACGGCGATGCCCCACCAGGAGCGGGGGGCGGTCAGACGTTCGTCGTGGTGCGCGGTGGAGAGCTGCATGCGGACAAGCCTGCCACGAGGCGACCGGTGGGTAGCCGCGCGGGTAAGGTCTGCGGCTGTGAGTGGACGAAACACAGCGCTGACGCCCCCTGCCGATGCCGCCGCGCCGGTCAGGCACCCCGACGCGCCCGCACCCGGCGAGCTCCTCGGTGCGCACTACGAGCACTGTTTCGGCTGCGGCGAGGGCCAGCCCCACGGACTCCACCTGGAGGCCCGGGCGGGCGAGGGCGTGCGCGTCACCGCCGAGTTCACCGTCAGGCCCGCGCACCAGGGCGCACCCGGTCTCGCCCACGGCGGTGTGCTCGCCACCGCGCTCGACGAGACGCTGGGCTCCCTGAACTGGCTGCTGCGCGTCATCGCGGTGACGGGGCGGCTGGAGACCGACTTCGTGCGGCCCGTGCCGGTGGACACCGTGCTGCACCTGGAGGCCGAGGTCACCGCCGTCGCCGGCCGGAAGATCTACTGCACGGCCGTCGGCCGGATAGGCGGACCGCAGGGCCCGGTCGCCGTACGTGCCGACGCCCTCTTCATCGAGGTGAAGGTCGACCACTTCATCGACAACGGACGGCCCGAGGAGATCCAGGCGGCGATGGCCGACCCGGACCAGGTCAGGCGCGCACGCGCCTTTGAGGTGAACCCCTGATGTCCCAGAGCAACCACGATTCCCGCCGGCCGGTCGACGTACTGATCCGCCGCGTCGACCCGGAGGTGCCGATTCCGGCATACGGGCACCCCGGCGACGCCGGCTGCGACCTCGTCACCACCGAGGCCGCCGAGCTGGAGCCCGGCGAGCGCGCCGTCCTGCCCACCGGCGTCTCGATCGCCCTGCCCGACGGGTACGCGGCGTTCGTGCACCCGCGGTCCGGCCTGGCCGCACGCTGCGGGCTCGCGCTCGTGAATGCCCCGGGGACGGTGGATGCCGGGTACCGTGGGGAGATCAAGGTGATCGTGGTCAATCTCGACCCACGCGAGAGCGTCCGGTTCGAGCGTTTCGACCGCATCGCCCAGCTGGTTGTCCAGCGGGTCGAGAAGGTGCGCTTCCACGAGGTGGCGGAACTTCCCGGCTCGGCCCGGGCCGAGGGGGGCTTCGGCTCCACCGGCGGGCATGCGGCCGTGGCCGGATCCGGGGCTGGTCAGCAGGGTGGGAATGGCTACGCTTCGGTCGTAACCGACCGGGAAGGACAGTGACGTGTTCGGACGTCGCAAGAAGAACGACTCCGCCCATGACGGCGGCGCGGCCGAGCAGGTCGTAGACGGCGTCGCCGAGCAGGACGACGCGGGCGAGCAGGAGACCGCCGCCCCGCGCCGGGTGAACCTGCCGCCGGCCCCGCGGCCCGACGGCCCCTGGGACGTCTCCGAGGTGCTCGGGAACCCGGCCGACGGCCGGGTCGACCTGGGCGGCATCCTCGTACCCGGCGTCGAGGGCATGGAGCTGCGCGTCGAGGTCGCCGGTGACGCGATCGTGGCCGCGACCGTGGTCCTGGGCGACAGTGCCGTGCAGCTGCAGGCCTTCGCCGCGCCCAAGAAGGAGGGCATCTGGGGCGAGGTCCGCGAGGAGATCGCCGCGGGTATCACCCAGCAGGGCGGCATCATCGACGAGGCCCAGGGCTCCCTGGGCTGGGAGCTGCGTGCCCAGGTGCCCGTACCGCTCCCGGACGGGCAGACCGGCGCCCAGCTGGTCCGCTTCGTCGGCGTCGACGGTCCGCGCTGGTTCCTGCGCGGCGTCATCTCCGGCCAGGGCGCGGTGCGCCCCGAGTCGGCGGGTGTGCTGGAGCAGATCTTCCGGGACACCGTCGTCGTCCGCGGTGACGGCCCGATGGCTCCCCGCGACCCGATCGTCCTGAAGCTGCCGAACGACGCCCAGATGGTGCCGGACGGCGTGCAGACGGACGACCAGGAAGGCTCCCGCTTCGGCGGCGGCATGGGCCAGCTCGAACGAGGCCCGGAGATCACCGAGGTCCGCTGACCTCGGACGGCCCCCGCGCACAGGGGGGCTCGTCATGTATTCCGGCCGGTGGGCCCTACTCCTTCGGGGTGGGGCCCACCGGCGTGTGCCCCCCCTGGCATCCCGCGTCAGGGATCCGTCAGGGATCGCAGCCGGGGCGCCGATCGGTGCGTGCGCGGCGTGGACGTCCCGGAGAATGGGGCGCATGGGACGCGGCAAGCTCAGGATCTACCTCGGCGCGGCACCCGGTGTGGGCAAGACCTACGCGATGCTCTCCGAGGGGCATCGCCGGGTGGAGCGGGGCGCGGACTGCGTCGTCGGCTTCGTCGAGCACCACGGCCGGCTGCGGACGGAGGTCATGCTCCACGGCCTCGAACAGGTCGAGCGCAAGCCCCTGAAGTACCGGGGCGCCGCCTTCACCGAGATGGACGTGGACGCGCTCCTCGCCCGCAGGCCCGCGATGGCGCTGGTGGACGAGCTCGCGCACACCAATGTGCCCGGCTCGCGCAACGCCAAGCGCTGGCAGGACGTGGAGGAGCTGCTGCGGGCCGGCATCGACGTCGTGTCCACCGTGAACATCCAGCACCTGGAGTCGCTCGGGGACGTGGTCGAATCGATCACCGGGGTGCGGCAGCGGGAGACCGTGCCGGACGAGGTGGTCCGCCGGGCCGACCAGGTCGAGCTGGTCGACATGTCGCCGCAGGCACTGCGCCGGCGGATGGCCCACGGGAACATATACAAGCCCGAGAAGGTCGACGCGGCCCTGTCGAACTACTTCCGGCCGGGCAACCTCACCGCCCTGCGCGAGCTGGCGCTGCTGTGGGTGGCCGACCGGGCGGACGAGTACCTCCAGCAGTACCGGGGCGAGCACGACATCCGCTCGACCTGGCAGGCGCGGGAGCGGATCGTCGTCGGACTCACCGGCGGACCGGAGGGGCGCACGCTCATCCGGCGGGCCTCGCGGATGGCGGCCAAGGGCTCGGGCAGCGAGATCCTGGCCGTCTACATCGCCCGCAGCGACGGGCTGACCGCCGCCTCGCCGAAGGAGCTCGCGATCCAGCGGACCCTGGTCGAGGACCTGGGCGGAACGTTTCACCATGTGATCGGCGACAACATCCCCGACGCCCTGCTCGCCTTCGCACGCGGGGTCAACGCCACCCAGATCGTGCTCGGCTCCAGCCGCCGCCGCTCGTGGCAGTACGTCTTCGGCCCCGGGGTCGGCGCGAGCGTCGCCCGCGACTCGGGACCCGACCTCGACGTGCACATCGTCACGCACGAGCACGTCGCCAAGGGGCGCGGCCTGCCCGTGGTGCGTTCGGCCGCCCGGCTCGGGCGGACCCGGATCATCGCCGGCTGGGTCGTGGGGACGGTCTTCCCCCTCCTGCTGTGCCTGCTGCTCACGCACGTCGACGCCGACCTCGGCCTCGCCAACGACATGCTGCTCTTCCTGTCGCTGACGGTGGCGGCCGCACTGCTCGGCGGGCTCTGGCCGGCCCTGGCCTCCGCCGCCCTCGGCTCGCTGCTGCTGAACTACTTCTTCGCGCCGCCGCTGCACCGCCTCACGGTGTCCGACCCCAAGAACATCGTCGCCATCACCGTCTTCTTCGGGGTTGCCGTCTCCGTGGCCTCGGTCGTTGACCTGGCCGCCCGCCGCACCCACCAGGCGGCCCGGCTGCGCGCCGAGTCCGAGATCCTCTCCTTCCTGGCCGGCAGCGTGCTGCGCGGCGAGACCACGCTGGACGCGCTGCTGGAGCGGGTACGCGAAACCTTCGCCATGGAATCCGTGGCCCTGCTGGAGCGGGCGAGCGACGTGGAGCCCTGGAAACCGGCCGGCAGCGTCGGCCCCGGCCCCGCCGCCCGGCCCGAGGACGCCGACGTGGACATGCCCATCGGGGACCACATGGCCCTGGCCCTGTCCGGCCGGGTGCTGCCCGCCGAGGACCGCCGGGTGCTCGGCGCCTTCGCGGCGCAGGCGGCCGTGGTCCTGGACCGCCAGCGACTGGTCGGCGAGGCCGAGGAGGCCCGCCGGATGGCCGAGGGCAACCGGATCCGCACCGCGCTGCTCGCCGCCGTCAGCCATGACCTCCGTACGCCCCTGGCCTCCATCAAGGCGTCCGTGAGCTCCCTGCGCTCCGCCGACGTGGAGTGGAGCGAGGAGGACCGGGCCGAGCTCCTCGAAGGCATCGAGGACGGCGCCGACCGCCTCGACCACCTGGTGGGCAACCTGCTCGACATGTCCCGGCTGCAGACCGGCACCGTCACCCCGCTGATCCGGGAGATCGACCTCGACGAGGTGGTCCCGATGGCGCTGGGCGGCGTACCGGAGGACAGCGTGCTGCTGGACGTGCCCGAGGCGCTGCCGATGGTGGCGGTGGACCCGGGGCTGCTGGAGCGGACCGTGGCCAACGTCGTGGAGAACGCCGTCAAGTACAGCCCGGCGGGGGAGCCCGTCCTGGTGGCGGCCAGCTGCCTCGGCGACCGGGTCGAGGTCCGGGTCGTCGACCGCGGGCGGGGCGTGCCCGACGAGGCCAAGGACCGGATCTTCGCCCCCTTCCAGCGGTACGGGGACGCCCCGCGCGGGGCCGGCGTGGGCCTCGGGCTCGCCGTCGCCCGGGGGTTCGCCGAGGCCATGGACGGCACCCTGACGGCCGAGGACACCCCCGGGGGCGGGCTGACCATGGTGCTCACCCTGCGCGCGGTGCGCGGCGCCGGGGCACCGGAGCGTGCCACGGTGGGTGCGGGTGCGGGTGCGGGTGCGGGTGCGGGTGCGGGCGCGGGCGCGGGCGGGGGCGACGGCGGGGGCGACGGCGCGACGGCGGAACCGATGGAACCGATGGAACTTGATCACGACCGTGATCGGATGACGCGACAGAAGGCAGGACCTCAATGACCCGGGTGCTCGTGGTGGAAGACGAGCCGCAGATCGTCCGAGCGCTTGTGATCAACCTGAAGGCGCGCAGATACGAGGTCGACGCCGCGGCCGACGGGGCGAGCGCACTGGAACTCGCGGCCGCCCGCCACCCCGACGTGGTCGTGCTCGACCTCGGACTGCCCGACATGGACGGGGTCGAGGTGATCAAGGGCCTGCGCGGCTGGACCCGGGTGCCGATCCTGGTCCTCTCCGCCCGGCACAGCTCCGACGAGAAGGTCGAGGCCCTGGACGCGGGCGCCGACGACTACGTCACCAAGCCCTTCGGCATGGACGAGCTGCTGGCACGGCTGCGCGCCGCCGTCCGCCGGGCCGAGCCGGCCGCGGGCTCCGGCGAGGACGAGGTGATCGTGGAGACGGACGGCTTCACGGTGGACCTGGCCGCCAAGAAGGCCGTGCGCGAGGGACGCGACGTACGGCTGACGCCCACCGAGTGGCACCTGCTGGAGGTCCTGGTCCGCAACAGCGGCAAGCTGGTCAGCCAGAAGCAGCTGCTCCAGGAGGTCTGGGGGCCCTCGTACGGCACCGAGACGAACTACCTGCGGGTCTACATGGCCCAACTGCGGCGCAAACTGGAGGCGGACCCCTCGCATCCGCGGCACTTCATCACCGAGCCGGGCATGGGATACCGCTTCGAGCGGTAGTGGGCACGCCGGTACGCTTCCTGTATGAGTGCTGAACCGCGTCCCGAGAAGTCCGCGAAGCCGACCAGGCCTGCGGGCCGGTTCCGCCGGATGATTGAGCGGCTGTCCACCTCCCAGGAGGAGCTGCATTCGGCGGAGCTGCAGGAGGACGCAGAAGCCGCGGGGTGTACGCGGATCTGCGACTGCCACGACCGCCAGATAGTCAAGGTGACCGGAACCCTGCGTACGGTCACCCTGCGGCCGCGCGCGGGCGTCCCCGCCTTGGAGGCCGAGCTCTTCGACGGCTCGGCCGCGCTGGACGTGGTCTGGCTCGGGCGTCGCTCGATCGTGGGAATCGAGCCCGGCCGACGCATGATTGCCTCGGGGCGCATCTCCATGACCCACGGCCGTCGGGTGCTCTTCAACCCGAAGTACGAACTCCGCCCGCTCGGACAGGAGCACTGACCGGTGACGTCACTCGACAAACGGACCCCCCCGGAACCGACGGGGCCGCGACATGCCGCCGCGCCGTCCGAGGATCAGAAGGCCGTGACCCAGGCGGCGCTCTTCGATGCCTTCGGCGGCATCCGGGGCACCGTGGAGACGATGCTGCCCGGGCTGCTCTTCGTCATGATCTACACGATCAACAAGGACGTGAAGTGGTCCGCCATCGCGGCCGGCGCGGTCGCGGTCCTGCTGGTGGTCGTGCGGCTGCTGCGCAAGGACACGGTCAAGCACGCCTTCAGCGGGGTCTTCGGCGTGGGTGTGGGCGTGGCCTTCGCCCTCTTCACGGGCAGCGCGAAGGGCTTCTACCTGCCCGGCATGATCTACGGCGTCGGCCTCGGCGTGGCCTTCACGGTCTCGGCGCTGGTGGGCTTCCCGCTGCTCGGCGTGATCCTGGGCCCGGTGTTCAAGGAGAACCTCTCCTGGCGCACCCGCAACCCCGGGCGCAAGAAGGCGTACGTCAAGGCCAGCCTGGCCTGGGGCCTGATCTTCCTCGCCAAGTACGCGATCCTCTTCCCGCTGTACTGGTGGGGTGACGCGACGCAGCTGGGCTGGGTCCTGATCGGGCTGAAGCTCCCGCCGATGGTGCTCGCCGTGTACTTCACCTGGGTCTTCCTGGCGAAGGCGCCGCCGCCGATCGACGTGATCGCGGAGTGGGAGGCCAAGGAGGCCGCCGAGGCCGCCGCCAAGGGGCCGAAGGCCTGACGGCGCAGAGCTGACGCAAGGGGCGGGACCGGCCGGGAGGCCGGTCCCGCCCCTTTGCGCTGCCGCACCGGAATGCGCCCGCGGGCGCAGGGCCGGGGCCGCCGCGCGCCCCGGCGCCGGACGGCCCCAGGAGCGCGTCCTGCCGCCCGCGGGGGCGGGGCCCGCGTCGGGTGTTCCATGGCGGGCCGCTCCCGGCCTCCGGCCTCCCGGGCCGGAACGGCCGCGTGGCTCCGGCGCGGGGCTGGGCCCCGGGGTGCGGAGGGCCGCAGGAGCGCGTCCCGGCGCCCGCAGGGCAGACCACTGCGCGGGGGTGGCTCCGTAGGACCGGCGGCCCGGGGCGGGCCACTGCTGCCGGGCCTGCCGGGGTGCCGAGACGGTCCGGGCGGGAAGCCCGAAGGGGGCGCGCCCGGCAGGGCGCGCCCCCTTCGTCGTCGAGCAGGCCCGCAGGGCTAGCGGCGGGCCTGGAGGAGGTCCTCCAGCTGTTCCTCGCGGGCCTGGGCGGCCACGAAGAGCAGTTCGTCTCCCGGCTCCAGGGTCTCCTCCCCGTGCGGGGTGAGGACCCGGTTGCCCCGGATGATCGTGACCAGCGAGGTGTCCTCGGGCCAGGTGATGTCGCCGATCTGGGTGCCCGCGACCGAGGAGTCGGCCGGCAGGGTCAGCTCGACGAGGTTGGCGTCGCCGTGGCTGAAGCGCAGCAGCCGGACCAGGTCGCCGACGCTCACGGCCTCCTCGACCAGGGCCGACATCAGGCGCGGCGTGGAGACGGCGACGTCGACGCCCCAGGACTCGTTGAAGAGCCACTCGTTCTTCGGGTTGTTGACGCGGGCCACCACGCGCGGGACCCCGTACTCGGTCTTGGCGAGCAGCGAGACGACGAGGTTGACCTTGTCGTCACCGGTGGCCGCGATGACCACGTTGCACCGCTGCAGCGCCGCCTCGTCCAGCGAGGTGATCTCGCAGGCGTCGGCCAGCAGCCACTCGGCCTGCGGCACCCGCTCGACAGAGATGGCGGTCGGGGCCTTGTCGACCAGGAGCACCTCGTGGCCGTTCTCCAGCAGTTCGCCCGCGATGGAGCGGCCCACCGCGCCTGCACCGGCGATCGCGACCCTCATGCGTGTGCCTCCTCAGGCCCCTCGGCGAACGCCGCCTCGACCTTGTCGATCTCGTCCGTGCGCATCATCACGTGGACGAGGTCGCCCTCCTGCAGGACCGTCGCCGACGTGGGCAGCATCGCTTCGCCCAGGCGGGTGAGGAACGCCACGCGCACGCCCGTCTCGTCCTGGAGCTTGCTGACCTTGTGGCCGATCCAGGCGGCGGAGGTGTGCACCTCGGCGAGCTGCACCCCGCCGCTCGGGTCGCGCCACAGCGGCTCCGCGCCCGAGGGCAGCAGCCGGCGCAGCATCTGGTCGGCGGTCCACCGCACGGTGGCGACGGTGGGGATGCCGAGGCGCTGGTAGACCTCGGCGCGCTTGGGGTCGTAGATACGGGCCGCGACGTTCTCCACGCCGAACATCTCGCGGGCCACGCGGGCAGCGATGATGTTGGAATTGTCACCACTGCTGACGGCGGCGAAGGCGCCCGCGTCCTCGATTCCCGCCTCCCTCAGGGTGTCCTGGTCGAAGCCGACCCCGGTGACGCGGCGGCCGCCGAATCCGGCGCCGAGCCGGCGGAATGCGGTGGGGTCCTGGTCGACGACGGCGACCGTATGCCCCTGCTGTTCCAGGGTTTGCGCGAGGGCGGAGCCCACCCTTCCGCAACCCATGATGACGATGTGCACGGCCGTCCTTCCGGCTGTCAGCGACTCGCTGGTTCCCAGCCTCATTGCATGCTCTGGTTTAACAGGGTCTCAGACCATGGCCCAAGCTACACACGGGCGGTCACCGATGGGGCCTCTTGCGCCGCAGTCGTGCTGCGGGTGGGGAGGAATTGCGGCGGGATTGCGGTATGAGGGGGTGGGGGTTCGTCAGTCTGATTTCGAACGCTTACGATCCTCTGCGTGTCCAAACTGACCGACGTGCCCAAACGGATCCTGATCGGCCGGGCGCTACGCAGCGACCGCCTCGGAGAAACACTCCTTCCCAAGCGGATCGCCCTTCCCGTCTTCGCTTCCGACCCGCTGTCCTCCGTGGCATATGCCCCTGGCGAGGTCCTGCTGGTCCTGTCGATCGCGGGCGTGTCGGCGTACCAGTACAGCCCCTGGATCGCGCTCGCGGTCGTCGTGCTGATGTTCACCGTCGTGGCGTCCTACCGCCAGAACGTCCACGCCTACCCGAGCGGTGGCGGCGACTACGAGGTCGCCAACACGAACCTCGGACCCAGGGCCGGCCTCACCGTGGCGAGCGCCCTGCTCGTCGATTACGTCCTGACCGTTGCCGTGTCGATCTCCTCCGGAGTCGAGAATCTCGGCTCCGCCGTGCATTTCGTCATCGAGCACAAGGTGCTCTCGGCGACCGTCATGATCCTTCTCCTCACACTGATGAACCTGCGCGGTGTGAAGGAATCCGGGAAGCTCTTCGCGATCCCGACCTATGTCTTCGTCGCCGCCGTATTCGTCATGATCGGCTGGGGTGCCTGGAAGGGCATCGTCCTCGGCGAGACCCTGACGGCGCCGACCGCCGACCTCGAAATCAAACCCGAGCAACAGGGGCTGGCCGGCTTCGCGATGGTCTTCCTGCTGCTGAGGGCCTTCTCCTCCGGCTGTGCCGCCCTGACCGGCGTCGAGGCCATCAGCAACGGCGTACCCGCCTTCCGCAAGCCGAAGAGCAAGAACGCCGCGTCCACCCTCGCCTACATGGGCGGCCTGGCCGTCACCATGTTCTGCGGGATCATCGGCCTGGCCATGGCCAGCGACGTGAGGATGGCCGAGAACCCCGCCGAGGACCTCCTCGCGAACGGCGTCCCGGTCGGCCCCGAGTACATCCAGAACCCGGTGATCTCGCAGGTGGCCGAAGCCGTCTTCGGTGACGGCAGCTTCCTCTTCATCCTGCTGGCCGCAGCCACCGCGCTGGTGCTCTTCCTGGCCGCGAACACCGCGTACAACGGCTTCCCGCTGCTCGGCTCGATCCTCGCGCAGGACCGCTACCTGCCGCGCCAGCTGCACACCCGGGGAGACCGGCTCGCCTTCTCCAACGGCATCGTGCTCCTCGCCGGCGCGGCCATCCTGCTCGTCTGGATCTACGACGCGGACTCGACCAAGCTGATCCAGCTCTACATCGTCGGCGTGTTCGTCTCCTTCACGCTGAGCCAGATCGGCATGGTCCGGCACTGGAACCGCCACCTGAAATCGGAGCGCGACGCCGCCGCCCGCCGCCGGATGCACCGCTCCCGGGCGATCAACGCCTTCGGCGCCTTCTTCACCGGCATGGTGCTGGTCATCGTCCTCGCCACGAAGTTCACCCACGGTGCGTGGGTGGCCCTGCTCGGCATGCTGATCTTCTACGGCACGATGAGCGCGATCCGGAAGCACTACGACCGCGTCTCCGCCGAGATCGCCGCCGCCGAGGGCCCCAGCGACGACAGCGTGCGGCCCTCCCGGGTCCACTCGATCGTCCTGGTCTCCAAGGTCCACAAGCCCACGCTGCGCGCCCTGGCGTTCGCCAAGCTGACCCGCTCGGACACCCTGGAAGCGCTCAGCATCAGCGTCGACCCGGCCGAGACCAAGGCCCTGCGCGAGGAATGGGACCGGCGCGGGATCAACGTTCCGCTCAAGATCCTCGACTCGCCGTACCGGGAGATCACCCGCCCGGTGGTCGAGTACGTCAAGGGCCTGCGCAGCGAGAACCCGCGCGACGCGGTCAGCGTCTACATCCCCGAGTACGTCGTCGGCCGCTGGTACGAACACCTGCTGCACAACCAGAGCGCGCTGCGCCTCAAGGGCCGGCTGCTCTTCACCCCCGGTGTGATGGTCACCTCGGTGCCCTACCAGCTGGAGTCCTCGGAGCTCGCCAAGCGGCGGGCGAAGAAGCGCCAGGACTGGAACGCCCCGGGTTCGGTGCGCCGCGGCCCCGTGGACAGCCCCGTCAGGTCCTCGCCGCCGAAGGAGCCCACCGCGAAGGGCTGAACGGGTTGGTGAACGGCCGGACGAGATCCACGTAAACTGGTGGGTCGGTCGTCCGGCCGTTTTCCGTTGTTTCAGTTTTTGGAGTCTCCCCACCATGACGAGCGCCGAGCAGAACGAGAAGCAGTCACTGGTCGGGGAGGAGTACGAGGTCGAGGTAGGCCCCGTGGCGCACGGCGGGCACTGCATCGCCCGGACCGAGGACGGCCGCGTGCTGTTCGTCCGTCACACCCTGCCCGGTGAGAAGGTCGTCGCCAAGGTCACCGAGGGCGACGTGGACTCCCGCTACCTGCGCGCCGACGCGATCACCGTGCTCGACGCCTCCAAGGACCGCGTGGAGGCCCCCTGCCCGTACGCCGGCCCCGGCAAGTGCGGCGGCTGCGACTGGCAGCACGCCAAGCCCGGTGCCCAGCGCCGCCTCAAGGGCGAGGTCGTCGCCGAGCAGCTGAAGCGGCTCGCGGGGCTCACCCCGGAGGAAGCCGGCTGGGACGGCACCGTGATGCCGGCCGAGGGCGACAAGCTGCCGGCCGGGCAGGTGCCGCAGTGGCGCACCCGCGTGCAGTTCGCCATCGACGAGGACGGCACCGTCGGCCTGCGCCGCCACCGCTCGCACGAGATCGAGGCGGTCGAGCACTGCATGATCGCGGCGCCGGGCGTCAGTGAACTGGGCATCGAGAAGCAGGACTGGCCGCAGATGGCCACGGTCGAGGCGATCGCGGCGACCGGCTCCCAGGACCGTCAGGTCGTCCTGACCCCCCGCCCCGGCGGCCGTCTCCCCCTCGTCGAGCTGGACAAGCCGGTCTCCGTCCTCCGCGTGGAGGAGAAGGACGGCGGCGTCCACCGCGTCCACGGCCGCCCCTTCGTACGGGAGCGCGCGGACGGCCGTACGTACCGCGTGGGCATGGGCGGCTTCTGGCAGGTCCACCCGCAGGCCGCGGACACCCTGATCAAGGCCGTCATGCAGGGCCTGATGCCGCGCAAGGGCGAGATGGCCCTCGACCTCTACTGCGGCGTCGGCATCTTCGCGGGAGCCCTCGCGGAACGCCTCGGCGAGACCGGGGCCGTCCTCGGCATCGAGTCGACGAAGCGCGCGGTGGAGGATGCCCGCCACAACCTGGCGGACTTCCCGCGGGTCCGCATCGAGCAGGGCAAGGTCGAGCAGATCCTCCCGAAGACCGGGATCACGGAATGCGACCTGGTCGTCCTGGACCCCCCGCGCGCGGGCGCCGGCAAGCAGACGGTCCGCCACATCGCGGGCCTCTCCGCCCGCCGCATCGCGTACGTGGCGTGCGACCCGGCGGCCCTGGCGCGCGACCTGGGTTACTTCAAGGAGAACGGCTACAAGCTCCGCACCCTCCGCGTCTTCGACCTGTTCCCGATGACCCATCATGTCGAGTGTGTCGCGATCCTTGAGCCCGTTGGAAAGGGGCTCTGACCTGCGGGTTAGGGCAGTGTGCGCTGTGTGCGTTGTGGGCGATATCTTGACGCTGATTCGACGCTCGTGACGCACGCCTGACGCACACGGTCGGCGATTCGTGATGGCTCGTCAGTCGCGGGTGGGCGCCTCTCGCGGCAGATTGTGGTCTTGCTGCAAGAGGCGCCCATCTTGCTAGGCGGCCGAGTCAGTCCGTGTCAGACCCGCGCTCCATTGCAGCCTTCCCACTGGAGCCGCTTCTCCCGTGCGGCCTCCGCGTCGGCCAACAGATCGCCGACATCCCGTCCATCGACCTGCTGGACGACGATGCCTGAGCCCCAGCCGCTACGTCACCCCGCAACACAGCGACTTCCCAGTCGAGTACGCCGCCCTGCGCGAACGTATCCAGAGCCTTGCCCGGGATCTGCTCGACCTGCTCCCCGTACTCCCCGCCGGTCCCGGGCACATCGAGGCCGCGCCGATGGGACTCGGTGATCTTGTGCGGGGTGGTCTGGTCGGCCTTGACGGCACCGTGCCGACCTCTCGTACTGACCAGCTCGACACCGACTGCCTGCGCGGTTTCCTGCGTAGCGCCGCCAACACCCGGCGCAGCACCACCGCCTGCGCCACCTTCCGACTGAGCACCTCGGGTGCACAGTTTCCGCAGATGGACATCGGGCTTCAGCGGGAGTACGGCGAGGCCTTCCGGCGCCTGGCCGCCTTTAAGGAGCTGCTGCGCGAAGCCGCCGCCATCGGCCGGGCGAGCGCGCTCGCGTACGACGGGCTGACCAAAGGCGCCCTGCCGCCGTCGCCCACCAGTGCCCTTTCGGAGAAGAGCGAGTCTCAGAAGGCGCAGGAACAGTGAGCCGACCCGCTGATAACCTCACTCTCGTCCAGCCAGGTCAGGACACCACGGGGGAAAAGGTGCTGCAGCCGCTCAGAGCGGGCGACCCGACGACGGTCGGGAACTTCCGGCTGGTCGGCCGGCTGGGCCAGGGCGCGATGGGTGTCGTGTACCTGGGCTACCGTTCGACCCGCCCGGTCGCGGTGAAGGTCGTCAGGCCGCAGCTCGCGGAGGACGAGTACTTCCGCAAGCGCTTTACCTTGGAACTCGAGGCGATCCGCCGCGTCGGCGGCTTCCACACCGCCGCCCTGGTGGACGCCGACCCTCAGGCTGCAACCCCGTGGATCGCGACACAGTTCATCAACGCACCCTCACTGCTGGAGCTGCTGGAGCAACACGGCCCGGTCAGCGAGCTGGGTGCGTGGTGGCTGGCAGCGGGTCTCGCGGACGCTCTGATGCACGTCCACTCGGTCCGTTTACTGCACCGAGACCTCAAGCCGGGCAACGTCCTGGTCGCGGCGGACGGCATCCGGGTCATTGACTTCGGGATTTCCCACGTCAGCGGCGGTACCGGCCTGACCACAGGGAGCGCGGCGCTGGGCACCCTGTCCTACATGGCACCGGAGCAGGCCGCAGACTCCCGCAAAGCCAGTGAGGCGGCGGACGTCTACAGTCTTGGCGCCACGCTGGTGCACGCTGCGACCGGCCATGTCCCCTTCTATGCGCAGATGCCCGCACAGCGGACGCTGGACATCCAGCCCGACCTGACCGGCCTCCCACCCGCCCTGCTCGACCTGGTCACCCACACCCTGGCCTTCGACGCCGAGGACCGGCCGACGGCACAGACCGTGCTGGAGGAGACGATGGGACGCCTGCTCGACTTCGGCGTACCGACGGAGGCGCAGGCGTACCCGCCGCTGCCGGAGGCGTTCCTCGCAGACGTCCTGGAGCGGCAGGCCACACCGGTCGAGGCACTAGACGCCATACGGGATCCGGATCCCGTGGTGGACGCCGAACCGGACGACGCTGCGGACATGGCCCCCGAGCCGGTGCCTGAGGCTCGGCCGTTCCCGCGGCCCGCGGGCCCATTCGATCCCGGCCCCCGGCCAGCCGCCACGCCGGACCGCTGGGCCGCGCGTTGGCGTAGCCGTATCGAGGACCGTCGCAGCGACTACGGCGGCTGAGCCTCCCCGTGCTCTCCACAAAACCGCAAACCCACAGCGCTCGAACAGCACAGCAGCAGAGCAGCAACCGAAGGAGACCCGCCGATGGCCACCGTCGCGGACAGCGCGTCAGGCAACGTCCCGGGCGATGCGCCCGTCGGCGCGAAGTTCGCCGCCGGGATGCAGGTCCGCGCCCGCGACGAGGACTGGCTGGTGGTGGAGGTCGACGAGACCACCAAGGACGGCACCCGCCTCGACGTACGGGGCATCTCGCCTCTGGTCCGTGATCAGCGCGCGGTCTTCTTCGCTCACGAGAACCTCGACCGGGTGACCCCGCTGCGCCCCGAGGACACCGAACTCGTGCTTGACGACTCCCCCGAGTGCCGCCGCTCGCGCCTGTTCATCGACGCGCTGATCCGCAAGACTCCGCTGCCCCTCTCCGAGCAGCGTCTCGCCACAGTCGGTACCCACCTCGTCGACGACCTCGCCTACCAGCGCGAGCCCGCCAAGGCCGCCCTGCGCGCCCTTCGCCCCCGACTGCTGATCGCGGACGCGGTCGGCCTCGGCAAGACCCTTGAGGTCGGACTGCTGCTGTCCGAACTGATCAGGCGCGGACGCGGCGAGCGCATCCTCGTAGTGACGCCGAAGCACATCCTGGAGCAGTTCCAGCACGAGCTGTGGACGCGCTTCGCCATCCCGGTGGTGCGGCTGGACTCGGCCGGTATCGAACGGATCAAGAACGACATCCCCGCCGGCCGCAACCCCTTCTCCTACTACAAGCGGGCGATCATCTCCATCGACACCCTGCGGTCCGACCGCTGGCGCAGCCACCTCATGCAGGTCACCTGGGACGCCGTCGTCATCGACGAGTCGCACAAGCTCATCAACACCGGGACGAAGAACAACCGCCTCGCCCAGCTCCTCGCTCCGAAGACCGACGCCCTGATCCTGGCGAGCGCCACCCCGCACAACGGCCAGCGGGAGTCCTTCGGTGAACTGCTGAGCCTGCTCGACCCCACGGCCATCCCGGACACCAGTGACTACGACGAGACGCAGCTCCAGAACCTCTACATCCGGCGCCACAAGATGTCCCCCGACGTCTCGGCCGAGATCGGCCACATGTGGGCCACCCGCAAGCCCCCGGTAGCCCTCGACTGCACGGCGACGCCGACCGAGCAGCGCGTCTTCGATGAGCTGTACGACGTCTGGATCGATCCGAAGGACGGCCGCACGGCCCCTGTTTCCGGGAAGGGCGCCCGGCTGTTCCCGTACACCCTGCTGAAGTCTTTCCTCTCCTCCCACTCCGCACTGGTCGAAACGGTCGACAACCGGATCAACACCATCGACCAGAGCTCAGACCCGCAGGAGCGTCAGGCCGAACGCGACGCACTGATCAACCTCGGCACCATCGCCGAGGCCATCGACATCGAGGAAGCCGCCAAGTTCCGACAGCTGGTGAAGGTCCTCAAGGAGGAGGTCAAGGTCGGCCCCGTGTCCGACGCTCGCGTCGTCATCTTCTCCGAGCGCCGTGCCACGCTGCAGATACTGCAGGACACCTTGCCCTCGGCCCTCGGTTTCGCCCCGAGTCGGGACAAGACCAGCGGAGCCGTCCGCCAGCTTCACGGCGGTCTGTCCGACGATGAGCAGCAGCGGACCGTCAAGGACTTCGGCCTGGCCGGCAGCGACCTGCGCATCCTGCTCACCGGTGACATCGCGGCCGAGGGCGTCAACCTGCACCGCCAGTGCCACCAGATGATTCACTACGACCTGCCCTGGTCCCTGATCACCATCGAGCAGCGCAACGGCCGTATCGACCGCTACGGCCAGCAGCACTCTCCCGAGATCCGTGCGCTGCTGCTGCTCACCGACGACGAGGACCCCGAGCGCCCGTCGGCCGACCGGGCCGTGTCCGAGCGACTGCTGAAGCGTGAGGACGAGGTCCACCGTACCCTCGGCGAGGCGGCCTCCATCCTCGGGCTGCGTGACGAGGACGCCGAGACGACCGCGATCATGGAGCGCCTCCTGGCGAAGGAGGAACCGTTCGACACGGTCGTGCCGGCGGTCCCGCTGGACCCCTTCGAGGCGTTCATGGCCGACCACACCCCGGAGGGCGACTCGCCGGGCTATCAGGTGCCGCAGCTGTTCGCGTCCACCCGTGCGTTCGTCGAGGAGGCGCTGGAGGAGGTCTACGACAACCCGGAGCAGCGCATCGGCAAGCACTGGGACGAGGACCATCCCAAGATGATGGTCTTCACCCCGGACCGGGAACTCCAGCGACGTCTCCTGGTCCTACCCAAGTCTTACCTGGACGAGCGGCGGGTTCTGGATCAGCTCCGAGTCACCTTCGATAAGGAGTTCGGCCAGGACAGGCTGGACCGGGCCCGTGAGCGTAGCGGCAATCGTGCGAAGGGCGCGATCACCAAGCAGGAGCGCACCGAGACCTCCGGCTGGCCCGATGTCAGTTACCTGACGGACCAGCACCCGGTGGTGGAGTGGCTCACCGACAAGGTCCTCGTCAAGCTCACCCGCAACACCGCCCCGATCATCACGGCGGACGTGAGTGAGCCGGTGTTCCTCACCCAGGGCATGTACTCCAACACCAAGGGCCACCCGACCGTGCTGGCCTGGACCTGCGTGACGGGCCTGGCGAGCGGCACACCCGTCTTCGACGACGACCTGGTGGGCGTACTCGATCGGGCCGGGGTCAAGCCGAAAATGCTCAACCGGCCTTTCACCGGTGACTCGTCGACCTTGCAGGCACTGGTCCCGGCGGCGGTACGGGCGAGCCGCGAGCACATCGCCGTGCTGCGCAACGAGCAGGAATCCCCTCTGGTGGAGCAACTCGCCGAGTACGAGCAGCGGTTGGGAGCCTGGCGGAAGGCCAGCCTGTCGTCGTTCGAGCAGCTCAGCTTCAGCGGCATCCGGCGGAAGCACGAAGAGACGCGCGTGCAGAAGACCGCGGTGGAGGTGGAGCACCTCATCGAGCAGTTGGCTACACAAGGCGAGGCGATGGTGCGGGTCATCGGGGTCCTCGCTCCGCCCGCGGCCGTCGGCGGCAACGAAATTCAGCAGCAGAGGGGTGTGTGACACCGTGGCATTCGAAGCGATCACCAACCGCGGTGAGTACATCTCCGCCCACTACCTCGCCGAGCTCTTCGCCCGCGATCTCACCGAGCTGCGCAAGCGCTGGACCTCCGCCGACCGGGCGGGCGCGCCGTCTTCCCGCTCGGGCATGAAAGGTCTTCGCCGTGAGTACTTCAAGGCCAAGGTCCGCATCACCGAGAACAAGGCGTTCGACGGCCCTGAGGTCCGGCAGCTCAACGACCATCTGCTGGCAGCGCTGGCGTACGTCAAGCCGGAGGGCGAAGGCAATCCCGCCGAGGCCGCCCCGGAGCCCGAGGATTCCACGCACACCCGACTGCGCCGGGGCGACTTCGGCGTGATGCAGGGCGACAAGGAACAGTCGGTGCCTGTTGCGCTTGCCGTCACAGGCCCCGGCGGTCTGGAACTCGTCGCCCTCGACGCCACCTGGGAGGTGGACGGCGAACTCGTCGTCGCGGACGTCGAAGACGGCGGCGCGCAACTCCTCGACCCGATCCAGCTCGACGGCAAGCAGCTCATCACCGGCGCGGCCGACGCCGTCACCTTCCTCTTCGGCTGCGAGGACGGCTACGCCCCGCGCTACGTCCTGCTGCTCGCGGGCGGCGTGGTACTTCTTGCCGACCGCACGGCCTGGTACGAGGGCCGGTTCCTCGCGGTGAGCGTCGACGAGGCCCTGGACCGCAACCTCAGCGCGGACGGCGAGGAACTGGAAGCAGTGGCCGCGCTGTTCGGTGCGGAGTCGCTGCTGACGGCGGGTGGTGTCGCCGGCTACCTGGACGGCCTGGTCGACAAGGGCCGCAAGCACGCGGTGGGCGTCTCGAAGGAGCTGCGGGAAGGGCTCCGGCAGTCCGTCGAGCTCATCGCCCAGGAAATCCTGGACCGGCTCAATGCGGGCGGCGCCGACCCGGCGGAGCTGGGCGCCCCGGCTGACCTGGCAAGCCGGCTCACTCGCGAGTCGTTGCGCTACCTGTATCGGGTCCTGTTCCTGCTGTATGCGGAGGCCCGGCCCGAGCTTGGCATCCTGCCGAGCAAGGACGACGCCTATCAGGACGGCTACGGTCTCGCCCGACTCGGTGAGCTGGTCTCCTATGACCTCCCGGAGGAGACCCGGAACGGCTTCCACTTCGCCGAATCGCTGGATCTGCTGTTCCGGCTCGTCGACCAGGGGCACCGGCCTCTGGGCAGGGACGAGGGGCCGTCCGAAGACGGCGTGACTGTCCTCGACGCGGACGGCCTGCGCTTCGAGGCGCTGCGCAGTGACCTGTTCGCGGCTGGCGCGACTCCGCTGATCGGCTCGGTTTCGGTCGAGGGCGAGCGGATTGACACGCGTCTGCGGAACAAGGTGCTGTGGCGGGTACTCAATCTGCTGATGCTCACCCAGGGGCGCCGCAGCGGGCGTGGGAAGGCCGGCGGCGGTACGGGCAAGGGCTTCATCTCGTATGCGCAACTCGGCATCAACCAGCTCGGTGCGGTGTACGAGGGCCTGATGTCCTACACCGGATTCTTCGCTTGGGATGACCTGTACGAGGTTGCCAAACCGGATTCGGACGGGCTGAGCGGCACCTGGGTCGTGCCGCTGAAGGACGCCGACAACTACGACGAGGACGTCTTCGTCAAGCGGACGGACGAGCTGACGGGCGTCAAGAAGCGGGTCCTGCACAAGAAGGGCACCTTCGTTTACCGCTTGTCGGGGCGCGAGCGGCAGCGGTCGGCTTCGTACTACACGCCGGAGGTGCTGACCCGGAGCACGGTCAAGCACGCGCTGGCCGAATTGCTGGACCAGGACGGCGTGACGACGCCGGCACGGGCGATCCTTGACCTGACGGTATGCGAGCCCGCTCTGGGCTCGGGGGCGTTCCTCAACGAGGCCATCAACCAGCTGGCGGCGGAGTACCTGAAGCGCAGGATGGCGGAGCTGGGCGGCGAGCAACTGCCGCCGGACCGGTACGAGGCGGAACTGCAGAAGGTCAAGGCGTACCTTGCCCTGCACAACTCCTACGGCGTCGACCTCAACCAGACTGCAGTGGAGCTGGCGGAGGTATCGCTCTGGCTCAACTCGATGCACGAGGGCCTGAAGGCCCCCTGGTTCGGCCTGCATCTTCGTCGCGGCAACTCACTGATCGGGGCTCGGCGAACGATGTATGCGGCGGAGGCGCTGAAGCGGAAGGCATGGCTCACGACGGTCCCAACGGACCGGCCGCTGCGAGCTGGTGCCGAAGAAGGCCAGTTCCAGGCGGGCAAAGAGAACCACCACTTCTTGCTGCCAGCCAAGGGCTGGGGTGCAGTCGCGGATGCCAAGCAGGCCAAGGAGCTAGCGAAGGAGGAGCGCGACGCTCTGGCGAAGTGGCGGACGGCTGTCACTACGACGCTGTCGGTGGCCCAGGGCAAGCGACTGCCGGCACTGGCGACGCGAGTCGAGCGGCTGTGGGAGCTGACTCGGCGCCGCTTGATCGTGAGTGAGCGGGAGGTCCGGCGCCAGATCGACGTGTGGGGGGTCGACCCCGACGAGCCACTGGAGATGGCGTCAGGAGACGTCACGCGTGAGCAGATCGAGAGCGCGCTGAACGAGCCTGGCTCGCCGCGCGGTCGGCTGAAGCTGGTCATGGACGCCTGGTGCGCCCTGTGGTTCTGGCCCGTGGGGCAGCCCGATACACCTGCGCCGCCCAGCATGGAGGAGTGGCTGTCATTCTGCGAGGCAGTGCTGGGTGTTCCGGCGGCCAAGGCTAAAGCGAGGCAGTCCAGCCGTGTCGGTGGCGGTGCGGCGGGGCTGGATGACGAGTTCGGGCTGTTCGCCGACACGGGCGAGTTCGAGAAGCTCGCGCTGGACGACGAGTTCGACCGGGTGATGAGCCAATGTGTTGACCTTCCGTCTGTAATGGTGCGGTTCCCGTGGTTGGGCGAGGTGGATGCGATCTCACGACGAGAGGGGTTCTTTCACTGGGAGCTGGAGTTCGCACACATCTTCGAGAAAGGTGGGTTTGACCTGCAAGTAGGAAACCCGCCGTGGCACCGACCAACGTGGGACGACGACCTGGCGCTCGCCGAGTATGCTCCCTGGTTTGGATTGACCAGCAGGGCTCCAGAGAAGACTAGGAATGCGCGCCGTGATGCAGTGCTTTCGGATTCGCTAGCCTTGCGCCAATATCTAGCCGACCTAAATTCATGGGCCGGCATAAACGCTCACCTCGGGTCAGGAGTCAATAACCCAGTCCTATCCGGGACGCAAACCAATATGTACCGGAATTTCATGAATCAGACGTGGCGCAATATTGGAATTGCAGGCACGATTGGACTCTTGCATCCGGAATCCCATTTCAATGATTCAAATGGGGGTCCACTTCGTGCAGCCACCTATCGACACCTGCGCCGCCACTTTCAGTTCATCAACGAGTCTCAAGTATTCGAAGACATTGGCGATACCGTTGAGTACGGACTACACATTTACGGCACATCGCAGAAGGTGTCATTCGAAAATCTGAGCTTCCTGTACCATCCGGATACTGCAGATCTTTCACTCATTCATTCAGGGCAAGGAGATACTCCCGGCATCCAGCATGAGTCGGGAGGGTGGGATTTCAGACCGCATCGGGATCGCGTAGTCACGGTAGATGAATCCGTGCTATCCGACTGGGCCGCCCTCGTCGACGAGGCAGGCACACCTCCTGCGCAGGCGAGGATGCTGCGCCCGCTGACGGTTGGCGATAATGAGGCTCTGCGCGCACTTTCACGTTTCCCGCAGCGCCTCGGTGATCGAAAATTCTGGTGGTCATCTGGTTTTCACGAGAAAGGCGCGAAAGAAGAAGGGCTAATTTCTTGGCAGACCGAGATTCCGACTTCATGGGCGGAGGTAATTATCCAGGGGCCGCATTTCACGGTTGCAACTCCTTTCGCCAAGCAGCCGAATGAAAACTGCAAGAGCAAGGGTGACTACTCGGCCTGGGACCTTACCGGCTTGCCAGAAGCCATACTCCCTCGGACTAATTACACTCGTGCTTGTTCTGTCGAAGAGTTTTCGGCGGCGCAAGGCTCCTGGGGGGAACGCGCAGCAACCGGCAGGTTCCGCGTAATGTGGCGGCGGCGGGTGGCTTCCAATATGGAACGCGTCCTTCACGCAGCCCTAATTCCACCAGGTGCGACACATGTCGACACGGTGCACACGATGGCTTTGGCTACGAATAGTGACACCGTCAAAGTGGCAGGCCTATGGGCATCGCTACCCATTGACTACTTGGTCAAAGTATCAGGAAAGTCGGATTTGAGAGCCGAACTTGCAGCGCAATTTCCGGCTCCTCTCGATCACCCCCTGGTTGTCCCTTTGGTTCTTCGGGCTCTTCGGCTGAACTGTGTCACGCGCGATTACGCCCCGTTGTGGGAAGAGCTCTTTGATCCCGCCTGGCTGGCTGACCGTTGGGGCGGTCCAGTCTCCACTCAATTGCGACTCCAGGACATTGAAGCCGCTTGGTCGATGGCTACACCGCTTCGCACGGAATACGACCGCCGGATGGCGCTCTGCGAGATTGATGCAATTACTGCTGTCATGATTGGCCTTACAGCCGAGCAGCTCTGTGTGATGTATCGCTCCCAGTTCGCCGTGCTCCGCAAGTACGAGTGGGGCATGTTCTTCGCCCCCGATGGCCACAAAATCGGCGCCGAAACTTATAGCACGGGGGTTCGCCAGACCCCCGAAGAGACCGCCTTCGTCAAGGCGTGGGCCAAGGCCGCTCGCGCGGGCGACCCCACCCCCGCCGTCCCCGAGGGCTGGGTGAAGCCCAACCGCGAGGCCGAGATGACCCGTGCCCACGCGGACTTCACCGCGCGCCTCCATGCTGGCGAATACGGCGACTACGCCGCCTATCTCGCCGAGCACCCCCTCACCACACCCGAAACCACTCCCACCCCCGCCCCGGAAAGCAGGTAGCACCCAGCCATGCTTCCCTCCTTGGCCGCCGAGGATCTGCGTCGTGCCCTCGCCGCGTACCTGACGACGAGCTTCGCGCTCGCCGACGACGACGTTCGCGAGGAGCTCGAGGCATTCCTTGAGCGGCCGGAGAGCAGGCTCTTCCGGGGCCCGTACCTCCGTGTCCGTACGCCCTTCCGGGAGTCACCGCCCGGGTGGGAGAGGGCCCTTGACTGGTGCCCCACGGGATTCCGCCCGTACACCCACCAGGCGACCGCCTGGCAGCGGCTGTCCAGCAAGTCGGGCCACGCTCCCGAGCCGACGATCGTCACGACCGGCACCGGCTCCGGCAAGACCGAGTCGTTCCTCATCCCGATCCTGGATCACTGTGCCCGCGCTCGCGCCGCCGGAGTGAAGGGCGTCAAGGCGCTGCTCCTCTACCCGATGAACGCCCTGGCCGACGACCAGGCCCGCCGCATCGACGACCTACTCGCCAAGAACGGCGCTCTCTCCGCCGTCACCGCCGGCATCTACATCGGCGGCGCCTCCGGCAACCGCCCCCCGGACGACGAGGACGAGAACGCCCCCGGTTCCTACGCCCGCGAGTCCGGCGCAAGCACGATCACCCCGACCCAACTGTCTCCGGACAGCCGCCTGATCACCGATCGTGAGGCCATCCGGGCCAACCCGCCGGACCTGCTGCTCACCAACTACAAGATGCTGGACCTGCTCCTCCAGCGCATCCCGGACGTCCCCCTCTGGCAGGACGGCGGCCTGACGTACGTCGTCTTGGACGAGTTCCACACCTACGACGGTGCTCAGGGCACCGACGTGGCGATGCTGTTGCGTCGCCTGGGCGCGGCCACCGGCATGGCCGAGCCCGGTCGCCCCCTCGGCACGATCACCCCTGTCGCCACCTCCGCCACCCTCGGGGGTGGGACCGGTGCGGCCGGCGGAATCGCCACGACCGGCGGCGCCCCCTCCGCCGACGCCGCCTCCATCCCCGACGGCCCGCAGAGGTCCGACCGCGAACTCCTCCTCGAATTCGCCGAGAAGGTCTTCGGCACGCCTTTCCCGGACGCCGCCCTGATTGGTGAGGACCGTCAGACACCCGGCGAGTTCGTCGCCGAGCCCGACTTCCTGCTCCCTGTTCCCTCACCGGCCGCCCTCGCTGCCGTCCCCGACCCCCTCAACGACTCGTCCGCCCTCCACCAGCTCGCCGAGCTCGTCGTGGGCATGGACTTCGCCGACCCCGTCCAACTCGGCCGGAAGCTCCGCCAGCACAACCTCGTCCGCGCCCTCCTCGACGTCGCGGGCGACATCCCCGTCACCGTCCCGGAGATCGCCCGCGAGTTCGCGAAGCGCGGCGGCGGCGCAGCCTGGGACGAGGCGGCCCGGAGCGACATCAGCCTGGTCGCCACCGGCCTGGCCCGGCTCCTCGCTCTGGTCTCGACCGCCCGTGTCCAGGACCCGAACACCGGCCGCATCAGTCCCTTCCTCCGTGTCGAGGCCCAGCTCTGGGTCCGTGAGGTCCGCCGCGTCATCCGCGCCGCGACGCCGACGCCCCACTTCCGCTGGTTCGATGACGACGGCCCCACCGGTGACACCCGCCCCAACCCGGCGAACCTCGCCATCTATCCCTCCGCAGAGGTGGACAGCACCGCCGACGCCGAGTCCGACGACGGCACCGGCATCCCCGGCCTCACTCCGAACAGCCCCGTGCCGTTCGTCCGCCCCGTCGGTCCGGCCTACCGTGCCCATCTCCCGGCCGTGTACTGCCGCCACTGCGGACGCTCCGGCTGGGCGGCACTGTCCACGGACCTGGAGTGGCAGCAGCTCAAGACCAAGCCGCTGGATATCTACCGTGCCTCCGCCCAGGGCAACCGTGCCGTCCGCTGGATGATCCGCGCCAGGCCCGGCGAGGACACCCCTGTCTTCCTGCACGCCGAGGAAGCCGAACTGCGTACGGTTCCGAGCGCCCAGACCGTACCCGTCATCACCGTCGCCGGGCCCGTCCCCGCGAACGCGGGCGACAAGTGCCCGTCCTGCGACCTGACCGACGGCATGCGCTTCCTCGGTGCGGGCACCGCCACCCTCGCCTCCGTCACCACCACGCAGCTCTTCTCGGACCGCGGCCTTGCCAAGGACGAACGGAAGCTGCTGGTCTTCACCGACTCCGTCCAGGACGCCACCCACCGGGCTGCGTTCATCGCCAACCGCAGCTTCGGCTTCACGTTCCGCGGGCTGCTGGCTGAGCAACTTGAGCCAGGCGCGCCGGTCGCCGTACACGACCTGGCCACCGACGCCGCCCAAGCCGTCGTGACGGCCGCCGAGAAGGGCTCCGAGGAGGGCGTGATGAGCAAGCTCGCCTCGATCGTGCCTCCCGATCTGCGCGACAACCCGGAGATCCGTACGCTCCTCAGCGGTGACGGGTTCAGCGACGCGGGCGCGTACATGCTGCAGGACCGTATGGTCTTCCAGACGCTGATGGAGTTCGGTCTGCGTTCCCGCCTGGGCCGCACCCTCGAACTGACCCGGACCTCGGCCGCCGAGGTGCACCTCCCCGACGCGGCCGCCGTAGCAGCCCTGCTGCGGGAAGCCCATCAGCGTCTTCCGGGACAGATCACCCTCCCCACCGACGACGCCGACTACGTCATCTTCCTGCGCGGGTTGCTGGAACGGATGCGGCTGCGCGGGGCACTGTTCCACCCCTGGCTGAAGGAATACATCGCCCAGGCCGGCGCCCGGCGCTGGCCGATCTGGGGCGGCCGCCCCACCGGCATGCCCGCCTTCCCACGCGGACTGGCCGCACCGAGCTTCCCGGTCCTCGGACCAGTCGGCCCCACCGACTTCGACTCCCTCAATCGTGACAACACCTGGTTCGCCGACTGGGGCCACCGGACCCTCGGCTGTGACCGACGCGAAGCCCGCGCCCTCGCCGAACAAGCCATGAAGCTGCTCGCGCAGCGCGACGTACTGGCGACCTATCCGGCCGACGGCGGCTCGACCGTCTTCGCCCTCAAGCCGCGCACCATCCTGGTGCACAGCCTCGCCACCGACACGTCGGCTCCTGAAGACGGCAGCGGGGCTGACACGGCCGACGCAGCCAGCGTCAACGACCACGGCGTCCGCTGCGACGGCTGCACCTGGCGGCAGACCGTCCCGCCCGGCCGACGCGAGGGCTGGCTCGATACGCCCTGCCTGCGCTTCCAGTGCAAAGGCCGCTTCACCACCGACGACCGCGACTACGGCGACGACTACTACCGCCGCCTCTACACGGTCGACCGGCCCGGTGACGTGCTCACCGCCGAGCACACGGGCGCGCTCAGCCGGGCCCGCCGCGAGGAGGTCGAGCAGGCCTTCAAGAACCGTCCCTCGCCGTTCGACCCCAATGTCCTGACCTGCACGCCCACCCTCGAACTCGGCATCGACATCGGCGACCTGTCCGCCGTGCTGCTCGCCTCCTTGCCGCCCGCGCCCGCCAACTACGCGCAGCGCATCGGGCGCGCCGGCCGCAGCACCGGCAACTCACTCACCGTCACCTTCGTACCGCGCGGCGCTCGCAACCAGTACTACCTTCACGCGCCCGAGGAGATGCTCGCGGGCCGGATCATCCCGCCGGACTGCTACCTGGACGCCTCCGAGATCCTGCGCCGCCAGTACCTCGCGTTCCTGCTCGACCGGGCCGCCGACCGCAGCCTGTGGCAGGCAACGATGATGCCCGAGGAGCCCATGCCGCACCGCATCGGCGCTCTCTTCACCAAGGGGCTGGCCGAGGACGGCTGGTTCCGCCGCCTTCTCGACGTCGCCCAGACCCGTCACGCCGACCTCGCGGACTCCTTCATCCGACTCTTCCCCGGGATGTCACCCGAGGCGGATCAAGGCCTTCGCCAGTTCGCGCAGCTGGAGTTGGAGCAGACCGTCGGCCAAGCGGCCACCGCTTGGCGCAAGCGTCTGGAGGCACTGCGCTCTCGGTCCCGGCAGATCGGCCGGGCCTTCGACGCCCTGTCCACCGCCTCCGGCGACCGCGAACGTGACGAACAGCGCCGCCAGCTCTACGCAGAGCGCAGGTCCGTCAGCAGGCGAAGGGACGCCCTGGTCGGTGAGAACTCAATCAACGCCATGGTCCGCCTGGGCCTGCTGCCCAACTACACCCTCCACGATGACGCCACGCTGCTCGACGCGACGCTGTGGTGGAAGGACGCCGACGGAGAGTTCCAGGACCAGTTGACCGAGTACGGGCGCGGATCACGCATGGCCCTGCTGGAACTCGCGCCCGGCAACACCTTTCACACCGACGGCTACAAGTACATCGTCAACGGTCTGGATCTCGGGGCCGGCGAGGGCGACACGGCCTATGCCAAGTGGCGGCTATGCCCGGAGTGCGGCTACGTCGCCACCGCCGAGTCCGGGCTGGACCTGACCGCCTGCCCGCGCTGCGAGGCCGTCCAGATCGCGGACCCCGGCGCACTCCACACCGTGCTCGTGCCCGAGCGTGTCACCGCCCGTGAGCGGCGGGAGGATGCGCGGCTCACCGACGAGCGCGACGAGCGCGAGCGACGTCGGTTCAACGACATCACGCTGGTGGACATCGACCCGGCCCAGCCACAGGGGCTGCGCGCCTGGAAACGGATCGGGGAGCTGCCGTTCGGTGTGGAGTTCGCGCGGGTGGCGACCATCCGCACGCTCAACCTGGGCCCGGCTTCCGCCGCGGGCCCCGAGCACCAGATCGCCGGTGACGACCACCAGGTCCCCGGCTTTGAGACCTGCCTTGAGTGCGGGTCCGTACGCGGCGTGCATCCGCAGGCATGGGACCGGGCCGCCGAGCGGATCGGTACCCGGCACGCGTACTGGTGCAGCCACAAGGATGACGGGATCACCGCCGAGACGGCTTCGATGCAGAGGCTCGTACTGGCGCACGAGCTGACCACTCAGGCGCTGCGGATCCTGTTGCCTGTCTCCACGATGGAGCTGCAGACCCGGCTCGTGTCGTTCAAGGCCGCGCTGCTCTTGGGCATAACCAAGTACTTCGGCGGCGCTCCCGACCATCTGCGCGTCGTGCCAGCGACCATGCCGGGCGGAATCCGGGACCTGCGACGCCGCTTCCTGGTGCTGCACGACTCCATGCCGGGCGGCACCGGCTATCTGGAGCACCTCGCCGACGCCACCGTGCTGCATCGGGTGCTGACCCTCGCCCAGGCCGCGCTGCGGGACTGCCCCTGCGGCAAGGAGAACCTGCGTACCCCATGCCATCGCTGCCTGCTGCCGCACGTCAGCAGCAGCGAGCATCCCTTCGCTTCGCTGCGGGTGGCCAGGGAGCTTCTGGACGAGATCCTCACGGGCTGGGACACCGAGCGCGTCGACACCCTGTCCGGGGTGCGCATCGACCAGCTCGCCGAGAGCGAGCTGGAGAAGCAGTTCGTCCGCACCCTCGTCGAGTGGGGCAGTCGTCGCCCGGAGTCCGGCTCGGTGACGCCCCGCGCCGGGGAACGTGGCATGGAGTACGAGCTGCGCTTCACCCGCCCGGACGGCGGCAGCACTCGCTGGCTCTTCCAGGACCATGTGCGGCAGCTGACGTCCGCGCCCAGTGAGCCGGACTATCTGCTGACCCGGATCGACGGACCGTCGACACGTATCGCGATCTTCCTCGACGGCTACGCCTTCCACGCCAGTACCGGCATCAACCGGATCGCCGACGACGCCACCAAGCGGGAAGCACTGCGGGCCGAGGGCATGCAGGTGTGGCAGTTCACGCACCCGGACGTCATGGCCTGGAAGGCGGCGGTGGAGGGCACCGCGGCCGACCGCCAGGTGCGTACCCCTGCCGAACCACTGCTCGGCGAGGGCGCGTTGCGCGCGGCCCGGCAGATCCATCAGATGCTGACGGACGGCCCGCAGCCCGACGACACGCTGGATCCGGTGCTGCGCAACCCGATCGAGACGCTGCTCGCGGTGCTCGCCGATCCCGACGCGGAGCAGTGGTCCCGTAGGGCGGCAGCGTTGGTCGGCGGTTTCGCCGGGGGCGGCGCGGCGCGGGTGCCGGTCGACCGGCGTTCGGTGGGTGAGCGGCTGCTGGACGTACTGGCGGGCGGCACCCTGCCGGTGCCCGCCGGCCCGGCCGCTGCCGACGCCATCGCGATGGACGTCCGTACCCTGGGCGGGCTGCGCGTCATCGGGCTGCTCGACCGGCGGCCCGAGCCCGCGACCGGTCAGCCCGGGATGTCGGCCTGGTCGGCCTTCACCGTGCTGGACGACCGTGACGAGGCGGTTGCCGAGCCGGGCCATCGGGCACGGTGGGCCGACTGGTTGCGGTGGTCGAACCTGCTGCAGCTGCTGACGGGTGACCGGGGTTCGGCACTGCCGTGTTCGTTCCACCAGGTCGCGATGTCCACGGCCGGACAGCTCGACCCGCACACGGTCGCCCTCCTCGCGGGTGCGCTGCCCACCACCACGGGCCTGCCCGAGCAGCTGCCGGAGCCCTGGGCCGAGGCGGTCGAATGGGCTTCCTCACAGGCCGAGGACCTACTGTTCGCCCTGGGCCGGGAAGCCCGCACGCGTCACTTCGGTGCCCCGGAGGTCGGCTTCGAGCTCGACGACCGGGTTGCACAGCAGGCGGAACTCGCCTGGCCGGATGCCAAGGTGGCGGTGTTCCTCGATACGGACGAGGACCGTGACGCCGCCTTCGAGGCGGCCGGCTGGCATGTCGTACATGCCGAGACAGTTGATGTGGCCGAGTTGGCCGAGCGTTTGGAGAATGCGTGATGTCCAAGGCCCAGGTCGTGATGGCGGACGTCTTCGGTAAGTACTACGACAAGCTCGACGGGTCGGTCCAGGCGCAAGTGCTGCAATTCATCATGAAGATGCAGCGCGACCCGGACGCCAACGGGCTGAACCTCAAGCCGCCGAAGGGCGCCGAGGACAAGCGGGTGCGCACGGCCAGGATCAACGACAACTTCCGTGCCGTACTGATGCATTACGCTGACCGGATCTACTATCTCGTCGCGGTGCTGCCGCACGACGACGCCTACACGCTCGCATCCCACATCATCTTCGACATCAACAAGGTCACCGGCGGCGTCGAGCTGATCAACCTCGCGAGCCTGCACGGCACCCTCAGCGGGCAGCCGGCCCAGGCTCCTGTCGCCGCGGAACCCTCCGTCTTCGCCCATGTCTCCGACTCCGATTTCGACCGGCTCGGCGTACACCCCTCGGTCGTACCGGCGTTGCGTGAGATCCGCAGCATCGACGCGATTCTCGGCTTCGTGGAGCATCTGCCCAAGCTCGCCAGGGACGTGATCCTCTGCCTTGCCGATGGTATGACCGTCGAGGACGTGTGGGAGCACGTCAGCTCCGTCGCGGCGACTAGTGACACGATCGACCCGGACGACTACGAGGCCGCGAACGAGCGCCCCGCGACCAAGGAGTCCTTCGTCGTCACTGGTGATGTAGCCGAGTTCGGCCGGATCATGTCCGAGCCGTTGTCGGCCTGGCGGATCTTCCTGCACCCGGCACAGCGCGCCCTGGCCGAGCGCAAGGCCCCCAACAAGGGCCCGGTACGGGTCACCGGCGGCCCCGGTACCGGCAAGACCGTCGTCGCGCTTCACCGGGTCAAGGCGTTGGCCGACCGGCTGCCGCCCGGCCAGGCGATCCTGCTCACCACCTATACCACCACCCTCGCCGAGCTGCTGCGCTCGCTGCTGGACGACCTCGGCGGCGCACAGCTCACCGCGAAGGTGGACGTTCGCAACATCGACAAGGTTGCCTACGGCATCGCCAAAGAGATCTTCGGCGTGAAGACTCCCAGGTCTCTCGGCGACGATGAGATCCGCCAGCGTTGGGACGACCTGGCCGAAGAACAGCAGCCACACCGCTGGGACGCACGTTTCCTGGAGGCGGAATGGAAGCTGGTCGTTCTCGCCCAGGACATACGCAGCCGTGACGACTACCTGGCCGCAAGCCGGGCTGGCCGCGGCCGACGTCTCAACCGCCCGGAACGGGCACAGGTGTGGAGCTTGATCGAATCCTTCGAACACCGCTTGGACGCGGCGGGTGAGGTCGGTGTCACTCAACTCGCCGCGCAGGCGGCCCGGATCGCCTCCGGCTGGAACGACGAGACCCGGCCGTATCGGCACATCGTCGTGGACGAAGCCCAGGACCTGCATGCCGCCCACTGGAAGCTGTTGCGGGCGCTGGTCCCGGTCGGCGAGGACGACCTGTTCATCGTCGGCGACGCCCACCAGCGGATCTATGACAACCGGACGACGCTGAGCGCTCACGGCATCAATGTGCGAGGGGGACGCTCCAAGCGGCTGACCCTGAACTACCGCACGACCCGCCAGATCCTCGGAACGTCGCTGAGCCTGCTGGGCGACGCGAGCTTCGACGACCTCGATGATGCGGCCGAAGACCTGGGCGGCTACCGTTCGGTCCTCGGCGGGGCGAAGCCCGAGCTGATCGAGTACCCCTCCACTGCCGCCGAACTTGCCGGCTTGACTGGACGGATCGAGGAGTGGCTGGGCGAGGGCCTGAAGGAGGACGAGATCGTCGTCACCGCCCGGACCAACAAGCTCGCGGACACGGCGGTGGCGGCGTTGCAGGATGCGGGAATCAAAGCCGTCAAGGTGAGGCCGCGACAGACTCCGGCGGTCGGCTCCGGGGTGCACGTGATGACGATGCACCGGATCAAGGGCCTGGAGTACCGAGCAGTAGCGATCATCGGTGCGGGCGCGGATCAGGTGCCTCAACCCAGCGCTGTCATCCCGGTCTCCGAAGACCGTACCCAACACGATCGCGACCTGCAGCGTGAGCGCTCGCTGCTGTTCGTCGCGGCCACCAGGGCCCGCGAACAGCTCGCCATCACCTGGGCCGGACCGCGCAGCCCCTTCCTGGAGGAAGGCCACTGACCTGCGGTGATTTGGCACTACGCCACGTTAAAGTCACCACAGAGTCTGCAGTTATCCGACTCTCACCTCAGAACGGGATCCCGGCGGACCAGACATGTACCTGAAGAACCTTCGCCTACGGAACATCAGGTCGTTCCACGGTGCGCGCAACGTCGACCTGGACCTGACCAGGCCAGACGGGTCATACGCCGGTTGGACGGTACTGGCGGGGCGCAACGGCTCGGGCAAGACGACCCTGCTGCGCGCGATCGCGCTGGCGGTCAGTGGTCCGGCCGTGGCCCGCAGCCTCGTCCCCGGGTTCGACACCTGGGTATCCCGAGACGAGGCGGTGGCGAAGGCCGAAGTGTGCCTGGTCCATGACCCGGACCAGGACCAGTTCACCACGGGCCGCCGTCCGGTCCGACCGATCTGGGCAGGGCTGCGCTGGACCGCAGCGGACCAAACGTCGCTTTCCGGCAAGCCAGGTTCCAGCCGGTCCGGACAGCCGGCACTGAACACCATCGGTTACCAGAAGGAACGCCCAGTCGCCCAGCGCGGCCCATGGGCTGACAATCCGGTGGGATGGTTCTGCGCAGGGTACGGACCTTTCCGCAGGCTCGCGGGAGGCTCGAGCGACATCCAGCGGCTGATGTCCAGCTCAGGCGCAGTCGCCCGGCTGACGAGTCTCTTCCACGAGGACGCATCGCTGGCGGAGGGCGTGAGCTGGCTCATTGAGCAGCACTTGCGCGCCTTCGAGGACCGGGACGGTGCCCGGGACATGAAAGCGGCTGCCTTGGCCATCCTGGGCGACGACCTGCTGCCCGATGCCTATCAGATCGACAGCGTTGACTCCGAGGGCCTGTGGGTTGTCAACCACAACCACCGCTTTCCGCTGCGGGAGATGAGCGACGGCTACCGCACGGTGGCGGCCTTGGTCGTGGACATCCTCAAGCAGATTCACGATGCCTACGGTGAACTCGTTCTGGACACGACGGACGGCAGGCCGAACGTTCCGAATTCCGGGGTTGTCATCATCGACGAGATCGATGCCCATCTGCACGTGTCCTGGCAGAAGCGAATCGGCAGCTGGCTGAAGGCGCACTTCCCGAACATTCAGTTCATCGTCACCACGCACAGCCCGTACATCTGCCAGGCAGCAGACCCTGGGGGCCTCATCCGTCTGCCGGGCCCGGACGAGGAGAGCCCCGTGGAGGTCGTACCCCAGCATCTCTACGACCGCGTCATCTTCGGCAGCGGTGACGACGCCGTGCTCTCGGACCTGTTCGGGCTCGACACTCCCTACTCGGACCAGGCCGAACAGAAGCGGGAAGAGCTCCTCGCTCTGGAGCTGGACGTGGTGCGAGGCCTGGCCAGCGAAGAGGAGAAGGTCCAGTACCGTGATCTGAAGCGCCAGCTGGCCAGTTCCCCGGCTACTCGCGTCGACGAAATCGCAGCCCGGATCCACTCCCGTCACCCCCGGCGCGATTCATGATCCGGCTAAAGAGAGTGCCACTCCTACAGGCAACGCTGACCTCAATGGCTGGCTACACCGGTGACATCGGGCAGGCGGCCGTCCCCAAGCAGCGAGCCAAGCAGTTATGGAAGCACACCACTGTCCGGAGGCACATACACCCTGCGCTGAAAAGTGCCCTGGCGGAGATGGCACCAGGGTTGGAGCGGTGCATGTACTGCGGGGACAACCAGGGAACCGACATCGACCACTTCGAGCCCGTCCGCGTGAATCCGTTGCGCACCTTCGACTGGCACAACCACCTTCTGGCGTGTTCCCTGTGCAACAGCCACCTCAAGCGCGACCAGTTCCCCTTCGCCGACGACGACACACCCCTGCTCATCGACCCGACCAGCGAGGATCCCGCTCCGCATCTGCACCTCTCACTCGCTGCCGGCGCATACATCGACCTCACAGACAGGGGCGACGCGACAATCAAGGTCTTCGACCTCAACCGGAAAATCCTTGTCCGGGGGCGGCTCAACGCTTATCGGATCACCCCGCTACTGCTGGACAAGTGGCGTATTGCCTTTGAAAAGGATGACCTAGCGGAGGCGGAGGCCTATGCAGAAACGATCTGGGAACAGCCCACCGCTGACGTCGTCCACGCCATGTTTCACCAGGCTCTAACCCCAGGAGCCGAGGACATTTTCGCGGACGCGCCCGAAACGCTCGCTCTGCTACGCGACCAGGCGATCCGCACCGGGCTGCTGGGCATCTGCTGAGTCAACCCAGCACAAGCACCTGACCTGGTGGCCGAAGATCTCACGGCTGCCGGCATTCGGACCTCCCATCTTCGGGGGGCACTGAGGGACCGGGACACCGTCAGTATCGGTACGATGCCCTCCTTCAGGGGCCTTGGATAACGGTGCGTCGTGGTGATGGGACTACATGACGGAGCCCTGCCGTTCCCCAAGGCGGTGACCCCTCCGCGTCGACCGCCTCCCATACGAAACTGAGGTTGAGTCCGTTCCTGGTGGAGGCGGCTGCATAGCTGCGGGCTGAGGCATGAGGCCCATCGGCCCCGCCTGTGATGCCACCCCACAGGGCGTCAACCAATGCTTGAGGCAAGGCCACCTGAACGTGGGTATCGACATCAATGCCAGCGCTGTCTGCCACTCTGCCCGTCATGACGCTGACAGAATTCGTGAACCTCTCGTTCTGCTGGGGCTGGTGGACATTCTTCGAGGCGGTCTGGATCGCCATGCTGTGGTGGACCCGCACCCGAGTGTTGGGTGCGGTGGTGTGCCGGATCCCCGGCGTGGGGCGCCTTCGGCGAGGCGTCTGCGAGGCGCGCGTTGTGGTGCTGCTCGCGGAGTTGGAGAAGAAGGATGTACCAGCGGAAGCTTGGCCGGACAGCAAGGAACTCGTTGACCGGTGGCACCGTATCGTCGCCGGTCGCTGCGTCTCCGTGCTTTTCCAGGCGGTGCCCATGCTGGTTGTGGTGCCGGCCTTCTGGTGGACGACATCACCACTTGGCCAGACCACAGTCACGCCGTTCTGGATGTTCGCTGCCATCGCCGGCTTTGGTGCTGTCTCCATCACGCTCATGGCGGGTGATGACCGCGCTGCCGCAATTTCCGACGCGGCCGGGGTTGTCACGGTGGCGTCGGTTCGCTTCTTGGAGATGCTGCTCGTTCCGGACGGCCGCAGGACACAGGACTCGGCGCTTGAGGTACATGGCAGGAATTTCGGGCGGCTTTGCAACTCCCTGCGTGCCCAGGCGCGGCACACATCCCGCACGATGCCACTCGCCGCGCGTCAACGGGTACTCGCGTCCACGGAACGACTGATTTCAGCACTCGCCGACCGCAACGAGCGCTACCTCTTCTGCGAGGGAGCCGACCGTGACATCGCCGTCCGTGGTTTGTCCTGGCTCGTCGCCGACGCACTACGCCACAGCTGCAGGCCACGTGCACAGCGCGACAGTCTGGTGATTGTCGATGACGCACTCCTGGCGGACGTGCCAGAACCGGACGCAGCAGGCCTGGCGGCCGAGCCGCTCAGGAGCCGCCTGCTCGCGAGGGCGGGGAAGATCGCTGTGGCCGTGGGTCTCCTCACCGGGGCGGTCCTCTTCCCTGGCGGCGGAGCCGTCCCGGATCTACTGGCGGCCGCGGGCCTGACAAGCGTAGCCCTGGTCTGTCCCCCGCTGCGAGAGGCGTTGCACCGAGCCAGGGAACTTCTCGCCGGCGGCCCGTCCGCCGGCAACGGGGCGCCGGCGGTGGCGGACGAAGGGCCAAGTCCGGCATCCTCGTCGCACCCTTCCCGCCCGCAGGGCGCTGGCCGGTCAGCCGTAACCGCCGGACCAGGGCCGGCCACGTAGAGACGCCAGGGCTGATGGTGACGCTCGTTTGACGCACGGCCGCACCATCGAGGTCGCCGTGTGGCCTCTGACCTGTGGGTTTCTTGGTAGTCAGGCCTGTGTATTCCTTCCCGATGACGCACCACGTGGAGTGCGTGGCGATCCTCGAACCCGCCGCAAAGTCCTCCTGAACTGGGGTTTTGTGAGTGCGCATGATGTACACTGCGGGCCGTTACGGGCGATGTCCTGACGCTGAAATGACGTTCGTGACGCTCATTCGACGCCCGTTCTGATGGGGTGTCAGGCGATTGTCGTGCAGGTCAGGCCGTACGTCCAGGCTGGCTCGAACGCCCCGCCGTCGACGAGGGTGCCGGAACATCGACGTCGGACGCGTCGGGGATGCGGTGGCCCAGGTGGGCCGCCCAGGCACTGCCGAGGGCAGACTCGCCGACAGCGGCGGTGATCGGCCAACTGGAGGACCCGCTGTCGGTGAAGTGCCCGTGGTGAGCCGTGATCACCGGGCTCTGAGGCCGGGCCGGCCGCACTACGCCGCGGCGGGCTTGCGCAGTGGGCCGGGGGCTCTGAGCCGTTCGGCGCGGGTGGGGGCCGGCCGGGGCGCGGCGTCGGCCGCCTCGTTCGCGGATCGTCGCGCTCAGGGCCCGTACCGCATCGGGGTCCGAGTGGCCGCTCTCCAGCATTTCGAGTACGACGCACTCCAGGAGCAGGACGGAGGCCGCCGTGCGGTACTGGGGCAGCGGGTCCCCGGTCGGTTCGGGGCCGGGGAGTTCGGCGGGGGCGGCGAGCGCCGTCGCGAGGAGGGTGCGGGCCCGGCGCAGGACGCTCCGGCGCGCCGCGCTCTCCCAGTGCAGCACCTGGCCGACCGCGTCCGGCAGGGCCGCCTCGAAGCGGCGCAGCACCGCCTCGGAGAACCCCGGTGGCGGTCCCGGAGGGCGCGTGGCGGCGGGGGTGGGTGGGGTGCCGCCGGTCGGGACGAGGGCGGCCGGAGGGACTGCGGGTGGGGTGACGGCGGCAGGGGCGACTGCCGGTCGGGCGACCGCGGGTGGGGCTGTGGTGCGCGCGGTGGGCGATGTCGTGGATGCCTTCAGGGTCGCCCGGGAGAGGCCCTCTTGGAGGGCCTGGGCGAAGCCGTCGCCGATCATGGCGTCCCAGGCACTTGCTCCGGTCGGTATGACAGGGAAATCCATCACCGCTCCTCAACGCTGTGCGGGGTACCCGAGTGGGTGACCATTGAAGGCGGCGGGGAATCCGTGCCACCACGACTTGTCACCCCTAAAGTGCGGGCGGTGATCCCCTATGCGGGGGCCGGCGGCCCCGCATCGCGTACGGGCCGCCGTCAGGCCGCGGCCTGACTTCTCGTCTGTTCCGTGGTCTGGCCGCCCGTCTGTTCCACGGTCCGGACGACCTCCGCGGCCATCTGGGCGACGGTGAGGTGGTTGAACAGGATGTCCTTGTTCAGTGGAGCGCCGCACCACTGTCCCAGCTTGCCGGTGAGCAGGGTGATGGACACCGAGTCGATTCCGTAGGCGCTCACCGGGACCTCCGGATCCACTGCTTGCGGCGTCATCTCAAGCAGTTCCGCGAGGAGTTGACGGAGGTGGGATCCGAGTGGCGGCCACCGCGCTCCCGCAGCCGACCAGCTCGACACTGTCCGCGGAGGCCGGGACCGGTACCGCCCTGCCCCTGGCGAGCGCGGCGCGGTCGTAGTGGCCCGTCGGTGTCGCGTACAGCGGGCGTCCCATGGTCACGTTGAGGGTGCACTCGGCGAGGGCATAGCCCGGCGAGAAGACCTCCTCGCGGAAGAAGCTCACCCCGAACGCCTCGGCGAACCGGCGCTGGGTCGCCGCCCGGACGGGCTCCGAGCCGTTCGCCGCAACCCGCCAGGTGGAGCGCCGCCGCTTCGAGCAGGAAGTCGACGACGTCCTGGTGCGTGGCGCTCACGGCCTCCGCCACCAGTTCCGCGTCCTGCCCGATGCCGGCCGACCCGTACACGCCGATCACGCCCTCGTTGTTCTTGGTGATCACGCGCAGGGCGTCGGAGGCGACCCCCGTGGGACGGCCGGACAGCGGCAGGACGAGCTCGGCCAGCCGCCGCGTCACGGGATGCAGCACGCGAACGGAGACGCTGTGCTGTTCGGGGTGGAGCAGCACCGGACGGATCCAGTCGGCGGCCGGCGGCACGGATGCGAGGTGGGTCCCGGGGCGCAGGGTGAACGAACGGGAGATGACGTTGTGGCCGCGCCGCGGGCTGAAACGCAGATAGTCCAGGCGTACGGAGTCGTCGTCGAGCCGCCACACAGCCCGCACCCGGCTGGGCGCGGGAGCGCCGTCGGGCCCGGTCCGCATCGGATACGCGTCCACCGCCACGCGTACCACGCCGTCCCGCGCGGCGCGGCGGTCGAGCCGCAGCGGCGTAGCGTGCAGCAGATAGGGGTCCAGCAGGCTGATGCCGTCGTCGTCGCGGTAGGTGGCGGCCACGTGGCGGCGGTCGACCGGGTAGTCCGCCACCCGGCCCGTCCGTTCGGCGATCAGCCGGCCTGCCTCAAAGGACTGCCAGGCAGAGGAAGTGCCGAACGGCCGGGGCACCGGGCGCGTGCCGAAGTACTGGCGCAACTGGGACGCACTGTTGTAGGGACGGATCCGAGGAGATCGTCGAGCACCTCGCTCTGCGCTTCGTACAGCGGAACGTCGTACGGCAAAACCGTGCCGGCTGTCATGTCCGGCCTCCGGCATCGGCCGGCCCGGTGCTGCCGCCCCGCATCGCTGCGCAGGGGTCGGGCGGTGCCACCGGGCCGGGGTCTTGGGGGGTTTGCTCCGCTCAGCGGGCATCACGGAGGGGTTCGCCGACGCTGCGCATGTGGCGCAGGGCCTCGCGGTGCGAGGCGATCAAACCGGTCTGGTGGTAGGGGATTCCCAGTTCTGCGCAGTACGCCTCGGTGATGACCTGGGCCCGCCGCAGCGCCGGGGTGGGCATGCTGGGGAACAGGTGGTGCTCGATCTGGTAGTTGAGCCCGCCCATGGCGACGTCGACGAACGGCCCGCCCCGCACATTGCGCGAGGTGAGGACCTGGCGGCGCAGGAAGTCCAGCGAGTGCTCCTCGGTGAGCATCGGCATGCCCTTGTGGTTGGGGGCGAAGACCGACCCGAGGAACACCCCGAACAGTCCGAGGTGGACGGCCATGAAGGCGACGGCCAGGCCGGGGGAAAGGACCAGGAACAGCCCGCTGAAGTAGAGCGCGAAGTGCGCGACGAGCAGGGAGCCTTCGAGGACCGGGCGCTTCGTCGTCGGGCTGCGCAGCGCCTTGAAACTGTTGAAACTGAGGTTCAGGCCCTCCAGGGTCAGCAGCGGGAAGAACAGACGGGACTGGTGCTTGCCCATGAACCGCGGCAGCCCGGTGGCCGCCTCCGCCTGGCGCTTGGACCACACCAGGATGTCCGGGGAGACGTCCGGATCCTTCAACTCGTGGTTGGGGTTGGCGTGGTGGCGGGTGTGCTTGTTCATCCACCAGCCGTAACTCATGCCCACGAAGAAGTTGGCCGCGATCAGACCGCCTACCTCGCTGGGCCTGCGCTTGTTGAACACCTGCCGGTGGGCCAGATCGTGGGTGACCAGCGCGGCCTGGACGAACACCACGGACATCACCAACGCGACGAGCAGCTGCGACCAGGAGTCCCCCAGGACGACGAACGCCGCGCAGCCACCCAGGTAGGCGAGGCCGACGAGGGTGAATCGGACGGTGTAGTAGAGCGGGCGCCGGTCGAGGAGACCGGCCTGGACGATCCTGCGGGACAACTGGGCGAAATCGCTGCCAGTCGTCTGCGGGACCGGCCGGACATCAGGCGTGATCGCAGCGTCGAGCGTCATGGCCGCAAGTCTGCGGTCCTGGTCAGGGGCTCCGGAATCCCGTGATGGCCCCTATTCCGGGGGAGGGCCGACCCCACCCCGGGCGCTCCGCGCCCCGGTTCCGGCGCTAGGGGGTGTCCGCAAAGTCCCGCCTGCCCCGCGGCGGGCGGCCAGCGCTACTTTGCGAACACCCCCTGGGGGTTGCCGGAACGGCCTCGGTCATTCTGCGCGTGCGCCGGGCTCTCGGTCGTTCGGTACGGGTGTCGGTTCCCCGGCGCTTCTGTACGTGTGCCGCGCCCCCGGCGCCTCCAGCGTGATGGCGGTGAGCCCGAGGCCTGCCCCGACCAGCCAGCGTCCGGAGAGCAGGCCGACGCGGTCGCCGTTCACCCGTAGCCCCTCCGGCACCAGGAGGCGGGCGGTGAACGTGCCGTCCAGGTCCAGGACGATGTCCGCCTGCTCGAAGTCGAGCCAGCTGCGGTTCAGGGGGAACCACACCTTGTACACGGACTCCTTGGCGCTGAACAGCAGCCGGTCCCAGTGGATTTCGGGCCGCTGAGCCGCTCGCTCGGCCAGCATCCCGCGCTCCTGGGGCAGGGACACGGTGCCCAGTACGCCGTCCGGCAGCGGCTGGTGCGGTTCGGCGTCGATGCCGACAGCGAGCACGTCACCGGCGTTGGCGAGCACCGCCGCGCGGTAACCGGTGCAGTGGGTCATGCTGCCGACCGTGCCGATGGGCCACAGCGGTTCGCCCCGCTCGCCGGGAAGCACCGGCGCGGCAGGCACACCCAGTTGGGCCATGGCGATCCTGGCGCAGTGCCGCGCGGTGTGGAACGACCGCCGGCGCTCGTCCACGGAGCGGGCGACCACCGCCTTCTCCTGCGGGAACGGCGAGACGGGGTCAGCGTCGTCGAAACGGTCTGCGCAGGCAACCATCGCGGGCACGATCTCCTCTATCACCGGTGCTCCCAGTCCGGAAATATTTCACGCAGCATGCCGCGGACCAGTCCTCGGGCGCGCCACTCGCGGGGATATCCAATGGAGACTTCTTCAAATCTCACGCCGTCGTACCAGGTGGTACGCGGGATATGGAGATGGCCATAGACCACCGCCGCCGTGGAATACCTGCGGTGCCAGTCGCCGGTCAGCTCCGTGCCGCACCACTGGGCGAACTCCGAGTGATGCAGTACATGGGTGGGGTCAGGTACCAGGGGATAGTGATTCACCAGGACAAGAGGTGCCCCGGGATCCACTTCGGCCAGACGCCTTTCGCTGTACGCGACCCGGTCACGGCACCAGTCCTCCATGCTGGCATAAGGCTCGGGATGCAGCATGTATTCGTCCGTGCAGACAATTCCCGCGTCACTCGCGCGGGCCAGTGATTCTTCTTTGGTCAGCGTCGGATCGGTGCGAAAACTGTAATCGTAGTGCACAAAGAGCGGTGCGACGGTCAAGGGTCCGTCGGGACCTTCCCAGACGGGATACGGATCCTCCGGCGTCACCACGCCCAGGCTCCGCAGGAGCTCCACGAGGTGGCGGTACCGCTGCTCGCCGCGCAGTTGGAGGGGGTCCTGCGGGACCGTCCACAATTCGTGATTGCCGGGCGCCCAGACGACCTTGGCGAAACGCCCTGCCAGGAGCCCGAGCGTCCGCTCGATATCTGTGCTGATCTCGCCGACGTCACCTGCGACAAGCAGCCAGTCGTCATCGGACGTCGGATGCAGGCCCGCTACGAGGTTCTGGTTCTCCGATATACCGGCGTGGAGATCGCTGACGGCGAGGAGCTTCCCCGGGCTTCTGCCGTTCGACCCTCCTCCGGTATTCCGTAAGGAATTGTGTTCCGGCAAGATGCTTTCACCCTTCGAGTTGTTTTCGCGGGCGGTCGGCCCTGATGGGAGCAACGGAAGCGGAGAGATGGACAAATTAGGCAATGCGCTCCCCCTAGTGGTACCCCTGTGACCCCCTAAGCGAGGGGGTGGGGAAAGGCGATAGCCTTGGCTGTGCCGGGGTTCCAGGATGGGGTTGTGATCTGGGTCACTTGCGAGGGGGGTTGGTGACGGTGTAGAAGAAGGACATTGAGAATACACTGAGGTGCGAAGGTGGACGGGGGTCCTGGTGAACATCTCGTTAAATCGAGTTTTTGAAGCAGAACGGGTCAGTGCTCTGGATACCCTTGAGGGTCTCCTGGATGAATGCAATGGCGGGGTTGGGAATGTCGCACTAGTCAGTGGGGTGCTGGCGAGCGGAAAAACCGAGTTGCTGAACACATTCTTAGGCCGGGCCGCTGAGAGCGGCGCTTTGGTTCTCGGGGCGACGGGTGCCAAGGCCGAGCAGTCCCTGCGGATGGGAGTCATCAGCCAGCTGTTCCAGCACACCGGCCTGCCGGCCGAGGTCACCGTCCAGATGTCGGAGCTGGTCCCGGTGGTGGCTTCGGGACCGGGGGAGGCCGGTGCGGAGCCGGACGAGCTCCGGCACAGCGACGTCCAGGGAGTCCACGAACTGTGCGCCCTGATCCTGGATCTGGCCGCCGAGCGGCCCGTGGTGATCGGCATCGACGACGTCCACTTCGCGGACTCGGCCTCGCTGCAGGTCCTGCTGTACCTCCAGCGGCGGATCCGCTCCGCGGGCGTCCTGATGGTGCTCAACGAATGGTCCAGGCCCCGGCTGGCCAGACCCTTCTTCCATGCCGAGACCACCCGGCAGCCGCACCACCGCATCAGGCTGGACGCCCTGTCGCGCATCGGCGTCCGGGAGCTGCTCGTGCATGCGCTCGGGTCCGGGGTACCGGACACCTTCGTCAACTCTTGCTTCGAGTTGACCGGTGGCAACCCCATGCTCCTCCGCGCGCTCATCGAGGACATCCAGGAACGTTCCGAGGGATCCGAGGGATCCGAGGGATCGGAGGTGTGTGGTTTCACCGAGGTGCTGCCCGGCGTCGCGTTCGGCCAGGCCGTCCGCGGCTGCCTGCACCGTTGGGAGCCGGCGCTCCTCGAAGTCGCCCAGGGGCAGGCGGTGCTGGGGGAGTACGCCTCCCCGGCGCTGATCGGCAGGCTGCTGGGGATGATGCCGGAGCGAGTCGGTGAGATGCTCGACATCCTCGGTACGTCCGGGCTGCGCGGCGCGTCCGGATTCCCCGCCCCCGTCGCCGCCGCCGTACTCGAAGGCCTGGAGGTGGAGAGCCGCTCGCAGCTCCACGGACACTGCGCCGAACTGCTGCACAAGCTCGGCTCCAGCACCGCGGAGATCGCCAAGCACCTGATCGCGGCGGACAGCGCGGTCGGCCGCTGGGCCATGGAGGTCCTGCGGGACGCCGCGGCCCAGGCGCTCGCCGGCAATGACGCCGAACACGCGCTCAAGTGCCTCGAACTCGCCCTGGAGGCCTGCACGACCGACGCCGAGCGGGTCGCCATCACGGCGATGCTGGCTCGCGCCGCCTGGCGGATCAACCCGGCCACGATCCTGCCGCACATAGACGCCCTCCAGGCCGCCGTGCGCAGCGGCGACCTCATGGGCCGCGACGTGGTCAACGTCATCCGCTACCTGCTCTGGCAGGGCGACTTCGAAGGGGCGACGGAGGCCCGGGAGCTCCTGTACCAGGCGGGAGACCTGGACGACGCGCAGCTCACCGCGGAGCTGAGCCTGATCTTCCAGTCGATGTGCGGCCCGGGCAACCGGATTCCGCCGCAGGAGGGAGGCCGCATGGTCCTTGGCCACCCCGAGTTGGGCGGCTCCGTCGGCAACCCCTGGGCACGCGCCACCGCGACGCTCACCAACGTCCTGGAGAGCGAAACCGAGGACGCCGCTGTCACCAGCGCCGAATACATCCTCCAGGGCTGCCGGCTCAACGACACCACACTGGAGATCATCGCGTTCGCGCTGCTCGCCCTGCAGTTCTCGGGCCGCCCCGATCTCGCCGCGATGTGGTGCGACGGGCTGATCGAGGAGGCCGTGCGGCGCCGGGCCAACACCTGGCAGGCGGTGCTCGGCAGCGTACGAGCGGAAATCGCCCTGCGTCAGGGGGACCTGGCCATCGCCGAAGCGCAGGCCGAGGCCGCGTTCGGACGCCTCCAGGCCAAGAGCTGGGGGGTGCTGATCGGCCTGCCGATCAGCACGCTGGTGATGGTCAACACGGCACTGAGCAGGCATGAGCGCGCGGCGGAACTTCTCAACCACCTGGTCCCCGAGGCCATGTTCGACACGGCGTTCGGCACCCTCTACCTGCGAGCCAGAGGACATCATCACCTTGCCGTCGACCGTGCGCTGGTAGCCCTCAGCGACTTCCAGGCCTGCGGGCAGAAGGTCCGGGCGTGGGAGGCCGACGTACCGATACTGATGCCGTGGCGCAGCGACCTCGCCGAGGCGTATCTGCGCCTCGCCCGGCCCGAGGTGGCCCGGGAGCTGGTGGCGCGCCAGATGGAACGCCCCGGTGCACAGGGCGCGTTCATCCGGGGCATCTCCATCCGGGTGCAGGCGGCGGCCAGCGAGACCAGCCAGCGTCCGAAGCTGCTGAAGAAGGCCGTGGACCTTCTGCAGAGTTCCGGCAACCGCCTCGAACTCGTACGGGCCCTGGCCGACCTCAGCAGGGCTCACCACACGCTCGGGGACTTCGGGCAGGCCCGCACCGCCGGCCGCCGCGCCGTGCAGGAGGCGAAGCTGTGCCACAGGGACGCCGTATCGATGCAACTCCTGCGGGGCCTGTCCGGGGACGCCTTCGTGTCGGCGAAGGAGGAGACGGAGGTCAAGGAGGACGACGCCTCCACGGCGCTCAGTGATGCCGAGCGCCGCGTCGCCACCCTGGCCGCCGTGGGCCACACCAACCGGGAGATCGCCCGCAAGCTGTACATCACGGTGAGCACGGTCGAGCAGCACCTCACCCGGATCTACCGCAAGCTCCAGGTCAGCAATCGTGACGAGTTGCTGGAAGGGTTGTCCCTGCGACGCGAACCAGGCAAGGCGCCCCTTGAGCAGGAGGACGACCTCGGCATCCCGGCGATCGGTTCCGCGGGACAGGGCGAAGCCTCCCGCGCACACGCGCCGGGCGGCTGACCGGCCCGACCCGCCCGACGGGCAAGGCAGTCGGAGTGCAGCGGGGATCATTCGCAGAGTGATCCCCGCGCGCCCGCTAGGCGGCGCCGGCCTGATGTGCCGCCGCGCAGTCGGCGAGCAGACGATTGACCGTGGCCGCGTGCGGGGCGAGATAGAAGTGCCCACCGTCGAACACCCTCAGCTCGAATGGCCCACTCGTGTGATCCGACCAGGAACGGGCCTCGTCCACGGTCACCTTCGGGTCGTTGTCGCCCACCAACGCGTGGACGGGGCAGCTCAGATCGGGTCCCGGCCGGTAGCGGTACGTCTCGGCAGCCCGGTAGTCGCTGCGAATGGCCGGCAGGATCATCCGGAGAAGCTCCTCGTCCCCGAGCGCACCCGGCTCCGTACCGCTCAACTCCTTGAGCTCGTCCACGAGTCCCTCGTCGTCACGCAGGTGCACGGTCTCGTCCCTGGCCCGCCCCGGCGCCCGGCGGCCCGAGGCGAAGAGAGCCAGCGGAACGATCCTTTCCTGCTCCAGCCGACGGCCCACCTCGAAGGCCAGCGTGGCACCCATGCTGTGTCCGAACAGCATCAGCGGCCTGTCCGCCAGGGGCCGCAGCTCCGCGACGAGGGTGTCGGCCAGGTCGTGCAGGTCGCCGATGCCTTCCTCGTGCCTGCGGTCCTGCCGGCCCGGGTACTGGATCGCGACGACGTCGACCGCCGGTGCGAGCGTGCGGGACACCGGGAAATAGAACGAAGCCGAACCGCCCGCGTGCGGGAAGAGGATCAGCCGGACCGGCGCGGCCGGAGCCGGATGAAACTGCCGAATCCATGGACTGGTGCCTCCGGTGGCTTCTCCCATGGTTCTTGACCGTCCTCTCCCTGACTTGCCTGCGACGAATTAAATTCCGCAATGTACATATTGCTGATGCCTTCCTGATGCAGGCTATTGGGTGATGTCCGGGCTGTGCAAGAGAGCCTGTAATGGATAGTGGTCGCACGGCTGATCCCGCCCGGTGGGCGCCGTCGCCTTAGGGGCGAATAGGGGCGGGCTAGGGGTGGGCTGCGGGACTTGGCCTGCGTAGCCTACGAGCGTATGCGCCACGGGGGTGTTTATCCGACGTGTCTTGATTTCGGGCCGTTGGGGATTCAGCTCTCAAGCATTTTGAATTCCTGGCCGGATCTTTGAGGAGACATTGGCGTGGAGAACGAGGAGAAGCTTCTCGACTACCTGAAGCGGGCGACCACCGATCTTCGGGAGGTTCGCCGACAGCTTCGGGAGACCGAGCGCCGAGAAAATGAGCCGATCGCGATTGTCGGGATGAGCTGCCGTTTCCCGGGCGACGTACGGTCGCCCGAGGACCTGTGGCAGTTGGTGGCCGAAGGCGCGGACGGAGTCTCCGAGTTCCCGGACAACCGTGGCTGGGACGCACAGGGCATCTACGACCCGGAGCCGGGGAAGCCCGGCAGGACGTACTCGAGGTCGGGCGGATTCCTGCACGACGCCGCCGACTTCGACGCCGAGTTCTTCAGCATGAGCCCGCGCGAGGCCCTGGCCACCGACCCGCAGCAGCGACTGCTCCTGGAAGCGTCCTGGGAAGCCGTCGAGCGGGCGGGCATCGCCCCGTCGTCCCTCAAGGGCAGCAGGACCGGGGTGTTCGCCGGCGTGATGTACCACGACTACGCCTCGCGCCTCAGCGTCGTCCCCGACGAGCTCCAGGGGTACATCGGCAACGGCAACACCGGCAGCGTCGTGTCCGGGCGCATCGCCTACACACTCGGCCTGGAGGGCCCCGCCGTCTCGGTGGACACCGCCTGCTCCTCCTCCCTGGTGGCCCTGCACTGGGCGGCGAACGCACTGCGCCGCGGCGAGTGCGACCTGGCCCTCGCGGGCGGGGTGACCGTCATGCCGACGCCGGAGACCTTCGTCGAGTTCAGCCAGCAGCGCGGTCTCGCCGCCGACGGCCGGATCAAGGCGTTCGCGGAGGCCGCGGACGGCACGGCCTGGGGCGAGGGCGTCGGCGTACTCCTCGTGGAGCGCCTCTCGGACGCGCGCAGGAACGGTCACCGGGTGCTCGCGGTGGTACGCGGCTCCGCCGTCAACCAGGACGGTGCGAGCAACGGCCTGACCGCCCCCAACGGGCCTTCCCAACAGCGCGTCATCCGTGCCGCACTGGCGAACGCCGGACTGTCGGCTGCCGACGTGGACGTGGTCGAGGCGCACGGCACCGGCACCACCCTGGGCGACCCCATCGAGGCGCAGGCACTCCTGGCGACGTACGGCCAGGAGCGGCCGGAGGGCCGTCCGCTGTGGCTGGGCTCGGTCAAGTCCAACCTCGGACACACCCAGGCCGCCGCCGGGGCCGCGAGCATCATCAAAATGGTCATGGCGATGCGGCACGGCGTACTGCCCAGGACGCTGCACGTCGACGCCCCGTCCTCCCACGTCGACTGGACCGCGGGCGACGTCACGCTCCTCACCGAGGAACAGCCCTGGAAGACCGGGGCGGACACGCCCCGCCGGGCCGGCATCTCGTCCTTCGGCATCAGTGGCACCAACGCCCACGTCATCATCGAGGAAGCCCCCCGGGAAGCGCCGGCCGAGGCCCCGGCGGAGACCGGGCAGTGGCCCTCGAACGTCCCCGTGCCCTGGGTGCTCTCCGGCAGCACCGCCGAGGCGCTGCGCGCACAGGCGGCGCGGCTGCACGCGTTCGCGACCGGCACCGACCGCACCCCGGTCGACGTGGGCTTCTCACTGGCCTCCACGCGAGCCGTACTCGACCACCGCGCCGCGGTGCTCGGCACGAACCGCACCGAACTGCTGGTGGGCCTGGAGAAGATCGCTGTCGGCGAGGAGCCCCCCGGCGCCCTCCGGTCGGAGGGTGGCACGGCATTCCTGTTCACCGGCCAGGGCAGCCAGCGGGTCGGCATGGGCCTCGAACTCGCCGACCGGTTTCCCGTCTTCGCCCAGAGCTTCGACGCGGTGTGCGCCCTGCTCGACAAGGAGCTCGGCCGTCCGCTGCGCGAGGTCGTCTCCGGCGATCAGGAGCTGCTGAAGCAGACGACGTACAGCCAGACCGCGCTGTTCGCGATCGAAGTGGCGCTTTTCCGGCTGCTGGAATCCTTCGGCGTACGCCCCGACTTCCTGGCCGGCCATTCCGTCGGCGAGATCGCCGCGGCCCACGTCGCGGGGGTCCTGTCCCTGGAGGACGCCTGCCGACTGGTCGCCGCGCGCGGCAGGCTGATGCAGGCGCTGCCCGCCGGTGGCGTGATGGCCGCCGTCCGGGCCGCCGAGTCCGACGTACTGCCGCTGATCGAGGGACTGGAGGACCTGGTCGGCATCGCCGCCGTCAACGGTCCCGCGTCCGTGGTGCTTTCCGGCGCGGAGGCCACCGTCGACAAGATCGTCGCCGCACTGGAGGCGCAGGGCGTCTCCGCCGCACGGCTCGCGGTCTCGCACGCCTTCCACTCCCCGCTGATGGAACCGATGCTGGATGAATTCCGGCAGGTCGTACATGGGTTGGAGTTCGCCGAGCCGCGCATCGCCGTCGTCTCCTGCGTGACCGGACGGCTCGCCGAAGCCGGTGAGCTGGGCGATCCCGAGTACTGGGTGCGCCACGTCCGCCGAGCGGTCCGCTTCGCCGACGGCGTCGGCGCTCTCGAAGCCGCGGGCGTCACCCGCCTGATCGAGCTGGGGCCCGACGGCGTGCTCTCCGCGATGGCCAGGCCCCTGCTGGAGGAGACCGGGGACGTACTCCTCGTCCCGGTCCTGCGCAAGGACCGCCCCGAGGCGCAGACCCTGCTGTCCGCGCTCGCCCAGGCCTTCCGGTCCGGCGCCGACGTGGACTGGACCGCGGTGTTCGACGGTTCCGGGGCACGCCGGGTCGACCTGCCCACCTACGCGTTCCAGCGCGAGCGCTACTGGCTCGACGAGACGAACGGGCGCGTCCTCGGTGACGCGGCGGCCTTCGGGCAGCTGCCCTCCGCCCACCCCCTGCTCAGTGCCTCCGTCGAACAGCCCGACTCCGACGGCGTGGTTCTCACCGGACGCCTCGGCCTCGACACCCAGCCCTGGCTCGGCGACCACGCCGTGTTCGGCACGGTCCTGCTGCCCGGCACCGCCTTCGTCGAGATGGCGGTCCGGGCCGCCGACCAGGCCGGCTGCGAGGTCGTCGAGGAACTGACCATCGGGGCGCCCCTGGTGATCCCCGAGCAGGGCGGGGTACGCCTCCAGGTCGTCGTCGGGCCCTCCGACGGCTCCGGGCGGCACTCCCTGTCGGTGTACTCCCAGCCCGAGGACGCGGACTCCGACGCCGGCTGGACCCGGCACGCCGAGGGCGTACTGGGCGACAACGGCCGCCCCGACCCCTACGACCTGACCGTCTGGCCGCCCGAGAACGCCGAGGAAGTGTCCCTTGAGGGCGCCTACGAGGGACTCGTCGGCCGGGGCTACGGCTACGGCCCGGTGTTCCAGGGGCTGCGCCGTGCCTGGACCCGTAACGGCCGGGAGGTGTTTGCCGAGGTCACGCTACCCAAGGACGCCCGCGCCGACGGCGAGGCCTTCGGACTCCACCCGGCGCTCCTCGACTGTTCCTTCCACGCCTCGCTGTTCGTGGAGCCCGACGGGTCGGGCGTGCCCAGGCTGCCGTTCTCCTGGCAGGGCGTCTCGCTGTTCGCCGCGGGCGCCACCACGGTCCGGGTACGGGTCGACTCGACGGGCCCCGACTCCGCACGCGTCGACGTGGCCGACGTGACCGGCGCGCCCATCGCCTCCGTGGAGCAGCTGGTGGCGCCACCGGTCTCCGACGACCAGCTCCGGTTGACCCGGGCCGAGAACGTCGAGTCGCTGTTCCGGCTCGATTGGCAGGAACTCGACCGGCGGAAGCCGGTCGGCGACCCCCGGCCGTCGGCCGACGGCGCCGGGGCCGTGACCCGCTGGGCCGTGGTCGGCCCGGTGGCCGCGCCGTGGAGCGCGGTCGCGGGTCGGCTGGCCACCGCCTTCCCGGACGTGGCGGCGCTCGGCGCCGCACTGGACGCGGGCACCCCACTGCCCGAGATGGTGCTGCTCACCGTGCCGGCCGGCGACGACTCCGACGTACCCGGCGGCCTGCGCGCCACCGCGGGGCGGGTCTTGGCGGAGGTCCAGGCGTGGCTGGCGGACGACCGCTTCGCGCCGGCCCGGCTGGTCGTGCTGACCTCGGGCGCCGTGGCCGCCGCCGGCACCGTCGCCGATCTGACGGCGGGGCCGGTGTGGGGCCTGGTGCGCTCGGCACAGTCGGAGAACCCGGGACGACTGACGCTGCTCGACTGGGACACGGCCCGCGGCACGCTCGGCGCGCTGCGGCACGCCGCACTGACCGGCGAACCCGAGGTCGCGGTCCGCGACGGCGGCCTGTTCGTGCCCCGCCTGGCCCGGGTCGCCGCGTCCGGCCGGGACGGCGCCGCCGCCTTCGGCGCCGACGGAACGGTCCTGATCACCGGCGGCACCGGCGGCCTCGGCAGCCTGGTGGCCCGCCACCTCGTCACCGCCCACGGCGTACGCCACCTCCTGCTGCTCAGCCGCCGCGGCGCGGACGCCCCCGGCGTGCCCGAACTCCGCGCCGAGCTCACCGCGTCGGGCGCCGCGAGCGTCACCGTCGAGGCCTGCGACGCCTCCGACCGGGAAGCGCTCGCCGCCGTCCTGGAGCGGATCCCCGCCGACCGGCCGCTGACCGGCGTGTTGCACACCGCGGGCGTCACCGACAACGGGGTCGTCGCCGCCCAGACCCCGGAGCGGTTCGACACCGTACTGCGGCCCAAGGCCGACGCCGCCTGGCACCTGCACGAGCTGACGCGCGACCTGGACCTGACCGCCTTCGTACTGTTCTCGTCGGCGGCCGGACTGCTGGTCGGCGGCGGACAGGCCAACTACGCCACGGCCAACGTCTTCCTGGACGACCTGGCCGGGCACCGCCGCGCCGCCGACCTGCCGGCGCTCTCCCTCGCCTGGGGGCTGTGGGGCTCCACCAGTGGCATGGCGGGGCAGTTGGGCGCCGCCGACCTCCAACGGCTGCACCGCCTCGGCATGCCGCCACTGGAGAGCGAGGAGGCACTCGCCCTGCTCGACGCCTCGCTCGCCGACGGTGCCGCCGCACTCGTGCCGATCAGGCTCGACCTGCCGGCACTCGCCGACCACACCGACGAACTGCCCGCCGTACTGCGCGCGCTCAGTCGCCCTCGCACCAGGTCCCGGCGCTCCGCCGCCCGGGCCGCCGCTACGGCGGCCCCCGCCGGCCAGGGGCTCGCCCAGCGCCTGTCCGTGCTGTCCGAGACCGACCGCAGGCGTCAGCTGCTCGCCCTCGTCCGTGCGAACGTCGCAGGGGTGCTCGGCCACGAGTCCGCCGACTCGGTCGACCCGGACCGGGCGTTCAAGGACATGGGCTTCGACTCACTGGCCGCCGTGGAGCTGCGGAACCTGCTGAACAAGGCCACCGCGCTGCGCCTGCCGACCACTCTCGTCTTCGACTTTCCCTCGCCCACCGCGCTGGTCCAGCACCTGGCCGCGGAGATCGCCCCGGCCGGCGTCTCCGCACCGCAATCGCTGGAGGCCCAGCTCGACCAGCTGGAGACGACGCTGGCCCAGGCCGACCAGGCCCACGACCACGACGCCGTCACCGCACGGCTGAAGGGCCTGCTGCGGCGCTGGAGCGAGACCCGCAGCGGCCAGGTCGGGGAGTCCGCCCAGGACGCCCAGGACTTCGGTGCGGCCAGTGACGACGAACTCTTCGACTTCCTCGACAACGAACTCGGCATCGGGTGACGGAGCAGGACCGCCCGCTGAACCCCGGCCACTCCAAGAATGGTTGAGACCCTGATGGCGCATGACGACAAGCTCCGCGACTACCTCCGGCGCGCGACGACCGACCTCCAGGACACCCGCCGCCGGCTGCGCGAGGTCGAGGAGGCGCGCAACGAACCCGTGGCGATCATCGGGATGAGCGGCCGCTACCCCGGCGGCGTACGGTCCCCGGAGGACCTCTGGCGGGTCGTGGCCGACGGCGTCGACGTCGTCTCCGACTTCCCGACCGACCGGGGCTGGAACACCGAAGCGGTGTACGACCCGGAGCCCGGCAAGCCCGGCAGGACGTACGTCCGCAGGGGCGGATTCCTGCACGACGCCGCGGAGTTCGACGCGGAGTTCTTCGGGATCAGCCCTCGCGAGGCACCGGAGACCGACCCGCAGCAGCGGCTGCTCCTGGAGGTCTCCTGGGAGGCCTTGGAGCGGGCCGGGATCGACCCCACGTCGCTCAGGGGCAGCAGGACGGGAGTCTTCGCCGGGCTGATGCACCACGACTACCCGCGCTCCAGCACCGCGGGCAGCATCGTCTCCGGCATCGTGTCCTACACCTTCGGTCTTGAGGGCCCCGCGGTGACCACGGACACCGCCTGCTCGTCCTCGCTGGTCGCGCTCCACCTGGCCTGCCAGTCGCTGCGCGCCGGTGACTCCACACTCGCCCTGGCGGGCGGCGTGTGCGTGATGGCGACGCCACAGCTGTTCGTCGAGTTCAGCAGGCAGCGTGCCCTGTCCCCGGACGGCCGCTGCCGCTCCTTCGCCGACACGGCGGACGGAGCGGGCTGGGCGGAGGGCGCGGGCATCCTCGTCCTGGAACGGCTGTCCGACGCCCGCCGCAACGGGCACCCCGTCCTGGCCGTCGTACGCGGCTCCGCCGTCAACCAGGACGGCGCGAGCAACGGCCTGATGGCGCCCAACGGACCGTCCCAGCAGCGCGTCATCCGAGCCGCGCTGAAGAACGCCGGGCTGGTGGCCGCCGACGTCGACGCCGTCGAGGCGCACGGCACCGGCACCACCCTGGGCGACCCCATCGAGGCCCAGGCGATCCTCGCCACCTACGGCCAGGACCGCCCCGAAGGACGGCCGCTGAGGCTCGGCTCGATCAAGTCCAACATGGGCCACCCGCAGTCCGCGGCCGGAGTCGCGGGCGTCATGAAGATGGTGCTCGCCCTCCAGCACGAGACACTGCCGCGCACCCTGCACATCGACCGGCCGACGCCCCACGTCGACTGGTCGGCGGGCCGGGTCGAGCTGCTCACCGACGAGGTGCCCTGGCCCAGGGGCGAACGCCCCAGGCGCTTCGGTGTCTCCTCGTTCGGCATCAGCGGCACCAATGCGCACGCCATCCTCGAAGAGGCCCCGGTCCCCGAGGGCACCACCCCGGCCCCCGGGGACGCCTCCGCCCCCGACAGTGCCGGGGAGCCCGCAGTGCGCACCGCGCCCCTGGTCACCGAAGAGCCCGGTGTGACCCCCTGGCTGCTCTCGGCCCGCAGCGAGCCCGCGCTCCGTGCCCAGGCCGGGCGGCTCGCCACCCACCTCCTGGAGCGGCCCGAACTCACTCCCGGCGAAGTGGCGTTGTCGCTCGCGGTCGGCCGCGCGACCTTCGAGCACCGGGCCGTCGCGATCGGCGCCGGCCGCGAGGAGCTGCTGCGCGGGCTCACCGCCCTCTCCGAAGGCGAGGACACCCCGGGGCTCGTGCGCGGCGAGGTGCGGGGCAACGGCGGGACGGCGTTCCTCTTCACCGGACAGGGTGCGCAGCGCCCCGGTATGGGGCAGGAGCTGTACGAGGCGTTCCCCGCCTATGCCGCCGCCTTCGACGCGGTGTGCGCGCAGCTCGACGGACTGCTGCCCGGGCCGCTGCGCGAGGTCGTGTTCGCCGCACCCGGATCCGACGGAGCGGCGCTCCTGGACCGCACGCTCTACACGCAGACCGGGCTCTTCGCGACCGAGGTGGCGTTGTACCGGCTGCTCGAAACCCTGGGGGTGCGCCCCGACTGCGTCGTCGGACACTCGGTCGGTGAGATCGCCGCCGCCCACATCGCGGGTGTCCTCTCGCTGCCCGACGCGGCGCGGTTGGTGGCCGCACGGGGCCGGCTGATGGACGCGCTGCCCGAGGGCGGCGCGATGATCGCGGTGCAGGCCGCCGAGGCCGACGTCACTCCGCTGCTGGCCGGCCGCGAGGAGCAACTGGCTCTCGCCGCCGTCAACGGGCCGACGGAGGTGGTGCTCTCCGGCGACGAGGATGCCGCCACCGAGGTCGCCGCGCTCCTCGCCGAGCGCGGCGCCCGCACCAAGCGGCTGCGCGTCAGCCACGCCTTCCACTCGCCCCGCATGAACGGCATGCTCGAAGAGTTCCGCCGGGTGCTCGAAGGCCTGACCTTCCACGAGCCGTCGGTCCCCGTCGTCTCCAACGTCACCGGCGAGTTCGCCACCGCCGGCGAACTGGGCACCCCGGACTACTGGGTGCGCCACGTCCGCGGCACCGTGCGATTCCTCGACGGGCTGTGCACCCTGCGCGGCCACGGCGCGGACACCTACCTGGAGATCGGCCCCGGCGCGACGCTCACCGCGATGGCCGGCGAAGGCCTCGACGCCACTGAGGACGGCGCGCCGCGGGCTGTCTGCGTGCCCGCCCTGCGCGGCGGCGCCCCAGAACCGCAGAGCTTGCTCACCGCGCTCGCCCAGCTCCACGTCCGGGGCGTCGACGTCGACTGGACCGGCTGCCTCACGGGCCGCCGGGCCCGCCGCGTCGATCTGCCGACGTACGCCTTCCAACGCCGCCGGTACTGGGCCGAGACCGAGCCCGAGACCACTGCCCCCCGCGTTGGCAGCGCGGCCGACGGCGCTTTCTGGGCCGCCGTCGAACGAGCCGACCTGGACTCCCTCGCCGGCACCCTGGAAGTACGCGGCGGCGACCAGCGGGCGTCACTCGGCGCGGTGCTGCCGCTGCTCACCGACTGGCGCAGGCAGAGCGTCGAGCACGCCACGGTGGACGCCTGGCGCTACCGCATCGGCTGGCAGCCGTACTCCGCGCCCCGGGGCTCCGCGCTCGCCGGCACCTGGCTGGCCGTGCTGCCCGCCGACGGCACCGGGGAGGAGTGGGCCGAGGCCGTCGTACGGACCCTCACCGAGCGCGGCGCCGACGTCGTACGGATCCGCGCCACGGCGGCGGACACCGACCGCAAGGCGATGGCCGACCACCTGCGCACGGAGGTGGGCCCCAACACCCCCCTCACGGGCGTCGTCTCCCTGCTCGCCCTCGACGAGACCCCCGACCCGCGCGGCCCCGTCGCCCCCCGGGGCCTCACCTCCACCGTGGCGCTCGTCCAGGCCCTCGCCGACCTCGACACCCCCGCGCCGGTGTGGAGCCTGACCCGCGGCGCGGTCGCGGCGGGCGCCACCGAGGAGCTGGTCAACCCCGGGCAGGCACAGGTCTGGGGACTGGGCCGGGTCGTCGCACTGGAGACTCCGGAGCTGTGGGGCGGACTCGTCGACCTGCCCGCAGACGCCGCGCCCGACGGGCAACTGACGGCCCGGCTGGCCGACGCACTCGCCGACACCACGGGCGAGGACCAGATCGCGGTACGGGCCGCGGGTGTCTTCGTACGCCGCCTGGAGCGCGCCACCAGCGCCACCAGCCCGGCGGCCGGCGAATGGCGGCCCACCGGGACCGTGCTGCTGACCGGCGGCACCGGCGCGGTCGGCGCACACGTCGCGCGGTGGCTGGCCCGCTCCGGTGCCGACCACCTCGTACTGGCTGGCCGCCGGGGCGACCGGGCGCCCGGCGCCCGGGAGCTGGCGGCCGAACTCACCGAGCTCGGCGCCACGGTGACCCTCGCCGCCTGCGACGTGTCCGACCGCGACGCCCTCGCCGAACTGCTGGCGAAGCTGCCCGCCGACGCCCCGCTGACCGCCGTCATGCACGCCGCCGGCGTACTCGACGACGGCACCCTCGGCTCCCTCACCCCCGAACGGCTCGCCGGAGTGCTGCGGCCCAAGGTGGCCGCCGCCCGCAACCTGCACGAGCTGACCCAGCACCTCGACCTGTCCGCCTTCGTGTCGTTCTCCTCCGTCGCGGGCCTGCTCGGCGGCGCGGGACAGGCCGCGTACGCGGCGGCCAACGCCTACCTGGACGCCCTGGCCGACCATCGCAGGGCACGCGGTCTCGCGGCCTCCTCCATCGCCTGGGGGCCCTGGGGCGGCGGCGGCATGGCCACCAAGGAGGAGACCCAGGACCGCGCCTGGTGGCGCGGCCTCACCGAACTGGACCCGGGCCTCGCCGTGGCCGCGCTCCAAGGCGTCCTGGAACGCGGCGAGAGCGGCATCGGCGTCGTCGACGCCGACTGGGCCGAGCTCGCGCCCTCGTTCACCGCGGGCCGCACCAGCCCGCTCATCGGGGGGGTCCCCGAAGCCCAGCGGGCACTGACCGCCGACCGGCCCCGGGGCGGCGCCCCGTCGGCGGCCGACGCGGCCCGGTTCGCCGAGCACCTCGCCGGACTGACCGCGAGCGAGCAACGGCGCGCCGTGCTCGACCTGGTGCGCGGGCAGGTCGCCACGGTGCTCGGACACGACAGCCCCGAGGCCGTACCGCCCACGAGGGCCTTCAAGGACATGGGCTTCGACTCGCTGACCGCGGTCGAACTGCGCAACCGCATGAACACCGCCACCGGCCTGAAACTGCCGGCCACCCTGCTCTTCGACTTCGCCAACTCCGCAGCCCTGGCGGAGCAGCTGCACGAGGCACTGGTGGTACCCGCCGACGGTGCGGCGAGTGGCTCCGTGGCCGCCGAACTGGACCGACTGGAGGCACTCGTGGCGTCCCTCGCACCGGAAGAGATCGAACGCACCAAGGTCACCACCCGACTCCAAGCCCTGCTGACCCGGCTGAACGAGGCGAACGGCACCCAGGAGGCGGCCGCGGTCGCCCACCAGCTGAAGGCCGCTTCGGCAGACGAATTGTTCGACTTCATCGACAAGGAACTCGGGATCTCCTGACGGGAACTCACGTGCTCCCGAAGCGTCGTCTGCACGAACAGTTCCACAAACAGTTCCTGGAATTAAGAGAATTGGTGAGGCCCTGATGGGGAACGAAGAGAAGCTGCTCGACTATCTCAAGCGCACCACGGCCGACCTCGCACAAACGCGGCAGCGGCTGCGTGACGTCGAGTCGGAACCGATCGCGATCGTGGGGATGGCCTGCCGCTTCCCGGGTGAGGTGCGCTCACCGGAAGACCTCTGGGAACTGGTCGTCCAGGAGAAGGACGCCATCAGCGGATTCCCGGACGACCGCGGCTGGGACACCGGTGGCCTCTACGACAGCGAGGACGAACGGGCCGTCAGCGGATACACCCGCAGCGGCGGGTTCCTGCACGGCGCGAGCGAGTTCGACGCCGAGTTCTTCGGGATCAGCCCGCGCGAGGCGATCGCCATGGACCCGCAGCAGCGGCTGCTCCTCGAAGCCTCCTGGGAGGCCTTCGAGCGGGCCGGCATATCCCCCGACTCGTTCAAGGGCGGCCCCGTCGGCGTCTTCACCGGCACCAACGGCCAGTCGTACTTCGGCCTGAAGCTGCCCGAGGAGTCCTCGGCGTACATGACGACCGGCACCAACGGCGCGGTGCTCTCCGGCCGGATCTCCTACGCCCTCGGCTTCGAGGGGCCCTCGGTCTCCGTGGACACCGCGTGCTCCTCGTCGCTGGTGGCGCTGCACCTCGCCGTCCAGGCGCTGCGCAGCGGCGAGTGCTCCCTCGCGCTGGCGAGCGGCGTCACCGTGATGGCGACCCCGGATCCGTTCATCGCGTTCGGCAAGGCCCGCGGTCTGTCCGCCGACGGGCGCTGCAAGGCCTTCGCGGAGGCCGCGGACGGCACCGGCTGGGGCGAGGGCGCCGGTGTACTGCTCGTCGAGCGCCTCGCGGACGCCCGCAGGAACGGCCACCCCGTCATGGCCGTCGTACGCGGCTCCGCACTCAACCAGGACGGTGCGAGCAACGGCATCACCGCCCCCAACGGCCCCTCCCAGCAGCGGGTCATCCGCGCCGCGCTGGCCAGCGCCGGGCTGTCCACTGCCGATGTGGACGTCGTGGAGGCGCATGGCACCGGCACCACGCTGGGCGACCCGATCGAGGCGCAGGCGCTCCTCGCGACGTACGGCCAGGGGCGCACCGCCGAAAACCCGCTGCGACTGGGTTCCGTCAAGTCCAACATCGGCCACACCCAGGCGGCGGCCGGAGTCGCGGGCGTCATCAAAATGGTCATGGCGATGCGCCACGGCATCCTGCCCAGGACCTTGCACGTCGACGAGCCGTCCCGGCACATCGACTGGACCGCGGGCAACGTCGAGCTGCTCACCGAGCGGACGGTGTGGGAGCGCACCGACCAGCCCTATCGCGCGGCGGTCTCCTCCTTCGGTCTCAGCGGCACCAACGCGCACGTGATCCTCGAAGAGGCGCCCGCCATCCTCGAAGAGGCGCCCGCCGCGCCCGCCGGGGAGGAGGCGTCGCGGCCCGCCGCCGGGTCCGGCTGGCCGTCGGGCGTTCCGGTGCCGTGGGTGGTGTCCGGACGTACCGCTGCGGCGCTGCGTGCGCAGATCGACCGGCTGCGGGAGTTCACCGCAGGACCGGAGCCGTCCCCGGTCGACGTGGGCTTCTCCCTCGCCGCCACGCGCGCCGTGCACGAGCACCGCGCGGTGGTGCTGGGCTCCGACCGGGCGGAGCTGCTTGCCGGCCTCAAGGCGCTGGCCGCCGGGGACGGGATCCGCGGCACTGTGCGCGCCGAGAGCAAGACGGCGTTCCTGTTCACCGGTCAGGGCAGTCAGCGGGTGGGTATGGGCCGGGAACTCGCGGCCCGGTTCCCGGTGTTCGGGCGTGCGTTGGATGAGGTCTGTGTCCTTCTGGATGAGGGTCTTGAGCGTCCGTTGCGGGAGGTGATCGACGGGGACCAGGGGCTGTTGGACCGGACGGTCTATACGCAGGCTGCGTTGTTTGCGGTCGAGGTGGCGTTGTTCCGTTTGGTGGAGTCTTTCGGGGTGCGCCCTGACTTTGTCGGTGGTCATTCGGTGGGGGAGATTGCGGCTGCGCATGTGGCGGGGGTGTTGTCTCTGGAGGATGCCTGTCGTCTGGTTGCCGCGCGGGGTCGTTTGATGCAGGCGCTGCCTGCCGGTGGTGTGATGGTGGCGGTGCGGGCTGCCGAGGCGGATGTACTGCCGCTGCTGACTGCCGGTGTGGGTCTTGCGGCGGTGAACGGGCCGCAGTCCGTGGTGGTCTCGGGCGCGGAAGGTGCGGTGTCGGAGGTGGTGGCGCGGCTGGAGGCGCGGGGTGTTGTGGCCAGGCGGCTGGCGGTCTCGCACGCGTTCCACTCGCCGTTGATGGACCCGATGCTGGAGGAGTTCCGGCAGGTGGTGCGGCAGATCGAGTTCGGTGAGCCGCGTATTGCGGTGGTCTCCAACGTCACCGGCACCATCGCCGGTGCGCGGGACCTCGCCGACCCCGAGTACTGGGTGCGTCATGTCCGTGAGCCGGTGCGGTTCGCCGACGGGATCCGGGCGCTCGAAGCCGCGGGCGTCTCGACCTTCATCGAGCTGGGTCCCGACGGCATCCTGTCCGCGATGGCCCAGCCGTCCCTGGAGAAGCCCGAAGCCGCCCTGCTCGTCCCCGTCCTGCGCAAGGGGCGGGACGAGGCGCACACCCTGCTGGCCGCGCTCGCCCAGGCCTTCCGGGCCGGCACCTCCGTCGACTGGTCGACGCTGTTCGCCGGCACCGGGGCGCGCCCGGTGGACCTTCCCACGTATGCCTTCCAGCGCGAGCGCTACTGGCTCGACCAGGCCCCCGCCCCGGCCGACGCCTCCTCGCTCGGGCTGGGCGCCACCGGGCACCCGATGCTGAGCGCGGTCGTCCAACTGCCCGACTCCGAAGGGCTGATGCTCAGCGGGCGCCTGTCGCACGACAGCCATCCCTGGCTCGGCGACCACATGGTGTCCGGCACGGTCGTCGTCCCCGGCACCGCACTCGTCGAGATGGCGGTCCGCGCCGGCCAGCAGGTCGGATGCGACCGGGTCGAGGAACTCGTTCTGGAAGCACCGCTGGTGCTGCCCGCGACCGGCGGGGTGCAGGTACTCGTGCTGCTCGGTGCGCCGGGCAGCGGTGGTGCCCGCGACGTTCGGCTGTACTCGCGCGACGCCGACGCACCCACCGAGACGGCGTGGACCTGCCACGCGACTGGCGCACTGACGACAGGCCGGCGCCGCGCACCCTTCGATTTCGCTGCCTGGCCGCCCGAGGGCGCCGCACCGGTCGCCGTGGACGCGGTCTACCCGGACTTCGCAGCGGGCGGCCTCCAGTACGGCCCGGTGTTCCAAGGGCTTACGGCCGCGTGGCGGCACGGCGACGAGGTGTTCGCGGAGGTCACGCTCCCCGACGCCGTCCACACCGACGCCGTGGACTTCGGGCTGCACCCGGCGGCGTTTGATGCGGCGCTGCACGCGGTGAGCCTTTCGGAGGCCGTCAGCCAGGGCGGTCTGCCGTTCGCCTGGACGGACGTGGAGCTGTTCGCGACCGGCGCCACCCACCTCCGGGTGCGGGTGCGCGCGGTTGACGGCAGGGACGCGGCGTCGCTGGACATCGCGGACGCAGAGGGCCGGCCGGTGGCGTCGGTGGGCGCCCTGGTAGTACGCCCCGTCTCGGACGCCCAGATCAAGGCCGCGGCCGGGGCCCGCAACGACTCGCTCCACCGGCTCTCGTGGACACCGCTCCCGGCCGGGGAAGTGGCCGACGGCAGCTGGGCGGTGCTCGGTGGGGGAGGCGACGGAGGACAGTGGGCGGACCGGCTCGGGGTCGCGTCCGTGCTTGACGCCGAAGCCGATACGGATGCCGGGGCGGCAGCCGACTTCGTGCTGTTGCCCATTGGCGCCGCGACGTCCGATGCCGGCGCCGGCGCCGGCGCCGCGGCCTCCGACCTGGTGGGGTCCGTGCACGCCGAGACCGAACGGGTGCTGGCCACCCTCAAGGGCCGGCTGGCCGACGACCGGTACGCCGCGTCCACCCTGGTCGTGCTGACCCGCGGCGCGGTGGCCTTCGACGGCGGTGACGTGCAGGACCTGGCCGGCGCTGCCGCCGCAGGGCTGGTGCGCTCCGCGCAGGCCGAGAACCCCGGCCGGATCGTCCTGGTCGACATCGACGACGACGTACGGTCCCCGCGCGCCCTGCCGGCTGCCGTGGCCACCCTCGGCGAGGGCCGACTGGCGGTGCGCGCGGGCGAGATCCACGCCGCGCGCCTGACCCGCGCCCTGCCCGCCGGGGAACCGGGCCGGCCTCCCGCCGCCTCCGAGGCCGACGGCACCGTACTCATCACCGGCGCGACCGGTGGCCTGGGCGCCCTCTTCGCCCGCCACCTGGTGACCGAGCGCGGAGTCCGCCATCTGCTGCTGGTCGGCCGACGCGGCAAGGACGCACCCGGTACGGCCGAACTTCAGGCCGAACTCCTCAAGTCGGGCGCCCTCAGCGTCACCTTCGCGGCCTGCGACGTCGCCGACCGCGAGGCACTCGCCGCGCTGCTGGCCACCGTCCCCGCCGAGCATCCGCTGACGGGCGTCGTGCACGCCGCGGGCATCCTCGACGACGGCACCGTCGCGTCGCTGCTCCCGGCACAGCTGCACACCGTGCTGCGCCCCAAGGTCGACGCGTCCTGGAACCTGCACGAACTGACCCGCGACCACCCCCTCTCGTCCTTCGTGCTGTTCTCGTCGGCCGCCGGGGCCCTCGGCGTCCCAGGGCAGGGCAACTACGCGGCGGCCAACGCCTTCCTCGACGCCCTCGCGGCACGCAGGAGAGCCATGGGGCTCACCGCCACCTCGCTCGCCTGGGGGCCCTGGGCCGAGGGCGGCGGCATGGCCGGCGCACTGGCCGAGGTCGACCGTGAGCGGATGTCCCGCGGCGGCATCGTCCCGCTGAATGCCGACGAGGGCCTCGCGCTGTTCGAAGCCGCCCGGGACTCGGGTGAGCCCGCGCTCGTACCCGTCAAACTCGACCCCGCGGCGCTCCGAGCCCAGGGCGAGACGCTCGACCCGCTCTTCCGCGGATTGGTGCCGGTCACCAGGCGAGCGGCCTCACGAGGCGGAGCCCAGGCGGACACGCTGGTCGCACGGCTGGCCGGGCTGGACCGGGCGGAGCGCGAGCGGGAGCTGCTGCACCTCGTGCGCACGCAGGTCACGCAGGTGCTCGGGCACAGCTCACCGGAGGCGGTCGAGCCCGAACGGCCTTTCAGCGAGCTGGGCTTCGACTCGCTGTCGGCGGTCGAGCTGCGCAACGGCGTGGGCGCGGCCACCGGCCTGCGCCTTCCCGCGACCCTCGTCTTCGACTACCCCTCGGCCGCCGCCCTGGCCGGCTACCTGTACGAGCAGCTGCTGGGCTCGCTGGAGGGCGCCGGGGAGCAGGCGGACGTACCGGGCCCGACGCGTCCCACCGCGACGGACAGCGATCCGATCGTGATCGTCGGCATGAGCGCACGCTACCCCGGCGGCATCAAGTCCGCTGACGACCTATGGGAGTTGGTCGCCGCAGGCCGCGACGCGGTCTCCGAGTTCCCCGACGACCGGGGCTGGGACCTGGACCGGCTCTACGACCCCACCCGGGTGCGCCCCGACACCAGCTACGTCAACGAGGGCGGCTTCCTGCACGACGCCGCCGACTTCGACGCCGCGTTCTTCCGCGTCAGCCCGAACGAGGCACTGGTCATCGACCCGCAGCAGCGGCTGCTTCTCGAAGCGTCCTGGGAGGCCATGGAGCACGCGGGGATCGACCCGGCGTCGCTGCGCGGCAGCAGGACCGGTGTGTTCGCCGGGCTGATGTACCACGACTACCCGACCAGCCACGCGATGGGCAGCGCCGTCTCCGGCCGGGTCTCCTACACCTTCGGCTTCGAGGGCCCGGCGGTGTCGGTCGACACGGCCTGCTCGTCGTCGTTGGTCGCACTGCACTGGGCCATCCAGGCCCTCCAGCGCGACGAGTGCTCGCTGGCGCTGGTCGGTGGCGTCGCGGTCATGGCGACCCCCGAGGTGTTCGTGGAGTTCAGCCGACAGAAGGGCCTGGCGGCCAACGGCCGGATCAAGGCGTTCGCGGAGGCCGCGGACGGCACGGCCTGGGGCGAGGGCGCCGGCGTACTCCTCGTGGAGCGGCTCTCGGACGCGCGCAGGAACGGTCATCAGGTGCTGGCGGTGGTACGTGGTTCCGCCGTCAACCAGGACGGTGCGAGCAACGGCCTGACCGCCCCCAACGGGCCTTCCCAGCAGCGCGTCATCCGAGCCGCACTGGCGAACGCCGGACTGTCGGCTGCCGACGTGGACGTGGTCGAGGCGCACGGCACCGGCACCACCCTGGGCGACCCCATCGAGGCACAGGCACTCATTGCCACGTACGGCCAGGAGCGGCCGGAGGGCCGTCCGCTGTGGCTCGGCTCGATCAAGTCCAACATGGGCCACACGCAGGCCGCAGCCGGTGTCGCGGGCATCATCAAGATGGTGCAGGCGATGCGGCACGGCGTCATGCCCAGGACCTTGTACGTCGACGAGCCGTCCACGCACGTCGACTGGGAGGCCGGAGCGGTCGAACTGTTGACCGAGGCCAGGACGTGGGAGACGACGGACGGTGCGCCGCGTCGTGCGGGTGTCTCGTCCTTCGGTATCAGCGGTACCAATGTGCATGTGATTGTGGAGGAGCCTCCGGGGCAGGTTTCGGGGGAGGTGGCCGGGGTCGCCGGGGTTGCCGGCGGGGATGTTTCTGTGTCGGGTTGGCCTGTGGGTGTTCCGGTGCCGTGGGTGGTGTCGGGCCGTACGGCGGATGCGTTGCGTGCGCAGGCGGCGCGGTTGTGCGAGTTTGTTGCTGGCCGTGCGGACTTCTCTCCGGTGGATACCGGTTTTTCGCTGGCGACTTCGCGTGCGCTCTTCGATCACCGTGCGGTGGTTTTGGGTACGGACCGTGGGGAGTTGTTGGCCGGGCTGGCGGAGGTGGCAGCGGGTGCGGGTGCTCGGGGTGCCTCGCGGGCGGAGGGGGGCAGGACGGCGTTCCTGTTCACCGGTCAGGGCAGTCAGCGGGTGGGTATGGGTCGGGAACTCGCGGCCCGGTTCCCGGTGTTCGGGCGTGCGTTGGATGAGGTCTGTGTCCTTCTGGATGAGGGTCTTGAGCGTCCGTTGCGGGAGGTGATCGACGGGGACCAGGGGCTGTTGGACCGGACGGTCTATACGCAGGCTGCGTTGTTTGCGGTCGAGGTGGCGTTGTTCCGTTTGGTGGAGTCTTTCGGGGTGCGCCCTGACTTCGTCGGTGGTCATTCGGTGGGGGAGATCGCGGCCGCGCACGTGTCGGGGATCCTTTCTCTGGAGGATGCCTGTCGTCTGGTTGCCGCGCGGGGTCGTTTGATGCAGGCGCTGCCTGCCGGTGGTGTGATGGTGGCGGTGCGGGCTGCCGAGGCGGATGTACTGCCCCTGCTGACTGCCGGCGTGGGTCTTGCGGCGGTGAACGGGCCGCAGTCCGTGGTGGTCTCGGGCGCGGAAGGTGCGGTGTCGGAGGTGGTGGCGCGGCTGGAGGCGCGGGGTGTTGTGGCCAGGCGGCTGGCGGTCTCGCACGCGTTTCACTCGCCGTTGATGGACCCGATGCTGGAGGAGTTCCGGCAGGTGGTGCGGCAGATCGAGTTCGGTGAGCCGCGTATTGCGGTGGTCTCGAATGTGACCGGGCGGGTTGCCGGTGCGCGGGACCTCGCCGACCCCGAGTACTGGGTGCGTCATGTCCGTGAGCCGGTGCGGTTCGCCGACGGGATCCGGGCGCTCGAAGCCGCGGGCGTCTCGACCTTCATCGAGCTGGGTCCCGACGGCGTCCTGTCCGCGATCGCCCAGCCGTCCCTGGAGGACACTGCGCTGCTGGTGCCGGTCCTGCGCAAGGGCCGGGACGAGGCGCAGACCCTGCTGACCGCGCTCGCCCAGGCCTTCCGGGCCGGCACCTCCGTCGACTGGTCGACGCTGTTCGCCGGCACCGGGGCGCGGTCGGTGGACCTTCCCACGTACGCCTTCCAGCGCGACCACTACTGGCTCGACGCGGACACCAGCGGTGGCAGCGGCTACAGCTCCTCCGAGCACTCCTTCCTCACCTCCTCGGTCGAGCTTGCCGAGGCCGACGGGGTGCTCTTCTCCGGCAAGGTCTCCGTGCAGTCCCATCCTTGGCTGTCCGACCACACCTTCGGGGGCGCGACGCTGTTCCCGGGCACGGGCTTCGTGGAGCTGGTCCTGCACGTCGGTGGCCGGATCGGTTGCGGGCGTGTCGCGGACCTGGTGCTCGAAGCCCCGCTGGTGCTCCCCGGGCGGGGCGGCGTGGATCTTCAGATCTCCGTCGGCACCCCGGACGCGACGGGTTCCCGGCGCTTCACCGTGCATTCGCGCCAGTCCGGGGCCGCGGCGGGCGACCCGTGGGCCCGGCATGCCACGGGCGCACTCGACGACGTCGTCTCGCAGCCCTCCTTCGACCTGGGGGTGTGGCCGCCGGTCGGTGCCGATGCGCTCGAACTGTCGGGCATGTACGAGCGGTTCGCCGACGGCGGGCTCGGTTACGGCCCGGCGTTCCAGGGGCTCACCGCCGCATGGCGCGACGGTGCCGACGTACTGGCCGACATCGTCCTCCCGGAAGAGGCCGTGGCGAGCGCTACGGGGTTCGGGCTGCACCCGGCGGCACTGGATGCCGCTCTGCACGCTGTCGGGCTCGCCAGGGACAGTGACCGGGCGGAGCTGCCGTTCGCGTGGTCGGACATCGAACTGTTCGCCACCGGCACCACCATGCTGCGGGTGCGGCTGCGCCCGGTGCCGGGCCGGGACGCCGTGGCCCTGGACATCGCCGACGACCGGGGCCGGCCCGTCGCCGTGGTGGGTTCGCTTTCCGTGCGGCCGGTCTCGGCGGACCAGCTGAGCTCCGGGGGAGCCGCGTTCCATGACTCCCTCTACCGGGTGGACTGGTCCCCGATCCACCCGGAGAGCACGGCCAGGACCGGATCCTGGGTCGTGGTCGGGCCGCAGGCCGCCAAGTGGGCAGCGAAGCTCGAGGCCGAGGAGGCCGACGGACTCGACCAGGCGACCGGTGCCGACGTGGTCGTGCTGGCGAGCGGCGCCGCCGCCGGTACGGGCAGCGAACCCGATGCCGTACGTACCGAGACGCACCGGGTGCTGGCCGCCCTCCGGGCCTGGCAGGCCGACGACCGGTTCGCCGCGTCCACCCTGGTCGTGCTGACCCGCGGGGCGGTGGCCGGTGACGCCGGTGAGGCGGTCGACCTGGCCGGCGCCGCCGTGGGCGGGCTGGTGCGCTCCGCGCAGGCCGAGAACCCCGGGCGGATCGTGCTGGCCGACCTCGACGACTCCGTCGCCTCGCGCGGTGCGCTGACCGCCGCCCTGGCGTCGGGCGAGGAGCAGGTGGCGCTACGCGAAGGCACGGTGCTCGTGCCCAGGCTGACCCGGGTCGCCCGGGTGGCCCCGGCCGGTGCGGACGCCGGTGAACTCCCGGCCGGTGCGGGCTCCGGCGCCGGGACCGTTCCCGCATGGGACGCGGCCGGCACGGTGCTGCTCACCGGAGCCACCGGCGGCCTGGGCGCGGTCTTCGCCCGCCACCTGGTGGCCGAACACGGCGTACGGCATCTGCTGCTCGTCAGCCGGCGCGGCGTGCAGGCTCCGGGCATCGGGGAACTGCGCGAGCAGCTCGTCGGGCTGGGCGCCACGACCGTCACCGTAGAGGCCTGCGACGTCGCCGACCGCGCCGCGCTGGCCGACGTCCTCGGGCGCGTCCCCGCCGACCGCCCACTGACCGGCGTAGTGCACGCCGCGGGTGTGCTGGACGACGCCACGATCGCGTCCCTCACTCCCGCCCGGATGGACGCCGTACTGCGCCCGAAGGTCGACGCGGCCTGGAACCTGCACCAGCTGACCCGGGACGCGGGACTCACGGCGTTTGTGCTGTTCTCGTCCGTCGGCGGTGTGCTGGGCGGTCCGGGACAGGGCAACTACGCAGCCGCCAACGCCTACTTGGACGCCCTCGCGCAACAGCGCCGGGCGTCCGGGCTGCCCGCCACGTCCCTCGCCTGGGGCATGTGGGGCACGGACGGCATGGCGGGCACGCTCAATGAGGCCGACGTGCGGCGCGCGGCCCGGGCCGGTGTGGAGGTGCTCACCGCCGAGCTCGGCACGGCTCTGTTCGACACGGCCGTCGCGCTCGGCGAGCCGGCACTGGTCCCGGTCAAGCTGAACCTCAAGGTACTCGGCGAGGCCGGTGCCGAACTCCCGGCGCTCTTGCGCGGGTTGGTGCGGGCCCCTGTGGCGCGACGGGTCGCCGACACCGCCGGCACCGGGGCCGACACGCTGCGGCGCAGGCTCGCCGAGGCACCCGAGGCCGAGCGCGAAACGCTGCTGCGCGACCTGGTCCGTGCTCAGGCCGCGGTCGTCCTGGGTCACCGGGGAACGGAGACCATCGAGGAGGAGCGGGCCTTCAACGAACTCGGCTTTGACTCGCTGACCTCCGTGGAGTTCCGCAACCGTATGAACGAGGCGACCGGGCTCCGACTGCCCGCTGCCCTGATCTTCGACTACCCGAGCATCCGCGCCCTCGCCGCCCACCTGAGGGAGCAACTGGCGCCAGAGGCAAGCCCGGAGGCGGAGGCCGAGGCGCGGCTGCACCGGGCCTTCCAGGCCCTTTCGCTGCCGCAGCTCCGGGCGGCAGGGCTGCTCGACAGCCTCCTCGAACTCACCGGACTGGGCAGCGGCCCGACGGGCGCAACCGAACAAGGGGTGTCCGAGGCCGAGTACGCCGAGGACATCGACGAGATGGACACCGAGAGCCTCATCGAGATGGCGCTCAACGACATGACGCGGGAGGCGTGAGCCCATCATGGCCCAGAACGAGGGAAAGCTGATCGAGGCCCTGCGGGCCTCGCTCAAGGAGACCGAACGCCTGCGGGACCAGAATCGCAAGGTGGTGTCCGCCTCCCGCGAACCGATCGCGATCGTGGGCATGGCCTGCCGGTTCCCCGGCGGCGTACGCACCCCCGACGAGCTGTGGGAGTTCGTCAGGGCCGGCCGGGACGGCATCACCCGCTTCCCGGGGGACCGGGGCTGGGACCTTGAGCGGCTGCACGACCCCAAGGGTGAGCGCGCCGGTACGACGTACAGCCTGGACGGCGGCTTCCTGCTCGACGCGGCGGACTTCGACGCCAAGTTCTTCGGCATCGGCCCGCGCGAGGCACCGGTCCTCGACCCGCAGCAGCGGCTGATGCTGGAAGCCTCCTGGGAGGCCATGGAGCACGCGGGAATCGTCCCGGCCAGCCTGCGGGGGACCACGACCGGTGTCTTCTCCGGCGTCATGTACCACGACTACCCGAACAGCTTCGGAAGTGGCAATATCGTCTCGGGGCGGGTCGCCTACACCTTCGGCCTGGAGGGCCCCGCCGTCTCGGTGGACACCGCGTGCTCGTCCTCCCTGGTGGCCCTGCACCTGGCGGTCCAGTCACTGCGGCGCGGCGAGTGCGAGCTGGCCCTCGCGGGCGGTGTGACCGTCATGGCCACCCCGGGCACCTTCGTGGAATTCAGCCGCCAGCGTGGCCTGGCCCCCGACGGCCGCTGCAAGTCCTTCGCGGACGGCGCGGACGGCACGGGCTTCGCCGAGGGCGCCGGTGTGCTGCTCGTGGAGCGGCTCTCGGACGCGCGCAGGAACGGTCATCAGGTGCTGGCGGTGGTACGTGGTTCCGCCGTCAATCAGGACGGTGCGAGCAACGGCCTGACGGCCCCCAACGGACCTTCCCAGCAGCGTGTCATCCGAGCTGCGTTGGCGAACGCCGGACTGAAGGCCGCCGACGTGGACGTGGTCGAGGCGCACGGCACCGGCACCACCCTGGGCGACCCCATCGAGGCGGACGCGCTGCTCGCGACCTACGGGCAGGAGCGCCCGCAGGGACGCCCGTTGCGGCTGGGCTCGGTGAAGTCCAACCTCGGACACACCCAGGCCGCCGCCGGAGTCGCCGGTGTCATCAAGATGGTGCAGGCGCTGCGCCACGGCGTCATGCCCAGGACCCTGCACGTCGACGCCCCGTCCTCGCACGTCGACTGGACGGCGGGCGACATCGAGCTGCTCACCGAAGAGGTGGAGTGGCAGAAGCGCGAGGGCGAGACGCGTCGTGCGGGTGTCTCGTCCTTCGGTATCAGCGGTACCAATGCGCATGTGATTGTGGAGGAGCCTCCGGGGCAGGTTTCGGGGGAGGTGGCCGGGGTCGTCGGCGGGGATGTTTCTGTGTCGGGTTGGCCTGTGGGTGTTCCGGTGCCGTGGGTGGTGTCGGGCCGTTCGGCGGATGCGTTGCGTGCGCAGGCGGCGCGGTTGCGCGAGTTTGTTGCTGGCCGTGCGGACTTCTTCCCGGTGGATACCGGTTTTTCGCTGGCGACTTCGCGTGCGCTCTTCGATCACCGTGCGGTGGTTTTGGGTACGGACCGTGGGGAGTTGTTGGCCGGGCTGGCGGAGGTGGCAGCGGGTGCGGGTGCTCGGGGTGCCTCGCGGGCGGAGGGGGGCAGGACGGCGTTCCTGTTTACCGGTCAGGGTAGTCAGCGGGTGGGTATGGGCCGGGAACTCGCGGCTCGGTTCCCGGTGTACGCGAGGGTGCTGGAGGAGGTCTGCGCGCTGTTCGACGCCGGGCTGGCGCGTTCGTTGCGGGAGGTGATCCTCGGTGAGGAAGAGCTGCTGACCCAGACCGCTTATACGCAGGCTGCGTTGTTTGCGGTCGAGGTGGCGTTGTTCCGTTTGGTGGAGTCTTTCGGGGTGCGCCCTGACTTTGTCGGTGGTCATTCGGTGGGGGAGATTGCGGCTGCGCATGTGGCGGGGGTGTTGTCTCTGGAGGATGCCTGTCGTCTGGTTGCCGCGCGGGGTCGTTTGATGCAGGCGCTGCCTGCCGGTGGTGTGATGGTGGCGGTGCGGGCTGCCGAGGCGGATGTACTGCCGCTGCTGACTGCCGGTGTGGGTCTTGCGGCGGTGAACGGGCCGCGGTCCGTGGTGGTCTCGGGCGCGGAAGGTGCGGTGTCGGAGGTGGTGGCGCGGCTGGAGGCGCGGGGTGTTGTGGCCAGGCGGCTGGCGGTCTCGCACGCGTTTCACTCGCCGTTGATGGACCCGATGCTGGAGGAGTTCCGGCAGGTGGTGCGGCAGATCGAGTTCGGTGAGCCGCGTATTGCGGTGGTCTCCAACGTCACCGGCACCATCGCCGGTGCGCGGGACCTCGCCGACCCCGAGTACTGGGTGCGTCATGTCCGTGAGCCGGTGCGGTTCGCCGACGGGATCCGGGCGCTCGAAGCCGCGGGCGTCTCGACCTTCATCGAGCTGGGTCCCGACGGCGTCCTGTCCGCGATGGCCCAGCCGTCCCTGGAGAAGCCCGAAGCCGCCCTGCTCGTCCCCGTCCTGCGCAAGGGGCGGGACGAGGCGCAGACCCTGCTGACCGCGCTCGCCCAGGCCTTCCGGGCGGGGACGGCGGTCGACTGGCAGGCACTGTACGCCGGTCTGGGCGCCCGCCGGGTTGATCTGCCCACGTACGCCTTCCAGCGCGACCGCCACTGGCTCGACGCGACTTCCGTTTCCGGTGACGCCTCTTCGCTCGGACAGGTGGCGACCGCGCATCCCTTCCTCGGCGCGGCGGTCGAACTCCCCGACTCCGGCGGCCACGTGCTGACCGGCCGCATCGGGTTGGACACGCATCCGTGGCTGGCCGACCACGTCTTCGCGGGCACGGCTCTGCTCCCCGGTGCCGCCTTCGTCGAGCTGGCGCTGCGCGCCGGCCGGCACGTCGGTTGCGAGCGCCTCGACACCCTGCTCCCGGCCGCCCCGTTGGTCCTGCCCGAGCGCGGTGGCGTACTGCTCCAAGTGGTCGTCAGCGAGCCCGGTGACGACGGTGCCCGCGAGGTGCGGGTGTACGCCCGACCCGCTGACGCCGAGGCCGGTACAGCGTGGACGTGCCATGCGACCGGCGCGCTGAACGCGGGGCGCGGCAGTGGCTCGTTCGACTTCGCGTCCTGGCCTCCGCAGGGTGCCGAGCCGGTGGATGTGGACGAGGTGTACGAGAACCTGGCCGAGGGCGGCCAGGAGTACGGGCCGGTGTTCCGGGGCCTTCAAGCCGCTTGGAGGCTCGGAGACGAGGTGTTCGCCGAAGTCTCCCTCCCCGACGGAGCGGACTCGGGCGGCGAGGAGTTCGGCGTACACCCCGCGGCACTCGACGCGGTACTGCACGCGGTGAGCCTGTCCGGGGGCGCCGGACAGGGCGGGCTGCCCTTCGCCTGGACCGACGTCGACGTCTACGCGACCGGCGCGACCCGGCTGCGCGTACGGGTGAGCCCGGTGGCGGGCCGGGAGGCCGTGGCGCTGGACATCGCCGACGCCGAGGGCCGGCCCGTCGCCGCGGTGGGCTCCCTCGTCGTACGTCCCCTGTCGGCGGCGCAGCTCAGGGCAGCGCGGGGTGCGGCGGCGGACTCGCTGTTCCAGGTCAACTGGGTGGCTCCGCCCCCGGCCGACGTCACCACGGCCCCCCGATGGGCCGTGCTGGGGGCCGGAGGTCCCGGGCTCGCCCCGCTGCTCGGCCCGGAAACCGCCGTGCACTTGGATGTCGCGGCGCTGGTCACGTGCTTGGACGCGGGCGGCACGCTGCCCGATGTGGTGGTGTTCCCCGTGGCCTTCGAGCCCGTGGCCACGAAGCCCGTTGTCAGCGGGGTCGGCACCAACGCGCCCGTCGACGGCGGGTCCTCGGACGTCGCCGCCGCGGCCGCAGCCGCCACCGCGCGCACCATGGACGTACTCCAGCGCTGGGTCGCCGAGGAGAGGCTGGCCGGAACCCGGCTGGTCGTGCTGACCGAGGGGGCGGTCGCCGTGTCCGGCGCGGACACCGTGCCCGGCCTGGCACTCAGCCCCGTGTGGGGTCTGATGAGGTCCGCGGCCGACGAGTACCCCGGCCGTCTGTCGGCAGTCGACGTGGACGGCACCGAGGCCTCGTATCGCGCGCTGACCACCGTCGTGGCCCTGGCCGAGCCCGAGGTGGCACTGCGCGAAGGCGCCCCGCTCGTACCGCGGCTCGGCCGCGTCCCGACGCCGGCCGCTCGGGTGGTCGGCGCCCAGGGCCCCGGTGCCGGGCCCTTCGGCGACGCGGTCTCCGACCCGGACGGCACGGCCTTCGACCCGGACGGCACGGTCCTGATCACCGGAGGCACCGGCGGCCTCGGCGCCGTGGTGGCCCGCCACCTGGTGTCCGAGCACGGAGTCCGGCATCTCCTGCTGTTCGGCAGCCCTGGCGGGACAGCCCCCGGCATCGGCGAACTGCGCGACGAACTCGCCGAGTCGGGTGCCAAGAGCGTCACCGTCGAGGCCTGCGACCTCGCCGACCGCGCCGCCCTGGCCGCCGTCCTCGCCGGTGTTCCCGCCGAGCGTCCGCTGACGGCCGTGGTGCACACCGCGGGGGTCCTGGACGACGCCACCCTCCCGGCCCTGACGGCGGAGGGCCTCGACCGGGTGCTGCGGCCGAAGGTCGACGCTGCCCTCCATCTGCACGAACTGACGCAGGACCTCGACCTCAAGTCCTTTGTCCTGTTCTCCTCGTTCGCCGGCACCACGGGCGTTGCGGGACAGGCCCACTACACTGCGGCGAACGCCTTCACCGACATGCTGGCGCACTGGCGCAGGGCCAAGGGGCTGCCCGCGCTGTCCCTCGGCTGGGGCGGATGGGCGGCGGGCGGCGGCGGGACCGGGGGCGCCGCGGAGTCGATGGAGGAGGCCGAACTCCAGCGGCCGGTACGGTCCGGCATCGTCGGGCTGTCGGCGGCGGAGGGCCTGGACCTGTTCGACGCCGCCCTGCGGTCCGAGCACGCGTCCCTGCTGCCCGTACGCCTCGACACCGCGCCCGTCCGGGCGCGCCCGTCGACGGTCGAAGTTCCGCCGCTGCTGCGCGCGTTGGTCCGTACGCCCGCCCGCAGTGCCCAGCGCCCGGGCGGCAGTACGGCAACCGGGCTGCCCGCGTCCTTCGCCGGGCTGCCGGTCGCGGAACAGGTGCGGGAACTGCTCGCCCTGATACTCGGCCGGGTCGCGGTGGTACTCGGCCACGCCTCCGCCGACGACGTCGAACCGGAACGCGACTTCCTCGAATCCGGGGTGGACTCGCTGTCGGCGATGGAGATCCGCAACCTGGTGAACCAGGCGACCGGCGGAAGCCTGACCACCAGCGCCATCTTCGACCACCGCACCCCCGCGGCGCTCGCCGGGCACCTTCAGCAACAACTCGCGGAAGCCGCCGGGGCCACCGTGCCCGGAAGAACCGCCCATCCTTCCGAGGACAGGCCGGGCGAGACCCCGGAGTCCATCCGCGGCCTGTTCCGGCAGGCGATTCTCAACGGCAATCTGCCCGGCGGAATCCGGCTGATCAAGGCGGCCGGACAGATCCGCCCCTGGTTCCACTCGGTGGCCGAGCTCAAGGAGACCGAGGAGCAGGTGGCGGCGGACGGGCAGAGCGGTGCGGTGTTCCCCGAACCGGTCACGCTGGCCCGTGGACCACAGGGGCCGGCCCTCATCTGCATGCCGTCCCCGATGGCGATGGGCGGCGCTCAGCAGTACGCGCGTTTCGCGGTCAACTTCCGTGACGTACGCGAGGTGATCGCGCTGCCCGTGCTCGGGTTCCGGCCTTCGGACCGGCTGCCGGCCACGGTGCCCGCCGCCGTCGAGGCGTTCGCCGAACACGTCCTTCGAGCCGCCGGGGGCAAGCCGTTCGTGATTGTCGGCTATTCGTCGGGCGGTCAGTTCGCGCACGCCGTCGCCGAATACCTGGAAGGCGAGGGGACTCCGGCGTCCGGTGTCGTACTGCTCGACTCCTATCTGCCCGACACGGGTGACGACGACAATGACTCGGCGAGCTTCTGGGGCCAGATGATGGCCGGGATGTTCGACCGCGAGGACGACTTCGGCGGGTTCGACGCCACCCGGCTCGGAGCCATGGGCCGGTACGTCGAACTGATCGGCGACGTGCGGCCCCACGAGATGCGTACGCCCGTCCTGTTCGTCGGACCCACCGAGAACTTCGTCGCCGACGACCTGTCCGGCGGAGACGGATGGCGGGCCGTTTGGCCGACCGCGCACACCCGCGCCGAGGTCCCGGGCACCCACTTCACGATCGTCGAGAACCACGCGGTCGAGACGGCCCGTGCCGTCGAGGAATGGCTCCGGAACACGACCGGCTGACCACCTGCCCCGCGACCTGCCGGGCGACCGGACCGCGAGGGTCGCACCGCCGGGCCGTCAGGGGTCCGTAGGGGGCGGATAGGGGTCTGCCCGCGTAGTCGGGTCCTATACCTTGCAGACAAACACACGCCGGGCCGTAACTGTTTCGTGGCCGATTCACGGCCACGGGACGTCCGCTCGATCATCGCGGAGAATCGTTTTCCGGCATGGACTCGGCAGTGCTGTCCGGAAGTGATTGATGGACCCCGGACAATTCTGATAGGGAGATTCATGTCCAGAGCGCCGAGCGCCAAGGGAACCGTTTCTTTCAAGGAATACAAAACCTGGTACCGAGTGACGGGCGATCTCCACGGGGGACGCCCGCCCATAGTGGTGCTGCACGGCGGTCCCGGCAGTACGCACGACTACATGCTCGCGTTGTGTGAACTGGCAGCCCAGGGCTGGCCGGTGATCCACTACGACCAGATCGGCAACGGCGGCTCCACCCATCTGCCCGACCGTGGACCGGACTTCTGGACGGTTCAGCTCTTCCAGGACGAGCTGAACAACCTCCTGCGCAAGCTGGGGGTCGACGAGGACTACGTACTGTTCGGGCACTCCTGGGGCGGCCTGCTCGGGGCGGCGCACGCTGCGGAGAGGCCCGCCGGTCTGCGCGGCCTGGTGATCGCCAACTCCCCTGCCTCGTACGGACTCTGGCTCAAGGCGATGGACGTACTGCGCGCCGAACTGCCGGCGGACGTCCAGGGGACGCTGCTGCGGCACGAAGCGGCCGGCAGCACGGACAGCGAGGAATACCTCACCGCCATGCGGGTCTTCTACGACAAGCACGTGTGCCGGGTCGTGCCCTGGCCCCGTGACTTCATCGCGTCCTTCATGGAGATCTACGACGACCCGACCGTCTATTACACGATGAACGGCCCGAACGAGTTCCATGTGATCGGGACGCTCAAGGACTGGTCGGTCATCGACGAACTCGACCGGATCGACGTTCCCACGCTGCTGCTCACCGGCCGCCACGACGAGGCGACTCCGGAGACCGTGCAGCCCTACTTCGACCGGATTCCCGAAGTGCGGTGGGAAATCCTGGAGAACTCCAGCCACCTGCCGCACCTGGAAGAACCCGAGCGCTTCAACGAAGTGCTGCTCGGATACCTCGACACACTCCTGGAAGGAGAGCGCGGATGACCTCCGGGCTCCGGGCCGAAACCGCGATCATCTTCCCCGGAATGGGCGCCTCCCCCTTTTCCGAGGTGGGGAAGTTCATGCTGATCAACCCGGCCGCGCGGCGGCTCACGGCGCGGGCGGACGAGGTGCTCGGTTACTCGCTGATCGACCGTTTCCGCGACGAGGCGGACGACTACTCGGAGGCCGCGCAGGTCGCGTTCCTGGTGAACTGCCTGGCCTCCGCCGACTGGGCCGAGCGGACCCTGGGCCTGGTGCCCGAGGTCTGCACCGGGCCGAGCTTCGGCGAGAAGGTGCTGGCCGCGTACTCCGGTGCGCTGTCCTTCGAGGACGCGGTCCGCATGACGGCCGGCGTCGCCCGCTGCATGGCGGACTACTTCACCACCGACCACCAGGACGTGGTGACGCACTCCTTCCTGCGCACCCCGCAGGACAGACTGCAGCAGATCTTCGACGAGTTCGAGGAGCGCGGTGAGTTCCACGAGGTCTCGTGCTACATCGATCACGACTTCCACATGGTGTCGATGCGCGAGCACAGCCTCGAATGGCTCCGCCCTCGGCTGCGCGAACTCGGCGGGATGTCGCTCTACACGATGCGCCCGCCCGTGCACTGCTCGGCCTTCGGCTCGCTGCGGGCCAGGGCGGAGGCGGAGGTCTTCTCCTCGCTGACCTTCCACGACCCGCGGCTCCCGGTCGTGGCCGACCAGGACGGCACCGTCCTGACCACCGCCGACGAGATCCGCACCATGCTGTTGGACAGCTTCGTCACGCCGATGCGGTGGCCCGAGGTCGTGGCCTCGCTGCGCGCCCTGGGTGTGACGAAGGCATGCGTATCGGGCCCGGACGCCCTGTTCGGCCGGGTACCCCTGACCCGCAACAGCTTCGAGGTCGTACCCGCCGGCCCGGCCGTCGCGATGCGGCCACGCAGCCGCTCGAAGGCCGCGGCCTGAGGGCCTGCCGACAGCGCGGCACCACCACCAACCTGCACCACCCATCCCAGAGTGAGGAAACACCACCGTGTGGGACGACAAGTTCGAAGACATAGTCCGCGGCTACCTGCCCTTCTTCGGCGACGACGAGCTGTTCACCAGCGACACCGAACTGCGTGACCTCGGCCTGGACTCGCTGGGCACCGTCGAGCTGCTCGCCCAGCTGGAGAACGCCTACGACGTCCGCTTCCAGGACGACGCCCTGAGCCTGGAGACCTTCCGGACGCCCGGCGTCCTGTGGAAGGCGCTCTCCGGCCTGCTCCAGCCGGCCGCCTGACCGTGGGGGCACCAGCTGAGCACGCGCTGTACGCGCGCTTCCTGCGCGGACTGGCCAAGTCGCCGGACCGCGACGCGGTGCGCGTCGGCGCGGAGTCCCTCACGTACGCGCACGCCCACGAACTGGCGCTACGCTGGGCGGGCGCCCTCACTGCCGACGCGGCCCGCCCGCCCAAGGCCGTCGGTGTACTGGCGTCCAAGGGAGTCACGGCGTACGTGGGCATCCTCGCGGCGCTGTACGCCGGCGCCGCCGTGGTGCCGCTGCGCCCCGACTTCCCGCAGGCCCGCACCCGGGGCATGCTCGACGCGGCGCCGCTCTCCGCGGTGATCGCCGACGCCGGTGGCGGCGCGCAACTGCCCGCGCTGCTCGGCCCGGACAGCACCGTCCCGGTGCTGCTCGCCGACTCCGACGCCGCACTCGGCGGCGGGCTGCGCCGGATCGTGCCCGACGAACGGCACGCACTTGCGGAGCCCCGGCCGGTCGGACCGGGCGACATCGCGTACATGCTGTTCACCTCGGGCTCGACCGGCCGGCCCAAGGGCGTCCCGCTCACGCACGGAAACACCAGCCACTACTTCGGTCTCCTCGACGAACGGTACGACTTCACGGCCGACGACGTCTTCTCGCAGGCCTTCGACCTGAACTTCGACTGCTCACTGTTCGATCTGTTCTGCGCCTGGGGCGCCGGCGCGACCGCACTCGTCATCCCGGCTCAGGGGTACCGCGACCTGCCGGGCTTCCTGACCGAGCACCGGGTGAGCGTGTGGTTCTCGACACCCGGCGCCATCTCGCTGGCCCGCCGCACGGGCGGGCTCGCAGCCGGCTCGCTGCCGTCCCTGCGCTGGAGCTTCTTCGCGGGCGAAGCACTCAAGTGCCAGGACGCGGACGCGTGGCAGCGGGCGGCGTCCGGATCCGTGCTGGAGAACCTTTACGGGCCCACCGAGTTCACCGTCACCATCGCCGCACACCGCTGGGACCCGGTTCGCTCGCCGGAGCTGGGCGCCAACGGGATCGTGCCGATCGGCGCCGTACACGCGGGACACGAGCACCTGCTCCTCGACGCGGACGACAACGAGGCCGCGACCGAGGGCGAACTGTGCCTCTCAGGACCGCAGATGGCACCCGGCTACCTCGACCCGGACGACGACCGGGGCCGGTTCATGGAGCGCGACTCGCGACTCTGGTACCGCACCGGCGACCGGGTCCGGCGCGTCGGGGCCGGTGAACTCGCCTACCTGGGAAGGCTCGACGCCCAGGTCCAGCTCCAGGGCTGGCGCGTCGAACTCGCCGAGATCGACCACGCCCTGGGTGCGGTCGAAGGGGTCGGTGAGGCGGTGACCGTGGACGCGGCCACCGACGACGGAACCCAACTCGTTGTCTTCTACACCGGTCAGCAACCCGTACGTCCCGTCGAGTTCGCCAGGAAGCTGAGCGAGGTACTCCCGCGCGGGCTGCTGCCCAGGCGCTATGAACTCATCGATGAATTCCCTGTGAACGCCAACCGGAAAATCGACCGCAAAGAACTGCGGAATCGTGCCGGTGACCTGCTGCGCGCCGGGAATGGGCGGAACGGCAATAGGGGGGATTAGGGGTGGGGCAGGGTCTCCTGTCGCGGGTAACTTCGTAGCGGATTGATGGCAGCAATACATCGATCTCACCCATGCGGAGCCGGCGACAGGAGAACGGCCTTGGACACCACTTCTTTTGCGGATCGAATACCCGGCGAGTCACTTTCCCGCCGGAAAAAGCTCGTGCACGAACTGCTGACGGAAGCAGTTGCCGATTCCGCACAGTCCCGGGCGGTCAGTGACGCCGCAGGAACATGGACGTACGCGGAACTCGACGCCCACGCACACGCCTTCGCCGACTGGCTGGCGGAGCAGGGGCTGGTCCCCGGCGACCGGCTCGTGGTCCAGCTGCCCACCACCCGTGAGCTCGTCGCGATGTTCTACGGCGCCAGCCGCAGCGGGGTCGTCTTCGTTCCGCTCAACTCGGGCATGAAGACCTTCCACCTGGCCCCGGTCCTGGAGAACTCCGAGCCTGCCCTGGTCATCGTCACCGCCGACGCCGAGGAGACCGTGCGCGGCCTCACCCCGGCCCTCGTGCGGGAGTACGGCGCCGCCTGGACCGAGGTCGAGAAGCACGCCGAGATCGACGCCCGCCCGCCGGCCGCCGAGATCCCCGCCGACCACCCCGCGGTCCTCGTCTACACCTCCGGCAGCACCGCCGCCCCGAAGGCCGTGATCTGCCCGCACGCCCAGATCACCTTCATCTCCGAGGCGCTCGAGGGCGTCATCGGATACCGCTCCGACGACGTGGTCTTCTGCCGCTTCCCGATCTCCTGGGACTACGGTCTGTACAAGGTGCTGCTGTCCACCATCGGCCGCTCCGAGATCGTGCTGGCCGACGGCGCGTCCGACCTGGTGCTGCTGCGCCGCATCCGCGAGAGCGGCGCCACCATCGTGCCGATCGTGCCCTCGCTGGCCGCCATGATCATCCGGCTCGCGGAGCGCGAGGAGAACCCGGCACCCACCGTGCGGCTGTTCAGCAACACCGGTGCGGCCCTGCCACAGGCCACCATCGACGCGCTGCGCACCAAGTTCCCCGGCTCCCAAGTGGTCCGCCAGTACGGGCAGACCGAATCCAAGCGCATCACGGTCATGCCGCCCGAGCTGGAGAAGGAACGCCCCGACTCCGTGGGCCGCGCCGTCCCCGGCACCCAGGTGCTGATCCTGGACGCAGACGGAGCCCCGCTGCCGGCGGGCGAGACCGGCGAGATCGTCGCCGTGGGCCCGCACGTGATGCCCGGCTACTGGCGCAACCCCGAACTGAGCGCCAAGACCTTCCGCCCGGGCCCGGACAACGGCGCCCTGCGCCTGCACACCGGCGACTACGGCTGGCTCGACGAGGACGGCTACCTCTACTTCGACGGCCGCCGCGACGACATGTTCAAGCGCAAGGGCGTCCGGATGAGCACCACCGAGATCGAGTCCGCCGCCGCCGACATCCACGGCGTCCGCGCGGCCGTGGTGCTGCCGCCCACCGACACCCGCGACCTCGTGCTGTTCGTCGAGGCCGACCGGGCCAAGCACGAGATCCTGCGCGAGCTCAGCGCCCGGCTGGAGGCCCAGAAGGTGCCCTCCGTCTGCCACGTCCTCGACGCGATCCCGCTCACGCCGAACGGCAAGAACGACAAGAAGAAGCTGGCCCGGCTTCTCGAGGAGACCTCCAAATGACCCGTTACGCCGACCTCGTGGAGCGCCATGGCACTCCGGCCTACGTCTATGACCTGAACCGGGTCGAGGCCGCGAGGGACGACCTGTTCGCCGCGCTGCCCGAGGAGTTCGAGCTCTTCAGCGCAGTCAAGGCCAACCCGCACCCGGAGGTCATCCGGGCGCTGCGGCAGGGCGGCGACCGTGCCTGCCGCGCCGAGATCAGCTCGACGGGTGAGCTGGACGCCGCCCTGAGCGCCGGCTTCGACCCCGGCGAGTGCCTCTACACCGGACCGGGCAAGACCGACGGCGAACTCGACGAAGCCATCGCCAAGGGCGTGCGGATGTTCTCCGTGGAGTCCCTCACCGACCTCCGGCACATCGGTGCCGTGGCCCTCCGTCTCGGCGTCGTGGCCCAGGCCCTGCTGCGCATCAACAGCGCGTCGGCCAGCGCCACCACCAGCATCCGGATGACCGGCGCCCCCTCCCAGTTCGGCATCGACAGCGAGACCCTCGTCGAGCAGATCCCGCTGCTCAGGGCCGTCGAGGGCACGGAGATCGTGGGTGCCCACTTCTTCCCGCTGAGCAACGCCCGCGACGAGGACGCCCTCATCGGCGAGTTCCAGCACACCATCGCCGAGGCGGCCAGGACCTTCCGCGACATCGGGCTCGACGAGCCCCGCTTCCTGGACATCGGCGGCGGCTTCTCCGTGCCGTACGCGGTTCCCGGCGAGCGTCCCGTCTACGGCAGACTCCGCGAGGCGCTGTCGCAGACTCTCGACGAGCACTTCCCGCGCTGGCGCGAGGGCTTTCCCAAGGTGGCCTGCGAGTCCGGCCGCTACCTCGTCGGCGACAGCGGCACGCTGCTGGCCGGTGTGGTCAACATCAAGGAGAGCCGGGGCCGCAAGTTCGTCATCCTCGACGCGGGCATCAACACCTTCGGCGGGATGTCCGGCCTCGGCCGGCTGCTGCCGGTGGCGGTCAGCCCCGACACCGCGGGCGCGTCCCCGGAGTCGGTGGAGAGTTGGGAGAAGTCGAGCCTCGTCGGCCCGCTCTGCACCCCCGGCGACGTACTCGGCCGGTCGGTGGCGCTGCCGCCGCTGGAGGCCGGCGACGTCATCGAGATCCCCAACGCCGGCGCCTACGGCCCCACTTCCAGCCTGCTGATGTTCCTCGGCAGGCCCGCCCCCGTCGAAATCGTCGTGCGGGGCGACGAGGTCGTGTCCGTATCCCGCATCGAGCACCACAGGAGGTACGCATGAGCCAGATGGCGACCCTTTCCGGCGGCACGACCGACACCTCCGCCGACCCTGGCATGCCCGGCCGTCCGCGGCAGACCGTCGTGGTCAGCGGGCTCTCCTCCGACGCGCACACCTGGAACCTGGTCTTCCTCCAGCTGCTCATCGAGGAACTCGGTTACGACGTCGTCAACCTGGGACCGACCGTCCCCGACGAGCTGCTGGAGTCCGAGATCCGCGAGCACGACCCGGCGCTGGTGGTGATCAGCAGCGTCAACGGACACGGATACCAGGACGGTCTGCGCGCCATCAAGAAGCTGCGCGAGGCCGATGCGCTGATCCGCACCCCGATGGTGATCGGCGGCAAGCTCGGCATCTCCGGCGGCGAGGACGCCGCGCACATCGAGGAACTCCTCGCGGCCGGTTTCGACGCGGTCTTCGAGGACGGCAGGACCGAGCTCGGCTCCTTCGAGAGGTTCATCGGCGCACTCCCGCAGAGAGTCCTTTCGTGACCGAGGAGCACCCCAGGGACCGGTCCGATGCCGAACACCCCCGGGACCGTTCGGAGCACGAACACCCCCCGTACGGGCACGCCCCGGCCCGCATCGGGGCCAGGGACGCGCCGGCCACCACCGGGCAGGGCGCCCACCCGGACTTCGGCCGCTTCGTGCGCGCCGCGCACCGGGCGGGGCGCCTGGTGGTCCAGCCGCGGATGGGGTTCAGCGACCCGGCACAGATGCGCCGGGGTCTCGCGGCCACCAAGGGGGCCGACGCCACCACGGTCGGCACCCTCACCATCGACGCCTACACCCGGGTCGGCGACACCGTGGCCGTCGACGAGGCGCTGCGGCAGGGCACCGGCATCAACGGCTTCCCGATCGTCAACTACAGCGCGCACACGACCCGGGACATGCTCGACGGCATCCACGGCCCCGACTTCCCGGTACAGGTGCGGCACGGCTCGGCGAAGCCCTTCGACATCTTCGCCGCCACGGTCCGGGCCGGCCTCAGTGCCTCCGAGGGCGGCCCGGTCTCCTACTGCCTGCCGTACGGGCGCACCCCGCTCGACCAGTCGGTGCGCGAATGGGACCGCTCCACCCTCTTCCTCGCGCAACTGCGCGGCATGGGCGTGGACCCGCATCTGGAGACCTTCGGCGGATGCATGCTCGGCCAGCTCTGCCCGCCGAGCCTGCTGGTGGCGATCAGCGCCCTGGAGGCACTGTTCTTCTACCGGCACGGCATCCGCAGCATCTCCGTCAGCTACGCCCAGCAGACCCACTTCGGCCAGGACGTCGAGGCCGTCGCCGCGCTGCGGGCACTCTGCGCCGAGCTGCTGCCCGCCGCGACCTGGCACGTCGTGATCTACACCTACATGGGCGTGTACCCCACCACCGACGGCGGCTCCTACCGGCTGCTGGGGCAGGCCGCCCAACTGGCCGCCGCCACCGGGTCGGAGCGGATCATCGTGAAGACCGTCGCGGAATCCCGTCGCATCCCCACGATCGAGGAGAACATCGCGGCCCTCGAACACGCCACCAGGGCCGCCACGGCGTTCCCCGGTGGCGCACGGCCGGGGAATTCCACGGATTCCCAGGTGTACGCAGAGGCGCACGCACTCGTCGCCGCCGTGCTCGATCTCCACGACGACGTGGGGCAGGCGCTCATCCTCGCCTTCAAGCGCGGTTATCTCGACGTTCCTTACTGCGTGCATCCCGACAACATGGGGCGCACCCGCAGCTATATCGACGACACCGGCAGGCTGCGCTGGGCGACGACCGGAGAACTGCCGATCGGGCACCTCGTGGAAAGCTCCGGCAACCGGCGGGTCACCTCGGGAGAACTCCTGGGTGCGCTTTCCTACGTATCGCACAAATTCGACACCGAAGCCATGGAGCATCCGCTCCCGGCCAAGGGTTCGGCTTCCCTCCGGTAGCACCCCCTTAGGGGGGCTTAGGGGTGTGGCCGCGGAGATCACCGTAGTTAGCTTCGATACATATTCATGCCCGAGATTCTGTCTGCCGGCGAGCTGGACGAGTAGTGGAGTACGCGGAATGAGCGAGTCCGAGAACTTGGTTTCCGAAACCGGCAGTGCGTCGGGCGAAGAGCGGAGCACCCCGGGGCAAAGCGCGCCGGCGCAGAGTGCCCTGACGCGCCGGCTGACGGCGCTAGAGCCGGCCGATCAGCTGCGTGCCGCACTCGCCCTGGTCGTCGAGCACGCCCGTGCGGCCCTGCGGCATGCCGGGAAGGAGGTGCCTGCGGTCGACGCCGAACGCCCCTTCATGGAGCTGGGCTTCGACTCGCTGGCCGCCGTCGACCTGCACGCCCGTCTCGCCGCGGCGACCGGCCTCGACCTGCCGGTCACCCTCGCCTTCGACCATCCCACCCCGAGCGCCCTCGCGTCCTTCCTGCGCGGCCGGGCGCTCGGCCTGACGGACGAGGTCGTCGCCCCCGAGCGGTCGGCGGCGGACGACGAGGACCCGATCGCGCTGATCGGCATCGGCTGCCGTTACCCGGCGGGCATCTCGTCCCCCGAGGACCTGTGGCGCCTGGTGCGGGACAACGGCGAGGTACTCGCGGGCTTCCCCACCGACCGCGGCTGGGACATCGAGGGCATGTACGACCCCGACCCCGGCGTCCTCGGCAAGAGCTACGTGCGCGAAGGTGGATTCCTCGACGAGGCGACCCTCTTCGACGCGGACTTCTTCGGCATCAGCCCGCGCGAGGCGCTCGCCATGGACCCGCAGCAGCGCGTGGTCCTGGAAACGGCCTGGGAAGCACTGGAGCGCACCGGCATCGACCCGGCCACCCTGCGCGGCGGCCGTACCGGCGTCTTCATCGGCGCCGAGGTGCACGAGTACGGTACGAGCGTCCTGGACGCCCCCGAGGGCCTCGACGGTTACCTGATGACCGGCAACGCGCCCAGCGCCATCTCGGGTCGGCTGTCCTACTTGATGGGCTTCGAAGGCCCCGCCATCACCCTGGACACCGCCTGCTCGGGCTCCCTGGTCTCCATGCATCTCGCGGCGAACTCCCTTCGCCAGGGCGAGAGTTCGCTCGCGCTGGCCGGCGGCGTCACCGTCATGGGCAGCCCCGGCATGTTCAGCGCCTTCAGCCGGCAGCGCGGCCTGGCCGCCGACGCCCGCTGCAAGCCGTTCGCGGCGGCGGCCGACGGTACGGGCTTCGCCGAAGGCGTCGGAATCTTCATCCTGGAACGCCTCTCCGACGCCCGGCGCAACGGGCACCCCGTACTGGCCCTGATCCGCTCCACCGCGATCAACCAGGACGGCGCGAGCAATGGCCTCACCGCACCCAACGGCCCCTCGCAGCAGCGGCTCATCCGCCAGGCACTGGCCAACGGCGGACTCGTCCCCGCCGACATCGACGCCATGGAGGCGCACGGCACCGGTACCCGTCTCGGCGACCCCATCGAGGCGCAGGCCATCCTCGCGACGCTCGGCCAGGACCGGCCCGCCGACCGCCCGCTGCGGCTCGGCTCCGTCAAGTCCAACCTCGGGCACACCCAGGCCGCGGGCGGCGCCGCCAGCGTGATCAAGCTGGTCATGGCGATGAAGCACGAGACCCTCCCCAAGACGCTGCACGTGGACGCGCCGACCCCGCACGTGGACTGGTCCGCGGGCCGCGTCGAGCTGCTCACCGAGGCCATGCCGTGGGAACCCGCCGAAGGCAGCCCGCGCCGCGCGAGCGTCTCGGCGTTCGGCATCAGCGGCACCAACGCCCACCTCATCCTGGAGCAGGCGGCGCCGGAGGACCGGGAGCGGCCCGAACCGGCCGCCGGACCCGAACCGGCCGCCGGACCCGAACCGGCCGGTACCGTTCGGCCCTGGGTGATCTCCGCGCGCAGCCCCGAGGCGCTGCGCGGCCAGGCACGGCGGCTGCACACCTTCGTCGCGGGACCGGCGGGCTCCGACGCCTCCGTCGCCGACATCGGCCACTCGCTGGTGACCACCCGTACCGCCCACGACCACCGCGCCGTCGTCCTCGGCGAGGACCGCGAGACGCTGCTGAGCGCACTGGCCTCCGTCGCCGAGGACGTCACCGTGCCCGGCGCCTTCGACGGCCGGACCACCACAGGCCGCCTCGCCTTCCTCTTCACCGGCCAGGGCGCGCAGCGGGTGGCGATGGGCCGCGAACTGTACGACACCTTCCCGGTGTTCGCCGACGCTCTGGACAACGCCTGCGACTACCTGGACATGCAGCTCGAACTGCCCCTGCAGGACGTGCTGTTCGCCGATCCCGGCAGTGCGGAGGCGGCGCTGCTCGACCAGACCGTCTACACCCAGACCGCGTTGTTCGCCGTCGAGGTGGCGCTGTTCCGCCTCGTCGAGTCGTTCGGTGTACGGCCCGACTTCCTGGCCGGCCACTCGGTGGGCGAGATCGCCGCCGCGCACGTCGCCGGGGTCCTCTCCCTGGAGGACGCCGCCGTTCTGGTGGCGGCCCGCGGACGCCTGATGCAGGAACTGCCGTCCGGCGGAGTGATGTTCGCCGTCCGGGCCACTGAGGCGGACGTGACTCCGCTGCTGGCCGGGCGCGAGGACCGGGTCGGTCTGGCCGCCGTCAACGGCCCCGCCTCCCTGGTGATCTCCGGCGCCGGTGACGCGGTCGCCGAGGTTGTCGCCGAGCTCACCGCGCAAGGGCACAAGACCAAGCAGCTCACCGTCTCGCACGCCTTCCACTCACCGCTGATGGAGCCGATGCTCGACGAGTTCCGCAGGGTCGCCCAGGCGGTCGCCTACCGCGAACCGAAGATCGCCGTCGTCTCCAACGTCACCGGAGAGATCGCCGCCCCGGGTGAGCTGGGGGACCCGGAGTACTGGGTGCGCCACGTCCGTCAGGCGGTGCGCTTCGCCGACGGGATCCGCGCACTCGAAGCCGCCGGTGTCACGGCCTTCATCGAGCTGGGCCCCGACGGCGTACTGACCGCGATGGCCCAAGGCTGCCTCCAGGACACCGAAGGCACCCTCCTCGCACCCGTGCTGCGCAAGGACCGCAAGGAGGAGCGCGAACTCCTCGGCGCCCTGGCGCAGGCGTACGTACGCGGCCACCACGTCGACTGGGAAACCCCGTTCGCCGGCACCGGCGCCCGCTGGGTCGAGCTGCCCACGTACGCCTTCCAGCGCCGCCGCTACTGGCTGGAGTCGTCCAGCGGTACCAGGGACGTCACCGGCGTCGGCCAGCTCGGCGTCGACCACCCCTTCCTCGGCGCGGGCGTCCTGCTTCCCGACTCCGACGGCGTGGTCCTCACCGGCCGGCTGTCGCTGCTCAGCCACCCCTGGCTCGCCGATCACACGATCACGGGCCGGGTCCTGCTGCCCGGCACCGCCTTCGTCGAGATGGCGGTGCGCGCGGGGGACCAGGTCGGCTACGAGACCCTGGAGGAACTGACCCTCCAGGCACCACTGGTGCTCCCGGAGTCACGCGGCGTCGCGGTGCACGTGCTGGTCGGCGCGGTGGGCGACGACCTGCGCCGCCCGCTCGCCGTGTACTCCCGCACCGAGGGCTCCCCGGTCGACGCGCCGTGGACCCTGCACGCGAGCGGCAGCCTCGCCCCGGCAGCGGCCGCCGCGCCGACCGCCGACCTCGGCGTCTGGCCGCCGCAGGGCGCCACCGCGCTCGACGTCTCGGGCGCGTACGAGCGGATGGCGGGCCAGGGCTACGGCTACGGCCCCGTCTTCCAGGGGCTGAAGGCCGCCTGGCAGCGCGGCGACCAGGTGTTCGCCGAGATCGCGCTGCCCGCCGAAGAGCGCACCACGGCAGGCACGTTCGGGCTGCACCCCGCCCTCCTGGACGCCGCGCTACAGGCCTCGGACCTGGCCTTCACCGGTCAGGACCAGACGGACGAAGGCACCCTGCTGCCCTTCGCCTGGAACGACGTCACCCTGCACGCCGTCGGTGCGGACTCGCTGCGCGTGCAGATCACCGTCAGCAGCCGCGAGCAGTCCTCGCTGATCATCGCCGACGGTACGGGCCGTCCCGTGATGACCGTCGGTTCGATGATCGCGCGCCCCGTATCGGCCGAGCAGATCGAATCGGCGCGCGGCGGCGCACAGCCGCTGTACCGCATGCAATGGACCGAGCTGCCCGGCGCGGACCTTGCCGCCCGGGGACAGTGGGCCGTGACCGGCCCGCAGGCAGAGGCATGGGCGGCGACGCTCGGCGCCGAAGCCGTCACCCTCTCCACGGTGACCGGCGCCGACGTGGTGCTGCTGTCACCGGGCCCGGCGGGCGAGGATTTCGAGTCGGCACGGGCCGAGAGCGCCCAGGTCCTCGAAGCCCTGCAGACCTGGCTGGCCGAGGAGCGGTCCGACTCGGCGAAGCTGGTCGTGGTGACCCGCGACTCGGACCTGGCCGGCGCCGCCGTCTCCGGCCTGGTGCGCGCCGCACAGGACGAGAACCCCGGCCGCATCGTCCTGGTCGCGGTCGACGAATCCGAGCTGTCGCTGCGGGCGCTGCCCGCCGCGCTGGCGGCGGGGGAGCCGGAACTGGCGGTACGCGAAGGGGTCGTCCTGGTGCCGAGGCTGGCCACGGCGCCGGCCGCTTCCGCCCAGGCGCCGGCCTTTGACGCGAGCGGCACGGTTCTGATCACCGGCGGTACGGGCGGACTGGGCAGCCTGGTCGCCCGGCACCTCGTCGCCGTACACGGCGTACGGCACCTGCTGCTCGTCAGCCGCCGCGGTGAAGCCGCCCCCGGAGTCGACGAACTCCGCACGGAACTCGCCGAGTCGGGCGCATCGAGCGTCACCGTCGAGGCCTGCGACCTCGCCGACCGGGACCGTCTCGCCGCCCTGCTGGCCCGGGTGCCCGCCGACCGCCCGCTCACCGGGGTCGTCCACACGGCGGGCGTCGTCGACGACGGCATCCTCTCCTCTCTCACCGCCGCACGCCTGGACACCGTCCTGCGCCCGAAGGCGGAGGCGGCCTGGCATCTGCACGAGCTGACCCGTGACCTCGGGCTCACCGCGTTCGTGCTCTTCTCGTCGATGTCCGGCACCCTGGACGGCGCCGGGCAGGGCAACTACGCGGCGGCCAACGCCTTCCTCGACGGCCTCGCGATCCGCCGCCGAACCGCGGGACTGGCCGCGCACTCCCTGGTCTGGGGCCTGTGGGACAGCGGTACGGGCATGGTCAGCCGGCTCACCCGTACCGAGGTCGAGCGGCTGAACTCCTCCGGCATGGTCGGGCTCACGGCCCAGGAGAGCCTGGCCCTGTTCGACGAGGCACTCGGCGTGGACGAGCCCGTACTCGCACCGGTCAGGCTGGACCCCGCAGGTCTGCGGGCCCGCACCGACGGGGTCCCCGCACTGCTGCGCGGCCTGGTCCGCGGCACCGGCCGCCGCACCGCCCAGGCGGGCGGCCGCTCCGGGGCGTCCCCCTCGCCGATCGCCCAGCGGCTCGCCGGCCTCTCCGCCGACGACCGCACCCGCGCCCTCGTCGACCTGGTGCGCACCCATGTCGCCGAGGTCCTGCACCACGAGTCGGGCGTCGCCATCGACCCGAAGCGCGCCTTCACCGAGATCGGATTCGACTCGTTGTCGGCCGTGGAACTGCGCAACCGCCTCAACAAGGAGACCGGACTGCGGCTGCCCGCGACCCTCGTCTTCGACTACCCGACACCGCTGGCACTCGCCGACCACATCCGCGACACGGTCGTGGGGGCCGAGGCGGACGCGGCGGTACCGGAGCCCGTCACCGTGCTGTCCGACGACGAACCGATCGCGATCGTGGGCATGAGCTGCCGCTTCCCGGGCGACGTGAACTCGCCGGAGGAGCTGTGGCGGCTCCTCGCCGAGGGCGGCGACGGCATCAGCGGGTTCCCGGAGAACCGAGGCTGGGACCTCCAGGGCATCTACGACCCGGAGCCCGGCAAGCCCGGCAAGACCTACTCCAACGAGGGCGGCTTCCTGCACGACGCCGCCGACTTCGACGCCGAGTTCTTCGGCATCAGCCCGCGCGAGGCCCTGGCCACCGACCCGCAGCAGCGACTCCTCCTGGAAGCCTCGTGGGAGACCATCGAGCGGGCGGGCATCGACCCGGCCTCGCTCAAGGGCAGCAGGACCGGTGTCTTCGCCGGTGTGATGTACCACGACTACGCCTCGCGCCTCGGCGCGGTCCCGGAAGACCTGGAGACCTACCTCGGCAACGGCAGCCTCGGCAGCGTGGTCTCCGGCCGCGTGTCCTACGCGCTGGGACTCGAAGGCCCCGCGGTCTCGGTGGACACGGCGTGCTCGTCCTCCCTGGTGGCCCTGCACTGGGCGGCGAACGCGCTGCGCCGCGGCGAGTGCGACCTGGCCCTCGCAGGCGGCGTCACGGTCATGGCGACCCCGGAGACCTTCACCGACTTCGCCCGTCAGCGCGGCCTCGCCGCCGACGGCCGGATCAAGGCGTTCGCGGAGGCTGCGGACGGCACGGGCTGGGGCGAGGGTGTCGGTGTACTCCTCGTGGAGCGGCTCTCGGACGCGCGCCGGAATGGTCATCAGGTATTGGCGGTGGTACGTGGTTCCGCCGTCAACCAGGATGGTGCGAGCAACGGTTTGACGGCTCCGAACGGTCCTTCTCAGCAGCGTGTCATTCGGGCCGCGTTGGCGAGTGCCGGTCTGAAGTTTTCCGATGTGGATGTGGTGGAGGCGCACGGTACGGGTACGACGCTGGGTGACCCCATCGAGGCGCAGGCGCTGCTTGCGACGTACGGGCAGGAGCGGGCGGAGGGTCGTCCGTTGTGGCTGGGTTCGGTGAAGTCGAACCTCGGGCACACGCAGGCTGCGGCGGGTGTGGCCGGTGTCATCAAGATGGTGCAGGCGTTGCGTCACGGTGTGATGCCCAGGACGCTGCACGTCGATGCTCCGTCCTCGCATGTGGACTGGTCGGCCGGTGATGTCGAGTTGCTGACGGAGGCCAGGCCGTGGGAGCGGGTGGATGGTGTGCCCCGCCGGGCCGGTGTCTCGTCCTTCGGCATCAGTGGTACCAATGCGCACGTCATCATCGAGGAAGCTCCCCGGGAGGAGCCGGTCGAGGCCCCGGCGGAGACCGGGCAGTGGCCCTCGGGTGTCCCCGTGCCCTGGGTGCTCTCCGGCAGCACCGCAGCGGCCCTGCGCGCACAGGCGGCGCGGCTGCACGAATATGTCGTCGACGGGGACCTGTCGCCGGCCGACGTGGGCTTCTCACTGGCCTCCACGCGAGCCGTACTCGACCACCGTGCGGTGGCGCTCGGCACGGACCGTGACGCACTGCTGGCGGCCCTCGCGGCCCTGGCCGGTGGCGAGGCCGACGGCGAGCACGGCCCGGGCGCCGCGAGCTCCGATGGCCAGACCGCCTTTCTGTTCACAGGCCAGGGCGCGCAGCGCCTCGGCATGGGCCACGAACTCGCCCGAGTCTTCCCGGTGTTCGCAGCGGCGCTGGACAAGACCTACGCGCTCCTGGACACCGGACTCGACCGCCCGCTCCGGGAGGTCGTCGCCGGTGCGCAGGACGGAGACCACGACGGAGACCACGACGGTGCCCAGGAGCTGCTGAACCAGACCGCGTACACCCAGGCCGCGCTGTTCGCGGTCGAGGTGGCGCTGTTCCGCCTCGTCGAGTCGTTCGGTCTGCGGCCGGACTTCCTGGCCGGCCACTCGGTCGGCGAGATCGCCGCCGCGCACGTCTCGGGGATCCTGTCCCTGGAGGACGCGTGCCGGCTGGTCTCCGCGCGGGGCCGGCTGATGCAGGCCCTGCCCGCCGGCGGAGTGATGGTGGCTGTGCGGGCCACCGAGGCGGACGTACTTCCCCTGCTGGACGGCCGCGAGGACCGGGTCGGCATCGCTGCCGTCAACGGGCCGCGGTCCGTGGTGATCTCGGGGGAGCAGGCCGCGGTCGCCGCCGTGGTCGCCGAGCTGGAGGACGCGGGGTTCGCCGCGAAGCAGCTGAACGTTTCGCACGCGTTCCACTCGCCGCTGATGGACCCGATGCTGGACGAGTTCCGCCACGTGGTCCAGGGGCTCGAATTCGGTGAGCCGCGCATCGCCGTGGTGTCCAACGTGACCGGACAGGTCGCGGACGCGGGGGAGTTGGCCGACCCGGAGTACTGGGTGCGCCACGTCCGTCAGGCGGTGCGCTTCGCCGACGGCATCCGCGCACTGGAAGCCGCGGGCGTCACGACCTTCGTCGAGCTGGGCCCCGACGGGGTACTCTCCGCGATGGCCCAGGCCTCACTGGCGGACACCGCGCTCCTGGTCCCGGTCCTGCGCAAGGACCGCGACGAGGCGAGCACCCTGCTGACCGCACTGGCCAGGGCCTTCGAAGCCGGCACCGACGTGAACTGGCAGGCGCTGTACGCCGAATCGGGTGCACATCGCATCGACCTGCCCACGTACGCCTTCCAGCGCGAGCGCTACTGGCTCGACGCGGTCGCCGCGGCGGGCGACGCGTCGACCCTCGGGCAGGTCGCCACCACGCACCCGTTCTTGGGTGCTGCGGTCGAACTGCCCGACTCCGAGGCCTACTTGCTCACCGGCCGCGTCGGTCTCGACACCCAGCCCTGGCTGGCCGACCACGCCGTCGCGGGCGCGGTCCTGCTGCCCGGTACGGCCTTCGTCGACATGGCGATCCGGGCCGGCACGTACACCGGCCACGGCTTCCTGGAGGAACTCACCCTCCAGGCGCCGCTGGTCCTCACCGAGCGCGGCGGGGCCCAGATACGGGTCAGCGTCGGCGACCCGGACGAGACCGGCCGGCTGCCCCTCTCCGTGTACTCGCGAAACGAGGACCCGGCCGGCGAGCGGCCGTGGCTGCTGCACGCCACCGGCACCCTCACCGACGCGCCGCCCACGGAGTCCGCCGGGTTCGGTGTGTGGCCGCCCAAGGGCGCCACGGCCGTCGGACTGGAGGACCTCTACGCCCGACTCGCCACCGACGGGCTCCAGTACGGCACCGTGTTCCAGGGCCTCAAGGCCGCCTGGCGACGCGGCTCCGAGGTGTTCGCCGAGGTGGCGCTCCCCGAGGAGGCGCACGGCGACGCCGCCGCGTTCGGCCTGCACCCGGCGCTCCTCGACGCCGCCCTGCACGCCACCGAACTGCTCGACAACTCCCCGCGCGACAAGAAGGGCGCCTCGCTGCCCTTCGCCTGGTCCGGCGTATCGCTGCTCACCCCCGGCGTCACCTCGCTGCGGGTCCGCGTCACCTCGCCGGCCCCCGACGAGTCGTCCCTGACGATCGCCGACAGTGCGGGCCTGCCCGTGATGACGGTCGCTTCCATGGCGGCCAGGCCGGTGTCGGTCGAGCAGATCGAGGCCGCACGCGGTGGCGGGACACAGCCGCCGTACCGTCTGGAGTGGACCGAGCACCCCCTCGACACCGCTCCCGCCGCGGGGCGCTGGGTCGTGGTCGGCACGCAGGCGCAGGACTGGGCCTCGGCGCCGGCCGTCACGACGGCCACCGACCTGGGCGCGGTGACGGCCGCCGATGTGGTGCTGCTGCCCGCCGGTTCGGCCGCGAGCGGTTTCCAGGCCGTACGGGCCGAGACCGGCCGGGTCCTGGAAGTGCTCCAGACCTGGCTGGCCGAGGAGCGGTTCGAGTCCGCGAAGCTGGCCGTCGTGACCACCCGCGCGGTGTCCGCCGACGGCTCGGGCACCGCCGACCTGGCCGGCGCCTCCGTCCGGGGCCTGGTGCGTTCGGCGCAGCTGGAGAACCCCGACCGGATCGTCCTGGTCGACCTCGACGAATCCGAGCTGTCGCTGCGGGCGCTGCCCGCCGCACTGGCGACGGGCGAGCCCGAGCTGGCACTGCGCGAAGGCGCGTTCCTCGTCCCCCGGCTGGCCGCGACAACCGCCGCCGACGCGGTGGAGTTCGACGCGGACGGAACGGTCCTGATCACCGGCGGTACGGGCGGCCTGGGCAGCCTGGTCGCCCGGCACCTCGTCGCCGCGCACGGCGTACAGCACCTGCTGCTCGTCAGCCGTCGCGGTGAAGCAGCCCCCGGCGTCGACGAACTCCGTGAGGAACTCGCCGACTCGGGTGCCAAGAGCATCACCGTCGCGGCGTGCGACACCGGAGACCGCGACGCCCTCGCCGCGCTCCTGAAGGGAGTCCCGGCCGAGCATCCGCTCACCGGCATCGTGCACACCGCCGGAGTGGTTGACGACGGAACGATCCCGGCTCTCACCGCCGGACGGCTGGACACCGTACTGCGGCCCAAGGCGGACGCGGCCTGGCATCTGCACGAGCTGACCGCCGACCTGGACCTGAGCGCCTTTGTCCTGTTCTCCTCGGTCGCGGGCACCCTGGACGGCGCCGGGCAGGGCAACTACGCCGCCGCCAACGCCTTCCTCGACGCCCTCGCACGACAGCGCAGAGAAGCGGGCCTGGCCGGGCTCTCGCTGGCCTGGGGCCTGTGGGACAGCGGTACGGGCATGGGCAGCCGCCTCACCCGCACCGACGTCCAGCGCCTCAACTCCGGCGGCCTCGTGGGGCTTTCCGCCGAGGACAGCCTGGCTCTGCTCGACGCTGCGTTGGGCTCGGACGAACCGTTCCTGGTGCCGGTCCGGCTGGACCCGGCAGCGCTGCGGGCCCGCCCCGACGGCGTCCCCGCCCTGTTGCGCGGCCTGGTCGCCGCGCCCGCCGCCCGGGCACCCCGGGCCGTGCAGGCCACGGCCGGACCGGTGGCCGGGGAGACGCTGGAGGAGCAGTTGGCCGGACTCTCCCAGGACGAACAGCTGCGTCTGCTGCAGAGCTTGATCTGCGCCCATGTCGCCGCCGTACTCGGCCACTCCTCCGCCGCCCTGGTGGATCCGGCCCGCTCGTTCCAGGAAGTGGGCTTCGACTCGCTCACCGCCATCGAGCTCCGCAACCGGCTCAACAAGGCGACGGGGCAGCGGCTGCCGGCGACGCTCATCTTCGACTACCCGAGCCCCGTGGCCCTGTCGAAGCACCTCTTGGAGGAACTGCTCCCGGACAACGCCGCGGCCCTGACGGAGGTCACCGACGAGGAGGCCTTCCGCAGGAGGCTCGCCGCGATCCCGCTCGTCCGGATCAGCGAGGCCGGGCTGCTGGACGCGCTGATCGCGCTGGTCGGCACGGACGAGGCGGTCGCCACCGGGCCGCAGGAGGACCAGAGCGACACGATCATGGCGATGGACATCGAGGCCCTCATGGCCGAGGCCGCCAAGCGCAGCGACTCCGAGTGACTACTGAGGAATTCGGTGACCGAGGAATTCGAATGGCCGGGGAATGCGATGACTGGGGAATCCGAGTGACTGAGGAAGGCGAAAAGTAGCCGTGGGTACTTCTGTCGAGCAGATAGCAGAGGCGTTGCGCACGTCTCTCCTGGAGAACGAACGGTTGCGCCAGCGCCATGACCAGGCCGTTGCTGCCGCCAACGAGCCGATCGCCATCGTCGGCATGAGCTGCCGATTTCCCGGCGGTGTGGAGAACCCCGAGGACCTGTGGAACCTGGTCGCGGAGGGCCGGGACGCCATCACCGGCTTCCCGGACGACCGCGGCTGGGACCTCGCCGGAATCTTCGACGAGGACGCGTCGCGCTCCGGCAAGACCTACGCGAAGGAGGGCGGGTTCCTGCACGAAGCACCGCTGTTCGACGCGTCCTTCTTCAGCATGAGCCCGCACGAGGCGTCCGCCACCGACCCCCAGCAGCGGGCCGTCCTGGAGGCGTCGTGGGAGGCGTTCGAGAACGCCGGAATCGATCTGCGCACCCTGCGCGGCAGCCTCACCTCCGCGTTCGTCGGAGTGATGGCCGCGGACTACCACGCCAAGCCGGGCACGGTCGCCGAGGGTGCGGAGGGCTTCCTCGTCGTCGGCACCGACAGCAGCGTGGTCTCGGGCCGTGTCTCGTACTCCCTCGGTCTCGAGGGTCAGGCGGTGTCGATCGACACCGCCTGCTCGTCCTCCCTGGTGGCGCTGCACCTGGCGAGCCAGTCGCTGCGCCAGGGCACTTCCACGCTCGCCCTGGCCGGCGGCGTGACCGTGATGTCGACACCGCGCACCTTCGTGGAGTTCAGCAGACAGCGCGGCCTCGCTCCGGACGGCCGCTGCAAGTCCTTCGCGGAGTCCGCGGACGGCACCGGCTGGGCCGAGGGCGTCGGCATGCTCGTACTGGAGCGGCTCTCCGACGCGCGCAGGAACGGCCACCGAGTACTTGCCGTCGTACGCGGCTCCGCCCTCAACCAGGACGGCGCGAGCAATGGCCTGACCGCGCCCAACGGTCCCGCGCAGCAGCGCGTCATCCGGGCGGCCCTGGCCAACGCCCGGCTTTCCGCCGCCGAGGTCGACGCGGTGGAGGCGCACGGCACCGGCACCCGGCTCGGCGACCCCATCGAGGCGCAGGCACTCCTGGCGACGTACGGCCAGGAGCGCCCCGCAGGCCGCCCGCTGCGGCTGGGCTCCATCAAGTCCAACATGGGCCACACCCAGGCCGCCGCCGGAGCCGCGGGCATCATCAAAATGGTGCAGGCCATGCGGCACGGCGTACTGCCCAGGACACTGCACGTGGACGCGCCGAGCTCCCAGGTGGACTGGGCGGCGGGCGAGGTCGAGCTGCTCACCGAGGCGCTGCCCTGGGACAGGGTCGACGGTGCGCCGCGCCGCGCGGGCATCTCGTCCTTCGGCATCAGCGGTACCAACGCCCACGTCATCATCGAGGAGGCGCCGCCCACCGACCCGGTGGTGGACGCCCCCGCGGAGCCGACCGGCACCGTTGTGCCCCACCTCCTGTCGGCCGCGAGCGAACCCGCGCTGCGCGCCCAGGCACAGCGCCTCCTGCGCCGCATCGAGGGCGACGCGCCGCCCCGCCCGCTGGACGTGGCGTACTCGCTGGCGACCTCACGCACCCCCCTGGAGCACCGCGCGGCACTGACCGCGTCCGACCGGGAGGGCACACTGGCTGCGCTGCGCGCGCTCGCCGCCGGTGAACCCGCCGCCGGTCTGGTCCGCGGCGCGGCAACAGGTGAGCCCCGTACGGCGCTTGTGCTCCCGGGAGACACGACACGCTGGCACGACACCGCAGTCGCATTGTTCGACACCTCACCGGCCTTCACGGAGACCTTCCGTGAGAGCGCCGGCGCGCTGCGCGCCCACACGGACTGGGACCTGCTCGCCGTGGTCCGCGACGAGCCGGGCGCCCCGGCGCCGGAGCGCCCGGACGTGGCGCGGGCCGGCCTGTTCGCCGTGCTGGTCTCGCTCGCGGCCCTGTGGCGCGCGTACGGAGTCCGGCCCGCCGCCGTACTCGGGCAGGGCAGCGGCGAGATCGCCGCGGCCCAGGTCGCCGGGGCGCTGTCCCTGACCGACGCGGCCCGCGTCGCAGCCGGCACCCCCACGGGCGTCGATCCCCGACCGACACGCATCCCCCTGTACTCGGCGGCGACCGGCGCGGCCCTGGACGGCTCGGCACTCGACGCCGCGTACTGGACAGCGGACCGGGACGACGCCAGGGACGACAAAGACACGGACGCGGTGGCCCGCGCCCTCCTGGAGACCGGCCACACGGTCTTCCTCGCGGCCGGCGCCCACCCGGCGCTCACGGACAGCATCCGCAACGCCGCACCCGAGGCGGGCGCACCCGCCGTGGTCATCGACGGCCCCGGAGCGCGCGACAACGGTCCCGGGGCGCTCGCCGAAGCGCTCGGCGAGGCCCATGTGCACGGCGTCCCGGTGGACTGGGCGGCCTTCTTCGAGGGCCGGGGCGCCCGTCGCGTCGATCTGCCCACGTACGCCTTCCAGCGCAAGCGGCACTGGCCCGAAGCCCTTCTGGAGACGGGCAACGCCGCCTCGCTGGGCCTGAGTGCCGCGGACCACCCCCTGCTCGGCGCGGCGATCGCCCTGGCCCACGCCGACGAAGCGGTGCTCACCGGCCGCGTCGGTCTCGACACCCAGCCCTGGCTGGCCGACCACGCAGCCGGCGGCACGGTCCTGCTGCCCGGCACCGCGTTTGTCGAGATGGCGATACGAGCGGGCGACCAGGTCGGCTGCGGCCGGCTCGACGATCTGACGCTGACCGCGCCGCTGGTGCTCCCCGAGCGCGGCGGCGTCCAGGTCCAGGTGTCGGTCGGCGCACCCGGTGACGACGGCAGGCGCCCGGTCCACGTGTACGCGCGCCCGGACGACCGGAGCGCGGACGGCGCCCCGGACGCGCCCTGGACCGTGCACGCCGCGGGCAGCCTCGTGCCCGAGCAGCACGCGGCCGCGTTCGACCTGACGGCGTGGCCGCCGAAGGGCGCCACCGCCGTCGACGTGTCCGGCGAGTACGCACGGATGGCTCAGGAGGGCTACGGCTACGGGCCCGTCTTCCAGGGCCTGCGCGCCGCGTGGAAGCGCGGCGACGACGTCTTCGCCGAGATCGCGCTGCCCGAGGACGCACAGGACCAGGCGGGCCGCTTCGGCCTGCACCCCGCGCTCCTCGACGCGGCCCTGCACGCCGCCGGACTCGGTGACCGCGCCGCGACGGACCCGGGGGAGGGGAGCATCCGGCTGCCCTTCGCCTGGAGCGGGGTGTCCCTGTACGCGACGGGTGCCACCGCGCTGCGGGTGCGCCTCACTCCCGACGGCCAGGAAGCCGTGTCGCTGGAGATCGCCGACGCCACCGGCGCTCCCGTCGCGTCCGTGGAGTCCCTGGCACTGCGCACCATCACCGCCGAACAACTCGCTGCCGCCTCGACCGCGACCCACGACGCCCTGTTCCGGCTGGACTGGATTCCGGCCGTGAGCAGCGGACCGGTCCGGGACACCGGCCGCTGGGCCGTACTCGGCGACGACACCGACGGCCTCGTCGAGGCGCTGCGCGCGGCGGGCGGACGGGCCGAGCACCACGCGGACCTGGCCGCACTGGCCGCCGCGGCGGGCACGCCTGCGGACGTGGTCGTGCTCGCCGCGGGCACCACCGGCACCCGTCCCGCGGCCACCACGGACACCCACCCCGACGCCGTGCGCGGTGAGGTGCTGCGGGTCCTCCAGTTCCTCCAAGCCTGGTTGTCGGACGAGCGGTTCGCCTCGGCGACGCTGGCCGTCGTCACCCGGCAGGGAGACCTGGCGGGCGCCGCCGTGACCGGCCTGGTGCGCTCGGCGCAGGAGGAGAATCCGGGCAGGATCGTCCTGGTCCATGTGGACGCCCTTCCCGGGCAACTGCCCGCGGTTCGCGCCGCCGTTGCCTCCGGCGAGCCCGAAACGGCCGTCCGCGCGGGCGCCGTCCTCGTGCCGTGCTTGGCCCGCGTCCCCCAACTCCCCGTCCCCACGCCGGACTCGGCGCCGGTCTGGGACGCGGAAGGCACCGTCCTGATCACCGGTGCGACCGGCGGCCTGGGCGCGCTCCTCGCCCGCCACCTGGTCGCTGTACACGGCGTACGGCACCTGCTGCTCGTCAGCCGGCGGGGGGAGAACGCCCCGGGGGCCGCCGAACTCCGCGCGGAACTGGCCGAGGCGGGTGCCGACAGCGTCACCTTCGCCACCTGCGACGTCACCGACCGGGCCGCGCTGGCGGAACTGCTGGAGGCCGTCCCCGCCGGACACGCGCTGACCGGCGTCGTGCACGCGGCCGGTGTCCTCGACGACGGTACGATCCCCGCCCTCACCCCGGAACGCCTCGACACCGTCCTGCGGCCCAAGATCGACGCGGCCTGGCACCTGCACGAGCTGACCCGCGAACTGAACCTGAGCGCCTTTGTCCTGTTCTCCTCCGTGGCGGGCACTCTGGACGGTGCAGGTCAGGGCAACTATGCGGCGGCCAACGCCTACTTGGACGCCCTCGCGGCAGACCGCCGTTCCCAGGGCCTTGCCGCGGTCTCGCTGGCCTGGGGCCTGTGGGACGGCGGTACGGGCATGGGCAGCCGCCTCACCCGGACCGACCTCGATCGGATGGCCGAGGCGGGCGTCCTCGCCCTCTCACCTGACGAAGGCACCGGGCTCTTCGACGCCGCGCTGGCCGCCGACGAGGCCGTACTGCTGCCCGCGCGCTGGGACTTCGCCGCCCTGCAGCGCGCCTCCGGACAGTCCCCGGCCATGCTGCGCGGCCTGGTCCACACCCCGGCACGCCGTGCGGCGTCCGGCGGCCCGGCCGCGGGCACCGGCACGCTCCAGGAGCGGTTGGCGCGGATGCCGGACGAGGAGCGCGACGTATACCTGCTCGACCTGGTACGCACCCAGGTCGCGGGCGTTCTCGGCCACGACGCCAAGGACTCCGTGGAGCCACAACGCGCTTTCAAGGAACTGGGCTTCGACTCGCTCTCCGCGGTCGGGCTGCGCAATCGGCTCCAGAAGGAGACCGGACTGCGGCTGCCCGCGACCCTCGTCTTCGACTACCCCGCGTCCGACGTCCTCGCCCGGTTCCTGAAGACCGAACTCGTCGGGGGCGAGGAGAGCGCCGTCGAGGCCTCCGCCGCCGGGGCCGGCCCGGCCGCGGCCCTCTCGTACGACGAACCGATCGCGATCGTGGGCATGAGCTGCCGCTTCCCGGGCGACGTGCAGTCGCCGGAGAACCTGTGGGACCTGCTCGCCGCCGGGCGCGACGGCATCACCGACTTCCCCACCGACCGCGGCTGGGACACCGAAGGGCTCTACGATCCGGAGCCCGGCAAGATCGGCAAGACCCTCACCAGATCCGGCGGCTTCCTGCACGACGCCGCCGACTTCGACGCCGAGTTCTTCGGCATCAGCCCGCGCGAGGCCCTGGCCACCGACCCGCAGCAGCGACTGCTCCTGGAAGCCTCGTGGGAAGCCATCGAGCGGGCGGGCATCGACCCGGCCTCGCTCAAGGGCAGCAGGACCGGTGTCTTCGCCGGTGTGATGTACCACGACTACGCCTCGCGCCTCGGCGCGGTCCCCGACGACGTCAGCGGATACCTGGGCAACGGCACGCTCGGCAGCGTGGTTTCCGGCCGCGTGTCCTACGCGCTGGGACTCGAAGGCCCCGCGGTCTCGGTGGACACGGCGTGCTCGTCCTCCCTGGTGGCCCTGCACTGGGCCATCCAGGCGCTGCGCCAGGGCGAGTGCAGCCTCGCGCTCGCCGGTGGCGTGACCGTGATGGCCACCCCCGAGACGTTCGTGGACTTCACCCGTCAGCGCGGCCTCGCCGCCGACGGCCGCTGCAAGCCGTTCGCGGAGGCTGCGGACGGCACGGGCTGGGGCGAGGGTGTCGGTGTACTCCTCGTGGAGCGGCTCTCGGACGCGCGCAGGAATGGTCATCAGGTATTGGCGGTGGTACGTGGTTCCGCCGTCAACCAGGACGGTGCGAGCAACGGTTTGACGGCTCCGAACGGTCCTTCTCAGCAGCGTGTCATTCGGGCCGCGTTGGCGAGTGCCGGTCTGAGGTTCTCCGATGTGGATGTGGTGGAGGCGCACGGTACGGGTACGACGCTGGGTGACCCCATCGAGGCGCAGGCGCTGCTTGCGACGTACGGGCAGGAGCGGGCGGAGGGTCGTCCGTTGTGGCTGGGTTCGGTGAAGTCGAACCTCGGGCACACGCAGGCTGCGGCGGGTGTGGCCGGTGTCATCAAGATGGTGCAGGCGTTGCGTCACGGTGTGATGCCCAGGACGCTGCACGTCGATGCTCCGTCCTCGCATGTGGACTGGTCGGCCGGTGATGTCGAGTTGCTGACGGAGGCCAGGCCGTGGGAGCGGGTGGACGGTGTGCCCCGCCGGGCCGGTGTCTCGTCCTTCGGCATCAGTGGTACCAATGCGCACGTCATCATCGAGGAAGCTCCCCGGGAGGAGTCGGTCGAGGCTCCGGCGGAGACCGGGCAGTGGCCCTCGGGTGTCCCCGTGCCCTGGGTGCTCTCCGGCAGCACCGCAGCGGCCCTGCGCGCACAGGCGGCGCGGCTGCACGCGTTCGCGACCGCCCACCCGGACCTGGGCCTCGCCGATGTCGCCCACGCGGCCCTGACGACTCGTACCTCGCACACGCGCCGCGCCGTTGTCCTCGCGGACAGTCGGGAGGTGTTCCTGAACGGCCTCGCTTCCCTCGCCGACGGCGCGACGGCGCCCGATGTGGTCACGGGCCGCGCCGGAACCGGCCGGTTCGCGTTCCTGTTCACCGGCCAGGGCAGCCAACGTGCCGGTATGGGCCGTGAACTCGCCGCCCAGTACCCGGTGTTCGCGCAGGCGCTGGACGCGGTGTGCGATCAGTTCACGGGTCGGCTCGAACGCCCGCTGCGGGACGTGATCCTCGGTGACCAGGGCGGTGACCAGGGCGGTGACCAGGGTCTGCTGAACCAGACCGCGTACACCCAGGCCGCGCTGTTCGCGGTCGAGGTGGCGCTGTTCCGCCTCGTCGAGTCGTTCGGTCTGCGGCCGGACTTCCTGGCCGGCCACTCGGTCGGCGAGATCGCCGCCGCGCACGTCTCCGGGGTTCTCTCCTTGGAGGATGCCGGCACCCTGGTGGCGGCCCGCGGCCGTCTGATGCAGGCCCTGCCCGCCGGCGGAGTGATGCTCGCCGTACGAGCCGCCGAAGCCGACGTGCTTCCGCTGCTCACCGGCCGGGAGAGCCGGGTCGGCATCGCAGCTGTCAACGGACCGCGTTCCGTGGTGATTTCGGGTTCCGAAGCGGCCGTGTACGACATCGCGACAAAACTTGCCGACCGGGGGATCGCGGCCAAGCGGCTGGCGGTCTCGCACGCCTTCCACTCGCCGTTGATGGACCCGATGCTGGAGGAGTTCCGGCAGGTGGTGCGGCAGATCGAATTCGCCGAGCCGCGCATCGCCGTGGTCTCGAACCTGACCGGGCGGATCGCCGGGGCGGGAGAGCTGTCGGACCCGGAGTACTGGGTGCGGCACGTCCGCAGCCCCGTGCGTTTCGCCGACGGCATCCGCGCGCTCGAAGCCGCGGGCGTCTCGACCTTCGTCGAGCTGGGCCCCGACGGCATCCTGTCCGCGATGGCCGAGTCGACCCTGGAGAACCCGGAAGCGGCCCTTCTCGTACCGGCCCTGCGCAAGGACCGCCCGGAGATCCGCACACTGCTCGCGGCCGTCGCCGCGGCGTACGTCCGGGGCCAGGAGCTGGACGCCCCGGCTCTGTTGGCGGGCGCGGGCACCCGCCGGGTGGATCTGCCGACGTACGCCTTCCAGCGCGAGCGCTACTGGCTGGACTCGGCACCCGTGCTCGGTGACGTTTCCGCACTGGGTCTTGACCCGACCACGCACCCTTTGCTGAGCGCGGCCGTCGAACTGCCCGAATCCGGCGGGGTGGTGCTCACCGGACGGCTGTCCCTGGACACCCATCCGTGGCTCGCCGACCACATGGTGGCCGGTACGGTCCTGCTGCCCGGTACCGCGTTCGTCGAGATGGCGATACGGGCGGGCGACCAGGCCGGCAGTGGCAGACTGGACGAGCTGACGCTGACCGCGCCGCTGGCGCTGCCCGAACGGGGCGGCGTCCAGGTCCAGGTTTCGGTCGGTGCTCCAGGTGACACGGGAGCGCGGCCGGTACAGGTGTACTCGCGGCCGGACGGCGAGTCCACGGACGGCGGCGCGGATGCCGAGTGGACGGTCCACGCGACCGGCACACTCCTGCCGGAGCAGCCCACCGGGCAGCCCACCAGGCAATCCACGAGCGCGACCGCCGACGGGTCCGCCGAGTCCTTCGACCTGGCGGACTGGCCGCCGAAGGGGGCGGAGCGGCTCCCCGTCGAGGGTGCCTACGCGGATCTGGCCGCGCGGGGGTACGGATACGGCCCGGTGTTCCAGGGGTTGCGGGCCGCCTGGAAGCGCGGCGACGAGGTCTTCGCCGAGGTCTCCCTGCCCGAGGAGGCACACGCGGACGGCGCGGCGTTCGGCCTGCATCCCGCTCTCCTCGACGCGGCGTTGCACGCGACGCTCCTCGGCGAAGCAGACAGCACCGACGACTCCTCCGGGCCGCGGCTTCCCTTCTCCTGGAACGGCGTCACCCTGCACTCCACCGGGGCGGCGGCACTGCGGGTCCGCGTGCACACCTCCGGACCCGAGAGCATCACCGTCGATGTGGCGGACGAGACCGGCAGTCCGGTCGCCTCGGTACGTTCGCTGGTGGCCCGTGCGGTGCCGGCCGAGCAGCTCAGGGCCGGGCAGGACGCCGTGACCGGCTCGCTCTACCGGCTGAACTGGACCGAAGCCGCGACCCCCGCCCTAACTCCCGACGTCCGATGGGCCGTTCTGGGTCGAGAAGGCTCCGCCACGGCGACGGCACTCGGCGCGGGCACCCCGGTCCACGCCGACCTCGCGGCACTCCTCGCGGAACGCGCGCTGCCCGACGTGGTGGTGCTGGACGAAACGACGGCCGTCTCCACCGAGGGCCCGGTCGGCCTGGCGGACGCGGCCAGGTCCGCCGTCCGTCGGACCCTGACGGTGTTCCAGGACTGGATCGCCGAGGACAGGCTCGCCGGATCCCGGCTGGTGGTTCTCACCGAGGGCGCGGTCGCCGCATCCGACGGCGATACGGTCCCGGGCCTGGACCGGGCCCCGCTGTGGGGGCTGGTCCGCTCGGCGCAGGCCGAGTACCCGGAACGGTTCACCCTGGTTGACACCGACGGCACGGACGACTCGTACCGGGCACTGCCCGCGGCGGTGGCCCTGGCCGAGCCCGAGGTGGCGGTCCGCGGGGGCGCCCTGCTGACACCACGACTGGTCCGGGCTCCGCAACCGACCGCCGAGGGCGGGGCGCCGGGAGCCGGCTGGGACCCGGAGGGCACGGTCCTGATCACCGGCGGAACCGGCGCGTTGGGCAGCGTGGTGGCTCGACACCTGGTGTCCGAGCACGGCGTGCAGCACCTGCTGCTCGTCAGCCGCAGGGGCGAAAGCGCCCCGGGAGTCGACGAACTCTGCGCCGCGCTGGGCGATTCGGGCGCCAAGAGCGTCACCGTGGCCGCCTGCGACGTCACCGACAGGGCGGCACTGGCCACCCTGCTGAAGGGCATCCCCGAGGAGCACCCACTGACGGGCGTGCTGCACACCGCGGGCGTACTCGACGACGCCACCCTCGCGTCCCTCACCCCCGAGCGGCTGGACAGTGTCCTGCGCCCGAAGGTCGACGCGGCCGTCAACCTGCACGAACTGACCGCCGGTCGGCCCCTGTCGGCCTTCGTCCTCTTCTCCTCGCTCGCCGGCACCATGGGCAGCGCGGGGCAGGGGAACTATGCCGCGGCCAACTCCTTCCTGGACTCCCTGGCCCAGCGGCGCCGGGCGGCCGGTCTGCCCGGTGTGTCCCTGGCCTGGGGCCTGTGGGAATCCGGTGACGGCATGGGCGACACCCTGGCCGCCGTCGACCAGCAGCGGATGGCCCGCTCCGGCATCTCGGCGCTGACGGTGGCGGACGGCCTGGAGCTGTTCGACGCGGCGCTGCGTTCGGAACGGGCCACCCTGCTGCCGGTACGTCTCGACACGGCCCCGATCCGGGCCCACGCCGCGGTGGACGGGGTGCCGTCGCTGCTGCGTGACCTGGTCAGGACGCCGGCCCGACGGGGCCGCCGGGCCGGGGCGGCTGCGGAGACCGGTCGTGGGTCCAAGGCGCTGTCCCAGCAGCTCGCGGGACTGTCGGCCGAGGAGCAGCTGCGGCTGCTGGTCGCTCTGGTGCGCACTCATGTGGCGGGCGTACTCGGCCACGCGGGCCCGGACGCCATCGACGCGGACCGCGGCTTCTCGGAGCTCGGCTTCGACTCGCTGGCCGCCGTGGAGCTGCGCAACCGCCTCGGGTCGGCCTGCGGCCTGCGGCTGCCGTCGACGCTGATCTACGACCACCCGACGTCGACGGCAATGGCCGCACATCTCCACGGTGTGCTGGTGGTGGAGGAGAAGGCGCCCTCCCTGGAGGACGAACTGGCCCGCCTGGAGAGCATCCTGGGCTCGGCGGTCCCCGTCGGCGGTGAGCATGCCAGGATCGCGGCCCGACTGCGGGCCCTGACCTCCCGATGGGTCGAGAGCTCGGGCCCCGCCCCGGACGCCGAGGCCGGCGCCGCGAGTCTGGACTTCGCCTCGGCGGACGAGATCTTCGGCATCCTCGACGAGGAGCTGGGCCTCTCCGACTGATCCCACCCCACCGAAATCCCCCCACCGGTGCGCCGGGCCGAGCAAGACGGCCCGGCGCACAGCCGTGTGCGAGGCCGTGTGCGCGGCCTCGTGCGCGGCCTTGTACGAGGCGGAACGGCCCCGCGCGCAGCTGTACGCGGGGAGGCACGGACGGGTCGTGGGCCGAGGAGCGCGGCCCCCTGAGCACGGGGAGCGAGCGTACGCGCACCTACGGGCCTACAGGCCTACGGGCCTACAGGCCTACGGACCCACGCACCTGACCGACGTGCGCAACCACGGACCTGGGGACGCAGGGACCCGCGAGCCAACGGACCTACGTACCTCCACACATACGAGTGCCGGACCATGGAGGTTCGGGGGGGGGCCCGTGTGTGGGGGGGACGGGAGAAGGGGGAAGTTCTTGACGGGATACGGGGGAGGAAAACAAGAACGGAACAC
>NZ_JBVIAH010000005.1:244121-391983 GCF_055574035.1 Streptomyces sp. NPDC030021
GCACAAACACACACACCCCCCCCCCCCCCCCCCCCCCCCCCCCCCCCCCCCCCCCCCCCCCCCCCCCGGCACTCGTATGTGGCGGGACCGGGAGCAGCGGAAGGTCCGTGCCGGATCACGGGGGATGAAAACCGGCACGGACCGCTTGTGGGGCTGATCGGGCAGTGGCTACCGCGGCCCTGGGGGCCGCGGTGGCGTCACCGCCGCGTCAGCGAATCTTGCTCGTCCGTTCCGTACTGCTGCGGGTACCCGGCGTGCTGTTGCGGGTACCCCGCCCCGTGCTGCGGGTCTCCTGCCCGGTGCTTCGGCTGCGGCGCGTTCTCCGGCTGCTGCTTGCCCAGCCGGACGTTGCGCAACAGCGTGGCGGCCAGCAGCGCCATCAGGACCAGGATTCCGGAGGCGGTGTACATCGCCGCCTGCAACCCGTGGGTGAACGCTTCCCGCGAGGCCGTCGCCAGTGCCTGACCCACCGCGTCGGGCAGTCGCCCGGCGACGTCCAGGGCCCCGCCGAGAGTGTCCCGCGCCGTGTCGAGTGCCGCCGGGTCCAGGTTCTTCGGTGCGGTGTCTGCAAGGTCGGCCCGGTACATGGCCGTACCGACGCTGCCCAGGATGGCGATGCCGAGCGCGCCGCCGAACTCGGTGGCGATCTGCGACAGACCCGAGACGGTACCCGCCTTCTCCGGCGGTGCGGTCGCGATGATCATGTCCGACGAGGTGGTGAGTACGAGCGTGATGCCACCTGCCATCGTCGCCGTACCGGCGACCAGCGCCGCGACTCCGGTACTGCCGTCCAGCTGGCCGAGGATGACGAAGCCGACAGCGCCGATCAGCAGACCGAGGCCGACCACGAACGCCGGACGGACCTTGCGGACGATCAGCGGAGCCAGTCCGGCCGCGGTCATCGCCGCGCCGGCGGCGGGCAGGGCGTACAGACCGGCGATCAGCGGCCGGACACCCGCCACCATCTGGAGGTACTGCGTGGTGAAGAGGCTGGAGCCGACCATCGAGAAGACGCCCAGGGTGTTGGCGGAGATCGACGCGGAGAAGCCCCGGTTCTTGAACAGCTGGATGTCGAGCATCGGCTGTGTCAGGGAACGCTGCCTGCGGATGAAGGCGTAACCGAGGGCGAAGCCGACCAGTATGGCCGCGACGGGCAGCCAGCTCAGCCCCTCCTGGGCGATGTGCTGCACACCGTAGATGGTCGGCAGCATCGTACCCAGGGACATCAGCGCACTGGTCACGTCGAACCGGCCCGGGTTCGGGTCGCGGGACTCCGGGAGCAGCAGCGGGGCCAGGATGATCAGCAGCACCATGATGGGCAGGTTCACGAGGAACACCGCGCCCCACCAGAAGTGCTCGAGAATCGCGCCGCCCATCAGCGGGCCGAGCATCGCGCCACCGGCGAACGCGCCGGTCCAGACGGCGATGGCCACCCGGCGCTGATCCGGGTTGTGGAACATGTTGCGGATCAGGGAGAGCGTCGACGGCATGAGCGTCGCGCCACCGACACCGAGCAGAGCGCGGGTCGCGATCAGCATGTCCGCGCTGGTCGAGTACGCCGCCAGAACCGACGCGGTGCCGAACGCCGCTGCGCCGAAGAGAAGCAGCTTCCGCCGGCCGATCCGGTCCCCGAGCGTGCCCATCGTCAGCAGCAGCCCCGCCAGCATCAGCGGATAGATGTCGAAGATCCACAGTAACTGGGAGCTGCTGGGCTCCAGGGAGTTGCTGATGAAGGGCAGCGCGTAGGACAGCACGTGCATGTCAAGAGAGATGAGCAGGACGGGAAGTACCAGAACGGCAAGGCCGATCCAGGCCTTCCGGTCGGCAGATTGCGTGTCTGCGGTCATGAGCTGAACCATACGTACGTCTGAGTCGCTTGTCTAGTACGAGCGATTACGAAGAGCGTCTAGGACGGATGTATATGACGGACGTGTGTTCTTGGCTATGATGGCGATGTGGGAAATCGAGAAGACTTGCTGGTAGGTGCCAAGAAATGCCTCTACGAGAAGGGGTACGCCCGCACGACGACACGGGACATCGTCGCCGCGTCGGGTGCCAACCTCGCCTCGATCGGCTACCACTTCGGCTCGAAGGAGGCCTTGCTGAGCGAAGCCGTGATGGAGGCGTTCGAGGAGTGGGGTGAGGAGCTCAGGGACCTCCTCGCCGACACGGCGGACGCGGAACCCGACCTCGATGCGGTGTGGGAGCGGGTGTCCGGATTCTTCGTCACCCATCGGCCGCTGCTGCTCGCCAGCATCGAGGCATTTGCTCAGGCCAATCGGGTGCCCGGGCTGCGTGAGCAGCTCGCCGAAGCCTATGAACGGGCTCGGGTGGCGCTCGTGGAGCCGCTCAGGCACGCCCTGGCCGGCGAGGGTGGCGAGGTCGACGAGAAGACGGAACGGGCCGTTGGGTCCTTCCATCTGGCCGTCATCTCCGGCCTCGGTCTGCAATGGCTGCTTGACCCGGACAACGCCCCATCCGGAGCTGAACTCGCCAAGGCGCTACGGGTGTTCGTCAGAGCCGTCGACGTTGACTAGGTCGCTGTCGCTGCCAACGCCCCCTGTGGAGGTGGAATTCCCCACCTCCACAGGGGGCGTTGGGGGCATTGGCGGCTTCTCGTGGCGCCGGTGGGACCATGGCCTTACATTGAGCGACGGCCCGTGTGCCGGGAGTGGTGAATTCCGGTACGGGGGCGTCCGAGGCTTGCATCGGCTACCCCTGAGGAGCAGCAGCACATGGAGGAAGAGAAGAAAGAGGTATGGGCGCGGGTGAGGCCCGTGTCCGACGTGATCGCCGCCGTCGCGGCCGACGGCGAGCTGGAGTTAGTGAACGGCGCGACCGGCGAACGGTTCACCTGCGACCCTCAGGGGGCAGCGATGTGGGTCGCCCTCCAGCAGCACGAATGGCGGCTGGATGCCACGGCGACGGAGCTGAGCAGGGCCTGGATGATGGATTCGCTGCGGGTACGGGTCGCCCTCGGTCGCTGGGTGGAAGAGCTCCAGATCGCAGGGCTGGTCGAGGAAGCCTGACCCGCCGCACCACGCCCTGCGGGGCACGGGGAAGACGCTGAACCATCGCGCGCACCCGCAGAACCACCTCGCCCCCGGTAACCGGCACCCGGACCGACACCGGCACACGGACCGTTACCCGAACCCCCGCCCGCACCCGCACCTGCGCCGCGCATCCGACGGCAGCCGGAAGGCGACCGAGCGGCCCATCGCCGCTCCGCCGACTGCGCATCGACCCCGCCTTCCAGGCCCGGTACGACGGGCGGGACCGCTGGCTCAAGCGGGTCAGCGTCACCCGGGACCTCCGTCGGCAGCCCGCGACAGCCGGTTCAACGAGCCCCCCCCGCGACCGAGTCCGAACCGCTGGTCGAGCACCTCCTCGCGGAGATCACCCCGTACCTCGACACGCCCTTCTGCCTCTTCGGGCACAGCATGGGCGGACTCCTCGCCCACGAACTGGGGCGACGTCTGGAAGAGCGGAGCCACCCACCCGAACTCGTCCGCCTCGCTGCCGTACGGCCCGGCGCAGCTTGTGCTGAGCCGGTACATGGTCATGGTGGAGGGCGTCGTAGTACGCGGCCCTCCATCTTCCACGGGTCTGCGGGCCGGGGTCGGTCACGGTGATCTGCCCGGAAGAGGCGCGCCGCGATCTCTCGGAGCAGGGACGTTTGCTTGTCCGTCACGGTGTACTTCACGGCTCCGAACTCCATTTGTCGAGCTGCATGGCGACGGCCACGACAGGACCTGGCAACCGCCGTCGGATCGGACATCCACCGTCCGTCCCGCGTACGGGTCGGCTCGTACGGTCCCGGTCTTCCGGGCCGGTCGCTGGTGTAGATGGCTGCTGTGCAGCAGGTCGTACTGAGGTGCCGTGACGCTCGTTTGACGCTCAAGGCCTTCAGCGGACTGCCTGATCGGTTGGAGAACCGTTGTCTGACCGGCGTGTTCTTAGTCATCCGCTCCGGGCGACGTCTTTCCGATGACGCACCACGTGGAGTGCGTGGCGATCCTGGAGCCCATCGCGAAGGGCGCCTGACCCGCCCCGCTTCCAGGCCCGCCGCGGGTTCCCCGAACCGGGAGTCCGCGGCGGGCTTTTGCCTTCCCGGTGCGTCAGCCGCTGGGGCGGGTCAGGCCAGGGTGAGGGGGAGGGTGGTCAGGCCGCGGGTGAGGCGGGTCCGGCGCCAGGTCAGGGATTCTGCGGGGACGGCCAGGCGGGTGTTCGGGAAGCGGGACACCAGGGTGCGGAGGGCGGTTTCCGCCTCGGCCCGGGCCAGGGGGGCGCCCGGGCAGCGGTGGATGCCGTGGCCGAAGGAGAGGTGGGCGCCGGCGTCGCGGTCGAGGTCCAGGTGATCCGGGTCGGGGAACGCCGCCGGGTCGCGGTTCGCGGCCCCGGGGGCGATGAGCACCGGGAAGCCCGACGGGATGTCGACGCCGCCGATGCGCAGGTCCTCCGTGCTGTGACGGAAGGTGGCCACGCTCACCGGGGAGTCGAAGCGGAGCAGTTCGTCGAGGGCGCCGGGGATCCGGTCCGGGTCCCGGCGCAGGCGGTCGAACGCCTCCGGGTGCCGGAGCAGGGCCAGGACGGCGTTGCCGATGAAGTGGGTGGTGGTCTCGTGCCCGGCGACCAGGAGGAGGGCGGCCAGCGAGACGGTCTCGTCCCGGTCGAGGCCGCCCTCGTCGCAGTCGCGCAGGAGGGAGTGGAGCGGGCCGTCGCCGGGGGTGGCGCGGGCCGTGTCGACGAGGCGGGTGAGGTAGTCGCCGATGTGGTGTGATGCGGCGTCGACGCGGGCGGTGTCGGTCCCGTCGAAGAGGTCGTGGGATCGGGCGGCGAGGGTGGTGCGGTCGGGTTCAGGTACGCCCAGCAGTTCGCAGACGACGGTGACCGGCAGGGGGACCGCCAGGTCCGTCACCAGGTCGATGTCCGTGCCGGGTCGCCACTGGGCCGTGAGGTCGTCCACGACGCGGGTGATGAACGGGCGCAGTTCCCGGACGCGGCCGGTCGTAAACAGCCGGGTCGCCACCCGCCGGTGGCGGGTGTGCGCGGGCGGGTCGCTCGCCAGCATGTTGCGGGAGATCGCCGGGTGCAGGTCGCGGTTCGAGGGCCGGTCGGCGAAGAAGCGGGCCGTGTCCTTGGACAGGCGGGGTTCGGTGAACGCCTCGCGGGCCTCGGGGTGACCGGTGATCAGGTACGCGTGGTGTCCGCCGGAGCCGGTGGGGATGCGTCGGACCGGGCAGCCTTCGCGCAGCCGGTCGTACGTGGGGTAGGGGTCGGCGAAGAAGCGCGGGTCGCGCAGGGGGTCCTGCCGCGGGGCGGTCACGAGGCCACGCCCGCGTTCTCGGGTGCCGGGTGCCGCGCGTAGGCGTCCGCCACGAGCAGCAGCCACGCGGTCTCCGCCGGGAGGAGTCGAAGTGCCTCGACGCGCGCCTCACATGTGGCGCGAAGCTGCTCAAGGTTCATGTTCTCACTCTGGTGACGCCGGGCGGGGGTGGTCGGCCGGGGCGGATCTCTCCCTGGAAGCCCGGTACGCGCGCGCCCCAATGCTGACATGTTCACGACGCCGATTCGAGGGCGGGGTGTCGTCGCGGTCGGGCCGTGCGGCCGGGGATGCCGGCCTTGTGCCGGGAAACGCCTGATGCCCCCCTGTCGATGAGCGGCCACAGGGGGTGTCGTGTCGCGGCGGGGACCGGGTGATCGCCGTCCGGCGCGCGGTTCAGTCGTCCAGGTCGAGGCCCTGCGCGGGGTCGTCGGTGGTGAGCCCTTCGAGCTTCCGGGCCTGTTCGATCACCGTGGACAGCATCTTCAGGCTGTCGACGCTCAGGCCGTTGGCGCGCAGGGCCACCTTGCGCACGTCCTGATCGCGCATGGCGGCGAGGAGGTCGATCTCGGCCCTGGTGCGTTCGGCCGCGTCTAGGCGAGGCGGCAGGGAGTTCCCGCCCGCAGGCCGTCCCGGGGACGGTCCATCGCGTCCCGACCCCTTCCGGGACATGCGAGGGAGGGGCCCGTGCCGCCCGGCACGGGCCCCTGACATGAAGCGGGGGGTCGCTCAGCCCCCCGAGGGCGAGACGATCGCGTACGCGGGCCAGCCGCCGACGAGCCGGCGGGTGACGCGCTCCACCCTGTCGTTGTGGTTGCCCTCGATCGTGGTGACGGTCCCGTCACCGTTGTCCTTCTCGATCACGCCGACGTGGACGCTCGTGGAGGTGCTCGAAGGGCCGGTGCCGAAGAGGATCACATCGCCCGGCTTGGGCGCGGCGTTCCGCAGGTCCGTACGGAGCGTTCCGTGGTCGCGCCCGTAGTAGTAGAAGTCCCCGCTGAACGCCGTGTGGTAGTTGATCCCGGCCTGCTGCCAGGCCCAGCTGGCGAAGTGCGCGCACCAGGCCTCACAACGTCCGTACGGGTTGCAGTTGTTGCCCCACTCCTCCTGGCCGAGCTGCGAACGCGCGGCCTGGATGATCTTGTCGCGGACGCTGCCCGACAGCGGGGGTACGGGCACGGTCGGGCTGCCACCGCTGGGCCCGCCGCCGGGGCCGGTGCTGCCGATCTCGCGGGCGATGCCCATGGCCGCCATGGTCCGCGGGCCGGCTATGCCGTCCACCTCCAGGCCGTGCCCGGCCTGGTAGGTCTTCACGGCGCCCAGGGTGTTGGGGCCGTAGTCGCCGTCGGCGGACGTGCCGGCCGCGCTCTGCACCCGCTGCACCTTCGCCGTCAGGGCGCCCTTGGTCTGGGGGCCGGCGATGCCGTCCACCTCCAGGTCGTTGTCGCTCTGGAAGGACAGCACGGCGTTCTTGGTGCGGGGGCCGTAGGCGCCGTCCACGCCGCTCAGCGGCAGATAGCCCAGACCGGCCAGGTTGCGCTGGAGGAGCTTGGTCTCGGAGTCGGTGCCGGTGCCCGGTCCGCTGGAGACGATCCGGTCGATGTTCATCTCGCCCATGGTCTGGGGGCCGGCGATGCCGTCCACCTCCAGGCCGTGGCGGGACTGGTACGACTTCACGGCGTTGAGCGTGTTCGTGCCGTAGTCGCCGTCGGCCTGCGTGCCGGCCGCGGACTGCACCTGCTTCACCTTGGCGAGCAGGGCTGCCGTGGTCTTCGGCCCGGCATCGCCGTCCACGTCGAGACCGTTGTCCCGCTGGAAGTGCCGTACGGAGTCCTGCGTCTGCGGCCCGTACGCGCCGTCGACACCGCTGCGCGGGAGGTAGCTGAGGCCCGACAGGCCCCGCTGGAGCAGGCCGGTGTCAACGGCGTGCGCGGCCGGCACCGGTCCGGTCAGCAGCGCCGTCAGAGCGGCGGCGAGGGTCAGGAACATGGCCATCAGCCTTCGGGCTGACACCGCCGCCCGGTCCGGGGGCCGGGTGGTGAGGGATGGGGAAGCGAGCGAAGACATGAGCGAAGTGGGCCTTTCGGCTGTGTGGTGACGGTTGGTCACCAGCAGCTTCGAGGCCCGCGCCGCGTCCCCTCCAGTACCCCAGCGTCTCTGGGACGATCCCGGGACGTCCCTGGGGCGAGACCACTTCCACCCCTCGCCGCGCCGGCCGTCAGGGCTGCTGGACGGCCCCTTCGGGCGCGCACTGCATCTGCTTCTCCGCCGGTATCGCCCCGCACACGCTCATCGCTTCGAGGGGAGCCTCGGCGGAGACCGCGAGCATCTTGGTGTACGAGTCGTGCTCGAAGCGGATCAGAGCTTCCAGCTCCGTCCCCCTGGCATCCCTGATGATCACCTTGTCGCCGACGGCCCCGCCCTCGATGCGTCCCCATACCGATTGGCAGGCCGCGCTGTAGCGGAGCTGGATGTGCATGCCGCGCAGGAAGGTGCTCTTGGCCGTGGTCGCGTCCCAATGGCATTCCATGGCCTGGGGATCGTGGCGCAGGCAGGTGTCGGACTTGCACTTGACCTGGATGTCACCGGCTCCCGGAACGAGCGTCGCGGTCTCGTCGCCGCCGCCGCTCTTCCTGGTGTCGGACGGTTCACCCGCCGCACCCGGAGAGCGGCTTCCCGCCGTGGTGGAGGAGAAGGCGAGACCGGTCGCGACCGAGCCCAGCAGGGCTCCCGCGGTGATGTAGCCGATCACCCCGAATCTTCGTCTCCATTCGGCCCGGGGTCTCTCGCGCGGCGGCCGGACCGCCGCCCGTGGGGCGTCCTGAGCGGCGGCCGCCGTCGGCGCCTCGTGTGCGGCCTCCGGCGCGCTCTGTGCCGCTGCGCTCTGCGCCGGCGCGGTCTGCACCGGTGCGGCCGTGGCCGGGGCGCCGCTCGCCGGTGCGGAGACGGCCCGCGCCAGCAGGTCGAGCAGCGGCTCCGGGTCCGTGCCTGCCACGGCCGCGAGCTGCTCGACGGCCACGGTGGTCGGCAGCTGCTTCCCGTTGAGGAATCGCTCCCACGACGAGCGGCTGTAGTGCGTCCGGTCGGCCAGTCGGCCGAAGCTGAGTTGCGAGGCCTCCTTGATCCTGCGCATCTCCGTGCTCAACTGGGCACGGGCCGACTCCGTACCGTTTATTGCCTTTGTCTGGTCAGACATCAAAGGGCCCCCCAACTCGCTTATGCGCCACACAGCTTCCCCGAGACGGCGTGGCGCGAGGGACAGGATATGCGGCGCCGCCGACAGTTCCGGACTCGGCGACGGGTACCCGGAACCCTTGGGGGCACCGCCATCGGACGTCCCCCCGGCGGGGAGGGCCGGAGCACGGGACATCCCAGGGAAGCCACCCCTTGTGGGCGGATCGCACGACGGTTTCCGGCCTCGGGCGTGTCCCTGGGACATGCCGCCGGCCTCCGGGACGGCGGGCCCGAAGCAATGATGATGCGGCGCCGGGTCGTTCGCACCCGCCGATCCCACCTCCCCCTCCCTCCCCCGGTTGTCCGGCCTGGTGCGATGGCCCGTTTCGGGGGCGGTGATCGCGAACCTTCCTAGGATGTGCATGTGAACGAGGAGGGGGACCACGTGACGGTCAGAGGTGCGGACGGGTCGGCGGAGCACGACTTCCAGCGGGCTCGAACCCAGTGGCTGGGCAGCCGGGTCGAAGAACTGGCGCAGGTGATGGAGGCAGCCGGATCCGACCTGTACAAGTTGCTTCCCACGGATCTCGGTGATGAGCGGCTGGTCGCTGCGGTGATCGTCGCGAGGCTGGCGGCGGACGAGGCGCGGGCCCAGCATGTGAGCGAGAGCGTCGGCTGGTTGGAGCGGCTGATTCCTGGAGGGCACCTCCACGACGTGGAGGGCGCCGTACGGCAACTCCGGTCCCGCATCGCGTGGGGCGGCGAGCCGGCTCTCTGGTCGTGGAACGCCATTGGGTGGGAGGAGGTGCTGCTGTGGTGGTGGCGTCGGCATCAGCCTCGTACGGGCGATCAGGCGCGGGACTTCGCCGGGTGGCGGGCGCGCTGGTCGGCGGACGTCCCGTGGAACGGCGCCGTCGACCGTCCCCAACAGGCGCCGCACGGGCACGGCCGGGAACTGGTCACACCCGCCGAGTTCTTCGTGGGGGAGCCGGAACCGCTGAGGCTCCTGGCGCAGGCCGTTCTGAACGCGCCGGCCACGGTTGCGGCGGTCCAGGACGCCGTCATGTTGCGGGAGGAGCACCTCCAGGGGGCAGAACATCTGGAATGGGTGGCTGAGCAGCAGGCGCGCATCGAACTGCTCGAAACCTGGAGGCGGGAACAGCAGGCAGAGGGATCCGAGGCCGCGCGCGCGTTCCTCGTCGAACTGTCCGAGGCCTGCAAGCGGTACATGTCGCTCGTGCTCCAGCCGGTGATCGATGCGCTCTCGGCGTGTGAGCGGGCCTTGCTGGCGGACAGCAGGCACGGTGCCCGACGGTCGGCCGCCGACTACCTGGGGGCCTTTCTCGACTCCCAGGAGCAGCCGGGCGAAGAGGGCTGGGACGACGGGCGGCTGAGCGCGGATGTTCTGCGGTTGGCAGGCGAAAACCGCCGACAAGGCAACCTGACATGGCATGACATGTCAGGCTCGGTTCCGGTCTGGTACCACATGGTCACTTCGAGGGAGGAGCGGGCGGCGGCCCTGGCCTACTCGGGCCAGCCGACCGCCTCCGTCCTCCGAGTCGTTGCCGGTGAGGTGGCACCGGCCACGGCCTTCGACCTCTTCGACGACACCTGGGCCGAGAGCGAGGAATGGTACCCCCGGCCCGGCATCGAGATCCGATACGACGAGGACAGCCCTGCGGGCCTGTGTGCGTTGCTGGCGCTCTGCCAACTCGGCCAGGCGAAGCTTGAGTTCCTGATCGAGCAGCCTGACGGGAGTGTTCAGTGGCTTCGGTCGTTGCGTGCCCACGTCCGCCCGGACGACGCCGTTGAATGGCGGCGCTGGGCGCTGAGCCGCCTGGCGGGACTGGTGCCCGAGCCGGAAGACCTTGCGGAGGCGCTCGCGCAGGAGCAGAGCGGCCTGCCCTCCGGGGACGAGGACGAATGGGATGACTGGGGTCTCGGGGACCCCCATCCGCGATCCGATGGCGCGCCGGCGCCCGAGGCGCCCGCTCCCGAACCTGCCTCCGCCCGGCGGAGCACGGCTCAGGGACTTCCCGAGGCGCTGCTCGACAAGGTCAGGGCGTTGCTGCGGAAGGCGGAGAGCCCGGCCGCCGGTGAGGAGGAGGCACGCGCCTACCTGGACAAGGCCACCGAGCTCATGGCCAAGTACGGCATCGAGCAGGCGATGCTCGACGACGGGGCCGAACATGCCGGCCCCGTGGACCGGGTCGTCGACCTGTGTCCTCCGTACGTCAAGGAGGTGCGGCGCCTGCTCAGCTGGATCAGCAACGAGATGCGCTGCCGGTCCGTGTACCCCGGAGGCAAGGACAACAAGCACCGCGTGCACCTGTTCGGCTTCGAGTCCGACATCCACGCATCGGAGGTGCTCTTCGCGAGCCTGCGGCTGCAGATGCTGGACGGAGCGGACCGGGCCGACCGCCTGCACCGCCCGGTCGGCGAGGACGCGCGGGCCTACAAGCGGTCCTGGATGCTCGGCTTCATCCGCGAGGTGACCGCGCGGATCGGCCTGGCCCAGCAAGCCGCGAGGACTGCCGCCGAGCGGGAAACCGAACCTGCCGTCGGGGAGGCAGGTGGCCGCAGCGTGGCGCTGGTCCTGGCCGACCGTACCTCGGAGGTCGACTCGCGGCTCGCCACGCACTACCCGAAGCTGAGGAAACCGAGTCCGACCAAGTTCAAGGGCACGGGCTACCGGCAGGGAATGGCGGACGGGCGGAACGCGGACATCGGCAGTCCGGCGTTCGGTGAGGGGGGCCGGCCGGCGTGACCCGGTCGCCGAGTCCGACCGCCGTCGGACTCGGCACCCGCCCTCGCCGGGGCGCGGTCCGTCCATGTCGCGGGCGCCACCGCCGTCCGGGCCCGACCCGGCTCCCCCCGGCCCACTCTTCGGTCTTCTTCGGCCGTTCCGCGGAAGGCCGCGGTCAGCTCACGCGGAGCCGACGGAAGCCGGGTCCGCGGTCATCGCGTCGCGCAGGCTCTTCGGTCGCAGGTCGGTCCAGTTCGCCTCGATGTGTTCCAGGCACTGCCGGCGGCTCTCCTCGCCGAACACGATGCGCCAGCCGGCGGGAATCCCGGCGAACACCGGCCACAGCGAGTGCTGTTCCTCGTCGTTCACCAGGACGTAGAACCGGCCGTCTGCGTCGTCGAACGGGTTGCTGCTCATGAATGCGCTCCAATTCAAGCCGTTCACGATGGAGTTGGCGGGGCCGCCGCGCCCGATCATGGCATCCTTCGGGCGCCCCGTGGAGGCCGTTGTACGGATGATGTCCCCGCCGACGGCCCCCAGAGCCGTCGGCGTACGGGCTTTCCCGCTGCGGCCCTAAGGGAGCGGGAGGGCGATCAGCTTCTTCTCCTCGCGGAGGTAGAGCCGCTTGCCGTCCGGATCCGGCGTCAGGGCGTAGGCGCTCGTCCCGTAGTGCCAGACCGGGGCCTGGGTACGGATGCGGACGGCTCGCAGGCCCGTAGCCTCCATGGTGTAGATGTGGCTCGGGGTGACCACAGGGGCGATGTCGCGATTCGGTTTCGCGCCCTCCGGCAGGATGTCCGTCCACTGCAACGTGCCGAAGACGGCGCTGATGGCGACGATGCCGCGCGAGCCCTCCACGGCGTAGACGATCCCGTCGCGGACGGTCGGCATGCCGTACCGGCGCCGGCCGCCCACCTCGCCCGCGTCACGGTCCGCGCCGAAGACCCAGACGGACTCGCCGTCGGTGAGCCGCAGCGCGTGCACCCCCTTGGCGCCGATGTACACGCGGTCGTCATCCGTGGCCGGCCGGCCCGGCGTGGCGCCGGGTGCTTCCACCGACACGTTCCAGCGCTCGGCGCCGCTGCCGGCGTCGTGCACGGACACCCGCAAGGCGCCGCTTGTCTCGGCGTGCTGCCACAGCAGTACGCCGCCGCGCACGGCCTTGACGCCGATGGGGGTCGGGCGTCCCAACTGCACCTGCTCCTCGGTGGGGGCCGCCGTCGGCTGCCGCCACAGTTCCTTGCCGGTCTTCAGGCTCGCGGCCACCACGGACCACTGGTCGCTCCCGGCCGCCTTGGCGTAGAGGAACACGGTGTCGCCGGCCACACCGAGGATCTGGTTGAGCGTGTTCGTGCCGTCGTACGCGGGAAGCCGGACGACCGGTGCCTGCTCCTTGCCGTTCTCCAGGGACAGGGGCAGGGGTACCACCGTGAGGGCCTTGTCCGCGGCGTCCGGCTTCCCGACCGCGTAGAGGACCTTGCCGTCGGTGGCGACGCGCCAGACCTGCGCGAACCCCTGGACGTCCCTCAGGTGCTTGCCGTCCTGCTGGAAGATCCCGCTGGTCGTGGGCCCGGTGGCCATGACGAGCAGGCTGTTCACCGGCAGCGGGGGGCTGCCCACCACGGGGCGCTCAAGGTCGGCCTTCCACAGCGCGTCCGGCGCCGGCTCCAGGGCCTGCTGCCCGGCGCCCGCGGCCCCGCCCCCGTCTTCGCCGCGGCTGCCGAGCCAGGCCCACACCCCGCCCCCCGCCGCGAGCGCGACGGCGCCGACCGCGGCCCCGGAGACCGCGAACAGCCTGCGGCGTGACATGTCGGCGCCGTCGGCGATGACGGTGTCCGCCTCCCCGTGGGGGGCCGGCAGCCGGTGCGGCGGCTCCTGCCACACGGCCGCGGCGCGCCGCGCGATGTCCGCGAGCACCGGCTGCGGCAGCCCGTCCGCGAACGGGCCGCCGCCGGGCGCCAGCAGCCCGGCCAGCTCGGCCGTCGTGGGCCGCTGCGCCGGGTCCTTGGACAGGCAGCGGGCGAGTACGGGAGCCAGCGCCGCCGGTACGCCGCTCAGGTCGGGCTCCGCGTACCGCACCCGGTACAGCAGGTCCGCTGCCTGGCCGCCGCCGAAGGGGCCGTGGCCGGACGCCGCGAAGACCAGGACGCCGGCCAGCGCGAACACATCACCGGCCGGGGAGTGTTCGAGACCGCCGGCCTGCTCGGGCGACATGAAGGCGGGCGTGCCGGCCGCGGCTCCGGTGCGGGTCAGCCGTTCGTCGCCGAGGGCGCGTGCGATACCGAAGTCGATGACCTTGGGTCCGGCGGCCGTGACCATGACGTTGGACGGCTTGAGGTCGCGGTGCACCACGTCCGAGCGGTGCAGCTGCCCCAGCGCCCGGGCGAGCTCCGCGCCCAGGGCGCGGACGCACGGCTCGGGCAGCGGGCCGGCCAGCCCGACCGCCTCGTCGAGCTGCGGCCCGATGACGTACTCGGTGGCCAGCCACGGCGTCGCCGCCAGGGCGTCCGCGGCGAAGACCCGGGCCCCGTAGCGGTCGCCGATGACCCGGGCCGCGTCCGCCTCCAGCCGGAACCGGGTCCGGAACGTGGTGTCGGCGGCGATCCGGGTGTGCACGGTCTTGAGCGCGACCGTCCGCCCGGCCGCCGAACGGGCCAGGTAGACCGTGCCCATGCCGCCGCTGCCGAGCCGGGCGAGCAGCCGGAAATCGCCGAGGTGCTGCGGATCGTCGTGCGTGAGCGGTGCGAGCGGGGCGCGGGTGGCGCGGGGTGCCGGGACGGACATCGGGTCAGTGCACCTTCTGGGCCATGGCGAACGGCTGTTGCGGGGACGGGAGTTCTGCGGCGAGCAGCGCGGCGGACTGGGCGGCGAGCGCGGCGACGACCCGGCCCGGCAGCGGTACGGCTGCGTGGTCGAGGACCGTTCCGGCCTGCGCGTACGGGTCCTCGGACGGGGCGGGTCCCGCCCCGGGGGCCACGAGTTCGCCCAGGACTTCCCGCGCGGACTGCGGCCGGACCGCCGGGTCGGACGACAGGCAGGAGCCGACCAGGGTCCGCAGACCCGGCGGCAGTTCGCCCTGCTCGGGCACGGTGTGACCGGTCGAGGCGTAGGCCAGGACGGCCCCCAGCGCGAAGACGTCCCCGAGTGGCTGCGGGCGGCCCCCCGACGCCTGCTCCACGGCCAGGCAGCCCGGATCGAGCCCGGGCAGCCCCGTCCGCCGCGTCCCGTCGGGAGCCGCGGCCCGTACGGCACCGAAGCAGGTCAGCAGCGGTCCGCCCGGGGTGACCAGCACGGCGGCCGGCGACAGCCCCGCGTGCGTCAGCCCTTGGGCGTGTACGGCGGCCAGCCCCTCCGCGAGCGCGGCGCCGAGCCTGCGGACGGTGTTCTCGGGCAGCGGCCCTCCGTACGCTGCGAGCACGGCCGGCAGCGGCAGCGCGGGCGTGTACGGGGCCGTGTACCAGGGGAAGCCGGCCGTGCCGCCCACCTCCGCGAGACGCAGGAACCGGGGCACGGACAGCCGCCGGGCGCCCTCGGCCTCGATCGCCCACCGGGACGGATCGGCGCCGACCCGGGGCACGCAGACGAGGACCGTGCGCTGCCCGTCGGCGGTGCGCCCGAGGTAGCGGCGTTCGGGAACGGTGCGCTCGGCGGACTCGGAGTCGAGCCGGGCCAGGATCACGTACGGCCCGACGTGCGACGGGTCGTCGTGACGAAGGCGTTCCATGTGCGCTCTCCCGGGTCGGTTGATCGGCCCCGAGCCTAAGCGGTGCCTGCCGGGGCGGCTGAACCGGGCGGGAACCGCGTGCGGGGGAACGGGCCGGGAGCGTGCCTCACTTCTCGACGGTGGGCATGGCCGTGAGCCTGCCGTCGTTGACGAGGAAGACGCGGTTCCCGGCGCCGGACATGCCCCAGGGGCCGCGCGATTCGGGCGACCAGGTCCAGTACCGCCGGCCGCTCACCATGTTGTGGGCCGAGACGCCCTGACCGTCCCCCTGCACGACCCACAGCGTGCCGGCTTCCACGTGCGGGGGAGTGTGCGGCACCGGGCCCTTCGCGCTGCGGTCCATCGCAAGTGCCCCGCCGAGCTCGGTGTACACCTCGCACAGCGCCGTACCGTCCATCGCGAACACCTTGTCGCCCCACGCGGCCGCCGGGCCCCAGCCGCCGGCTCCCGTCTGCGGGGCTTCGGTGGCCTTGGTCTCCTTGTCCTCCCACACCGCGGCGCCCGTCCTGATGTCCAGGGCCGCCAGGCTCCGTCCGCCGAGGTAGACGACGTCCTTCACGACGAGCGGCCGCAGGGCGGACCTCGCCTGGCCGCCGAGCCGCCAGGCCGTCGCTCCGGAAGCGGTGTCGACGGCGACGACATCGCCGTCGGCGCCGAAGACGACGAGCCGGCCGCTTGCGACCGCGGCCCGCGGCCCGGGTGCCTTCACGGCCGCCTCGGGAAGCGGCACCGTCCAGCGGACCTTGCGCCCGGCGGTGTCCACGGCGCGCAGCTGCCCGCCCCGCGTCACCAGGTAGACCGCCGACGCGTCCGCGGCCAGGATGCGGCCGGTGTCGGCGTCCCCCACCGACCACACCTGCCTGCTGGTGGAGCCCTCGAAGCCGAGCAGCGCCCCACCGGATCCCGCGGTCGCGAACCGGTTGTCCGGGAGTCCGACGAGGCCGGCGGCCGGCCGGACGCCGGGCAGCCGCCACTTCTCCTTGCCGTCGGTGGTCAGGCGCGCCGCGAGGCCGCCGCCCGCCGCCGCGAAGACGACCACGTCGAGGACCGGCAGCGGGGTGGTGACCACGCCCTCGACCGGCCCCGCCGCCACGGGCAGCGGACCCCACAGCTCGCCGGGAGGCGTCCCGTACTTGCCGACGTTGATCGACAGCGGCTCGGCGTCCCTGGCCGGTCCCGCCGCGGGGATCTTGCGCGGCTCCTCGCGCAGCATCCACCACGCGCCCCCGGCCCCGCCCGTGGCGGCCAGGACGCCCCCCGCCGCGAGCGCGGTGCGTAGCAGCCGCCTCCGGGAGGGCCCGCTCCCGGAGCCCTGCCCAACGACCGTGGCCTGCCGGTGGGCCTCGGCTCCCCGGTGCTCGATGTCCTGGGCCAGCGGCCCCGTGCGCCAGACCCGGTCGGCGCCGGGCGGCGGGGCGAACGCGCCCGCGATCTCGTCGGGTGCCGGGCGGTGCGCGGGGTCCTTGGCGAGGCAGGGCGCGATCAGCTGCCGCAGCTCGGGCGGTACGGAATCCAGTCGCGGCTCCCCGTGCACCACCTCGTACTGCACGGCGGCCACGTGCGTACCGTCGAAGGTGCGCTGCCCGGTGGCCGCGTACGCCAGCACCGCGCCCAGCGAGAAGACGTCCGCGGCCGGACCGACGCGCCGGCCGAGCACCTGCTCCGGAGCGCCGTACCCGGGGGTGACCGGCACCTGGCCGGTGGTGGTGAGCGTCAGCCCGTGTTCGGGGCGCGCGATGCCGAAGTCGATGACGCGCGGTCCCGCGGAGGTGAGCACGATGTTGGCCGGCTTCAGGTCGCGGTGCACCAGCCCGGCGGCGTGGATGTCCCGCAGGGTGGCGGCGAGGGAGGCGGCGAGGGCGCGTACGCCGTCGGCGCCGAACGGCCCGTACCGGCGCACGGCGTCGTCGAGGGTGGGACCGGACAGGAACTCGGTGGCGATCCAGGGCCGGTTGCCGGTGTCCTCGGTCCGTGCGTCCAGGACCCGGGCGACGCCGCCGCTGGTGACCGCCTGGGCGGTGTGCGCCTCGCGCAGGAAGCGCTGGGCGAGGTGCGGGTCGTGTGCGAGCTCGGGCAGCAGCACCTTGACGGCCGCCGTCCGGCCGCTGTCGTCCCGGCCGAAGTACACCTTGCCCATGCCGCCTTCGCCGAGGACGCCGAGGACGCGGTACGGGCCGAGCCGGACCGGGTCACCGGCACCGAGGGGTTTCATGACGTACTGCCTGCTTCCTGTCGTTCACGGGTGTCAGCGGAAGTCGACGGGCAGGCCGTCCGGTTCCTTGATGCGCTTCATGATGATCTGCGAGTTGACCTCGGTGATACCGGTGAGGGCCGTCAGCTTCTCGATCCACAGGCGCTCGTAGGCCCGCAGGTCGGCGACGGCGATGCGCAGCAGGCAGCCGGGGCTGCCGAAGAGGCGGTAGGCCTCGATGACGTCCGGGATGTCCTGGAGGGCCGCCTCGAAGGCCTCGACCGCCTCCCGGTCGCGCCGCACCTCGACCGAGACGAGCACCTCGAAGCCGCGGTCCACCGCCTCGGGGGAGATCACGGCGCGGTAGCCCTGGATCACCCCGTCCTGTTCCAGCTGGCGCACCCGGCGCATGCAGGGGGAGGGGGTCAGTCCCACGCGCTGGGCGAGTTCCTGGTTGCTCAGGCGGCCGTCGGCCTGGAGCTCGCGCAAGATATCTCGGTCAATGGCGTCCATGACGCAATTATCACCCAGTGTTTGTGCACGGACCTGAGGGAAATCGCAATCACATTGCGCGTAGATCGCTCTATCATTGCTGCTTTGAGTACATATGTACGAGTGACGTATGAGTGACACGAGTGACACGAGTGAAGGGCGGCCACGGCCGATGGGACGGATCGTCGTGATCAGCACCGGCGGGACCATAGCCAGCCGCTGGCAGGGTTCCGGCTTCGCAGCGGACGCCGACGGGAACGAGGTGATCGCCACCGCACCACTTCCCGAGGGCATCACCGTCGAACTGGTCGACCTGTTCAGCGTGAACAGCCCGCGGCTCACCACCGCACACCAGCTCACCCTGCTCCGCACCGTGCACGAGGTGCTCGCCGACCCCGGCGTGGACGGCATCGTCGTCACGCACGGCACCGACACCCTGGAGGAGTCGGCGTTCCTCCTCGACCTCCACCACCATGACCCGCGCTCCGTGGTCTTCACCGGCTCGCAGCGCCCCATGGGCACCGCCGACGGGGACGGGCCGGGGAACCTCTACGACGCCCTGCTCACCGCCGCGAACACGCGCGGGCTCGGCGTACTGATCGCCTTCGCCGGGCGGGTGCACGCCGCCCGCGGCACCGTGAAGACCCAGGCCGTGGAGCTGGACGCGTTCGCCGACCCCTCGAAGGAACTCTTCGGGAAGATCGGCTTCGGCAAGGTCACCGTCCTGCGCACCCCGCAGCGCCCGGCGCCGCTCCCGCTGCCCGCGATGCCGGAGCTCCCGCCGCGCGTGGACGTGGTGGTGCACCACGCCGACGGTGACCCGGTCCTGCTGAACGCCGCCGTCGAGGCCGGCGCGCGCGGCATCGTCCTCGTCGGGACCGGCGCGGGCAACGCCACCCCGGAGATCGTGGAGGCCGTCCGCGCCGCCGTCGGCCGCGGGGTCCTGGTCGCCCTGACCACCCGCGTCATGGCCGGACCGGTCACCGAGATCTACACGCACGGCGGCGCGGTGGACCTGGTCGCCGCCGGCGCCGTCCCGACCGGCACCCTGCGCGCCGGCCAGGCCCGCATCGCGGTCCTGTCCGCCCTCCTCGCCACGGACAACAAGGTCGAGCAGGCCCGCATCCTGCGCGAAGCGCTGGGCGCGCCCGGTTCGGTGCTCGTCGGAGCGTAACCCTCCGGGGCAGCGTGCGCGGCCGCTACGATCCGGGTAACGGTCGCTACGCTGCGGGGGGTTGCATGGAGCCCGGGACCATCGGCGTCCGGCTGGCCTCGGCGGCCATCGGGCCCCTCGTCAGGAAGCTGTTCGTCAGCGAGGGCGGTGGGGCCGGCCTCGTCGACCGGCCGATCCGCATCTCGGGCCACGTGTCCTTCACGGGGGAGAAGCGCTCGCTCACCGAAGCCGACCTCGGGACGCTGGCCGCCAAGCTGGTGGAACAGGCCCTGCGCACCGGCGAGCGCCCGATCGCCGCCGACGAACAGCAGGCGGTCACCGACGCCCTCGCGCAGACCCTGCGGGGCCTCGGCGAGCTGGCGATGACCGACCTGGACGCCGTCCGCCTCGGCTCCGCGGCCTTCGCCCGCGAGCTGCGCGCCGTCAGCGGCCGCCCCGAGCGGGAACTCACCACCGACGCCACGCACTTCTACGAGCGGCTCGTCGACGCGGCCTGCCTGCACATCCTGCAGTTCTTCACGCAGCGCTCGACGTTCGTGGCCCACGCCCTGGTGGAGCAGACCCGCGGGATCGCCGAACTGACGGCCAAGGTCGACGAACTGATCCGCCGCGATCCGCTGCCGGGAGCCGAGGACGCCGCGTTCGAGCAGCTGTACCTCCCGTACGTGCAGAAGAAGCACGGCAAGCTGACCATCTACGGCATCGACCTCGGCAACTCGCCCACGCGGTGGCCACTGGACGCGGCGTACCTGAGCCTGGAGGCGACGCCGGTGACGTGGCACCGGTGGCTGAACGACCGCGGCCCGGCCGCCGCTCACCTGCCCGCCGATCAGGCCCTGGCAGGCGGCTCCCGCGTCCTCCTGCGCGGCGGTGCGCGCTCCGGACGGACCGCACTCCTGCAGTGGCTCGCCGCCGCCCCCCGGCACGCCCTGCCCGCGGATCAGGCCCTGGCCGGCAGTCACCGCGTCCTCCTGCGCGGGGAAGCCGGTTCCGGCAAGACCACCCTGGTGCAGTGGCTGGCCGTCACCGCAGCCTGCCGCAACCTCTCCCCGCAGATGGAGTACCTCTACGACCGCATCCCCTTCGTCCTGCCGCTGCGCACCCTGACCCGCCACGGCGAGCGGCTGCCCGCTCCCCGCGACTTCCTGACTGCCGCGGGCTGTCCGCTCGGGTCCTCCCAGCCCGACGGCTGGGCCCACCGCGTCCTCATGGCGGGTCGGGGTCTCGTCCTCGTCGACGGCATCGACGAGATCCCCGACGCGGAACGGGAACGCACCCGCGGCTGGCTGCGGGATCTGATGGACACCTACGACGGTGACAACCGGTGGCTCGTGACCTCACGCCCCTCCGCCGTGGGGGCCGAGTGGCTCGCCGAGGAGGACTTCACCGAACTGACGCTGTCCACCATGACTCCGTCGGACATCGCCACCTTCGTCCAGCGGTGGTACGCCGCGGCGCGGGACGGCGGCGCGCAGGACGCGGACCTCCGCATGTACGAGTCCCAGCTGCTCACCGCGGTGCGGACCAGAGCGGACCTCGGCCGCCTGGCCACCACCCCCCTGATGTGCGGACTGCTCTGCGCCCTCCACCGGGACCGGCGCGGCTACCTCCCGCACGGCCGCAAGGACCTCTACGAGGCCGCGCTCTCCATGCTGCTGGGCCGCCGCGACCGGGAGCGGGACCTCAAGGGCCCGGATCTGCGGGAGGAGCCCCAGCTCGACCTGTTGCAAAGGCTCGCGTACTGGCTGGCCAAGAACGGTCGCACGGCGATGGACCGTTCCCGCGCCGAGGACGTCGTCGCCAGGGCACTGCCCTCCGTCCCGGAGGCGGCCGCCCTGGGCGGAGCACCCGAGGTCTTCGAGTACCTCCTCCGGCGCAGCGGACTCCTGCGGCAACCGGCGCCCGGCACGATGGACTTCATCCACCGCACCTTCCAGGACTTCCTCGGTGCGCGGGCCGCGGTGGAGGAGGGCGACTTCGGCATGCTCATCTCCCATGCCGACGACGACCAGTGGGAGGATGTCATCCGGATGGCGGCCGCCCTCGCCCGCCCCGCCGAGCGCGTCACGCTGCTGCGCGACCTCCTCGACCGGGGAGACGCCTCCACCGACCAGCGCGCCCGGGCCCGGGTCCACCTGCTCGCCGCCGCCTGCCTGGAGGACATCAGCAGCCTCGACCCCGCCACGCGCGCGGCAGTGGAAGAACGCACCGCCACCCTCGTCCCGCCGTCGGACGAGGCCCAGGCACGCGCCCTCGCGGAGGTCGGCCGGCTGGTGCTGGGCCTCCTCCCTGGCCCCGAGGGGCTCGACCACGAGAGCGCGTACCGCGTGGTGGTCGCGGCCTCGCACGTGAAATCGGACGCCGCGATGCCCTTCCTCGCACGGTTCGCCACGCACCCCCGGCTCCGGGTCCGTTCGGAGCTCCTGTGGGCCTGGTCGCGCTTCGAATGCGGGACCTACGCCGAGGAGGTGATCGCACACCTGGATCCGACCGGTCTCCTCTACATCGTCCGCTCCGATGCCCAACTGCACGAGCTGGACCGTCTTGACTCCCCGCCGCACCGCTTGGACGTCAGGCACCGAGTGTCCCTCGACGCACTGTCCCACTACGTGCGACGGCACGGTCTGACGGACCTCGCGCTCACGCACGACCGGGTGTCGGATCTGGACTTCCTGCGAGGACAGTCCGCCCTGGAGTCCGTCGACATCAAGGGCTGCCCGCAGCTGACGGACATCTCCGGGCTCGGCGGCCTGCCGGTCAGGAGACTGGACATCGAGGGTGCCGGGCCGGACATCGACCTGAGTCCGGTGGCGCAGCTCGGGCAATTGACATCCTTCAGCATCTACGGGGAGACCGGCACGCGCTGGTCCACACAGGTCCTGCCCGCCCACGCCCCCTTGCACGAGCTGGCGGTGTACGGCTACACGAGCTCCCCCCGGGGGCTCGAAGGCCTCGGCGCGTTCCCCGGGCTGACGGTGCTCGAACTCACCGGGGCATCCGCTCCTGCCTCGGAAGCCGACTGGCAGGAGGTCCGAGCGCTCAACGCCCTCGCCCACCTCAAGGTGTCCACCAGCTCGCTCGCGACCCTTCCGGCGGACGCGAGGCTGACCTGCGTCACCGGTCTGACCCTTCTCGACGACGAGGAAGAGGTCCTACGGTCGGCGATCCGCCGACTGCCCGCATCGTTCCCCCGACTGAAGCAGTTGCTCCTCTTCGACATATCCTCGAAGGGGAATCTGGACATCGCGCCGCTCGCGGAACTGCCCGAACTCCAGGCGGTCCGCATCTTCGCCGGTACCGGCACCATCAGCGGCGCCGACCTGCTGCCGCCGTCGGTGTGGCTGCGATACGACTGACCGGACGGCGCCCGCGCGGGGCGCCGTCCCGCCCTCAGCTCCCCGCGTTCCCGAACGCCGCCAGGATGCGGTCCGCCGCCGACGTCGGCGTCACCGTGCCCGCCCGGACCGCGGACTCCAGGCCCGGCGCGAGGTCCCGTACCGCCGGGTCCGCGCGCAGGCGTTCCAGCAGTTCGTCGCGGACCATCGACCAGGTCCACTCCACCTGCTGCGCCGCCCGCTTCGCCGCCAGCCGGCCCCCCGCGTCCAGCAGGGTCCGGTGCTGCTCCAGCCGGCTCCACACCTCGTCCAGCCCGGCCGACTCCCGCGCGCTGCACGTCAGGACCGGTGGCGTCCAGGCCGCGTCCACCGGGTGCATCAGCCGCAGCGCGCCCGACAGTTCCCGGGCCGCGGCCTTCGCGTCCCGCTCGTGCGGGCCGTCCGCCTTGTTCACCGCCAGGACGTCGGCCAGCTCCAGGACGCCCTTCTTGATGCCCTGCAGCTGGTCGCCCGTACGGGCCAGGGAGAGCAGCAGGAAGGAGTCGACCATCCCCGCCACCGTGGTCTCCGACTGGCCCACGCCGACCGTCTCGACGAGGACCACGTCGTAGCCCGCCGCCTCCATCACGATCATCGACTCGCGGGTGGCCTTGGCGACCCCGCCCAGCGTGCCCGCCGACGGCGACGGCCGCACGAACGCCGCCGGGTCCACCGACAGCCGCTCCATCCGGGTCTTGTCACCCAGGATGGAGCCGCCCGTGCGCGTCGACGAGGGGTCCACCGCGAGGACCGCCACCCGGTGGCCCAGCCCCGTCAGCATCGTGCCGAACGCGTCGATGAAGGTGGACTTGCCCACCCCCGGCACGCCGCTGATGCCGATCCGGCGGGCCCTGCCCGCGTGCGGCAGCAGCTCCGTCAACAGGCCCTGCGCCAGCACCCGGTGAGCGGGCAGGGTGGACTCGACCAGGGTGATCGCGCGCGCTATGAACGCGCGCTTCCCGTCGAGGACCCCCTTCGCGTAGGCCTCGATGTCGATCTTCGGCACCGGCGGCCGCCTACAGCTCGTGGCCCAGGTCCGCGGCCAGCCGCGTCACCAGGTCGTGGGCCGCGTCCGGGATCACCGTGCCCGGCGGGAAGACCGCCGTCGCGCCCATCTCCAGCAGCGTCGGGACATCGGCCGGCGGGATCACCCCACCCACGACGATCATGATGTCCTCGCGGCCCTCCTCCGCCAGCTGCTCGCGCAGCGCCGGTACGAGGGTCAGGTGGCCGGCCGCCAGCGACGACACGCCCACCACGTGGACGTCCGCCTCGACGGCCTGGCGGGCCACCTCCGCCGGGGTCTGGAACAGCGGGCCGACGTCCACGTCGAAGCCCAGGTCGGCGAAGGCGGTTGCGATCACCTTCTGGCCGCGGTCGTGCCCGTCCTGGCCCATCTTGGCGACCAGGATGCGCGGACGGCGGCCCTCCGCCTCCTCGAACCGGTCGACGAGCGCACGGGTGCGCTCCACGGACGGGGACTCGCCTGCCTCGGTGCGGTACACACCCGAGATCGTACGGATCTGGCTCGCGTGCCGCCCGTACACCTTCTCCAGTGCGTCCGAGATCTCACCGACGGTGGCCTTGGCGCGCGCCGCGTCCACCGCCAGGGCCAGCAGGTTGCCGTCGCCGCGCTCGGCCGCGTTCGTCAGCGCCCGCAGGGTGTCCTGCGTGACCGCCTCGTCGCGCTCCTCGCGCAGCCGCCGCAGCTTGGCGATCTGCTGCGAGCGCACCGAGGAGTTGTCGACCTTCAGGACGTCGATCGCCTCGTCGTTCTCCACCCGGTACTTGTTCACGCCGATCACCGGCTGCCGGCCCGAGTCGATCCGCGCCTGCGTACGGGCCGCGGCCTCCTCCACGCGCAGCTTCGGGATGCCCGCGTCGATGGCCTGTGCCATGCCGCCGGCCGCCTCGACCTCCTCGATGTGCTGCCAGGCCCGCCGCGCCAGGTCGTACGTCAGCTTCTCGACGTACGCGCTGCCGCCCCACGGGTCGATCGACCGGCAGGTCCCCGACTCCTGCTGCAGCAGCAGCTGGGTGTTGCGGGCGATGCGCGCCGAGAAGTCCGTCGGCAGCGCGAGGGCCTCGTCGAGGGCGTTGGTGTGCAGCGACTGGGTGTGGCCCTGGGTCGCCGCCATCGCCTCGATGCAGGTGCGCGTCACGTTGTTGAAGACGTCCTGCGCGGTCAGTGACCAGCCCGAGGTCTGCGAATGCGTGCGCAGCGAGAGCGACTTGGCGTTCTTCGGGTCGAACTGCTTGACCAGGCGCGCCCACAGCAGCCGGGCCGCGCGCAGCTTCGCGACCTCCATGAAGAAGTTCATGCCGATCGCCCAGAAGAACGACAGGCGCGGTGCGAACGCGTCCACGTCCAGCCCGACGGCCTGCCCGGCCCGCAGGTACTCCACGCCGTCGGCGAGGGTGTACGCCAGCTCCAGGTCGGCCGTGGCCCCGGCCTCTTGGATGTGGTAGCCGGAGATGGAGATCGAGTTGTACCGCGGCATCTTCTGCGAGGTGAACGCGAAGATGTCGGAGATGATCCGCATCGAGGGCTTGGGCGGGTAGATGTAGGTGTTGCGGACCATGAACTCCTTGAGGATGTCGTTCTGGATGGTCCCGGCGAGCTTGTCGGGGGAGACGCCCTGCTCCTCCGCCGCCACGATGTAGAGCGCGAGAACCGGCAGCACCGCGCCGTTCATCGTCATCGACACCGACATCTTGTCCAGCGGGATCCCGTCGAACAGCTGCCGCATGTCGTAGATCGAGTCGATCGCCACGCCCGCCATGCCGACGTCGCCCGTCACCCGGGGGTGGTCGCTGTCGTAGCCGCGGTGCGTCGGCAGGTCGAAGGCCACCGACAGGCCCTTCTGGCCGGACGCCAGGTTGCGCCGGTAGAAGGCGTTCGACTCCTCGGCCGTGGAGAAGCCGGCGTACTGCCGGATCGTCCAGGGCTGGTTGACGTACATCGTCGGGTACGGGCCGCGCAGGTACGGGGCCACGCCCGGATACGTCCGCAGGAAGTCCAGGCCCTCCAGGTCCCGCCCGGTGTACAGCGGCTTGACGCCGATGCCCTCGGGCGTCTCCCACAGCAGGTCGGCAGCCTCGGTGCCGGTGGACTCCTTCACCGCGGAGCGCCACTGCTCCTCGGACACCCCTGCGACGGCGGTGGGGTCGAGCGCCAGCTCGGAGAAATCGGGGATGCTCAAGACGGCACTCCCATCCGGTCGAGTACGGAGGACAGCACGGCGACGGCGTCACAGCCGGCGAAGACGTACTCGTCCACGGAAGCCTCAGCGGTGCCCGGCCTGCCGGCGAGGAAGACGGTCGTGGCGCCCGCCGCGCGCAGCGCCTCGGACACCGCCGCGGCCTGCTCCTCGTACAGCGCGTCGCTGGAACAGAGCACGGCCATGCCGTCCGCACCGCTCGCGGCGTACGCCTCGGCGGCCGTCGTCGGATCCACCGACACCGGATCGTGCACGGGTTCGATGCCGCCCGCCTGGAAAAGGTTCGAGGCGAAGGTGGCGCGCGCGGTGTGCGCGGCCGCCGGGCCGAGCGCGGCGAGGAAGATCCTCGGCCGGGCACCGGTCGCCGCCAGGTGTGCGTCACTGCGGGCGCGCAGGGCCTCGTACGCCTCGTCGCGCCGTACGCGCGGGAGTCCGCCGGTGGGTCCGGCGGGCGCGGGCTCGCGTACGACCGGCTTCTCCGAGAGCAGCGGGAACTCGCTGACACCGGTGATCGGCTCGCGGCGCCTGGCCAGCTTCTTGGAGCGCGCGGCCCAGGTGGCGGCGAGCCGCTCGGCGACCAGCCCGGAGCGCAGGGCGGCGGCCTGGCCGCCGGCCTTCTCCACGGTCTGGAAGAACCCCCAGGCGGCGTGGGCCAGTTCGTCGGTGAGGCGCTCCACGTAGTACGAGCCGCCGGCCGGGTCGATCACCCGGGCCAGGTGCGACTCCTCCAGCAGGATGGTGGAGGTGTTGCGGGAGATCCGGCGGGCGAAGGCGTCCGGCAGACCCAGCTCGTTGTCGAAGGGAAGCACGGTCACCGCGTCCGCGCCGCCCACACCCGCGGCCATGCAGGCCACGGTGGTGCGCAGCATGTTCACCCAGGGGTCGCGGCGGGTCATCATCACCGGCGAGGTCACCGCGTGCTGGAGCTGGGCACCCGCCTCCGGGGCCCCCGAGGCCTCGGCGATACGGGCCCACAGCCGGCGCGCGGCGCGCAGCTTGGCGATGGTCAGGAACTGGTCCGCGGTGGCGGCGTAGCGGAACTCCAGCTGTCCGAGCGCCGCTTCGGTGCTCAGCCCGGCCCCGGTGAGGGCGCGCAGGTAGGCGACACCGGTGGCCAGGGACAGGCCCAGTTCCTCGGCGGCGCTGCCTCCGGCCTCGTGGTACGGCAGCGCGTCCACGGTCAGGGCGCGCACCCCGGGCCAGCCTGCGGCGGCCTCCCGGGCCAGCTCGACGGCGCCGGCCACGTCCAGCGCCTCACCCGTGCGGGCCTCGTGGCCCAGCGGGTCGGCGCCCAGCGAGGCCCGAGCGGCCTCGGGGGCCACCGCGCTCCCGGTGAACAGGCGCAGCAACGCGCGCGCGGCCTCCGCGTAGTGGGCTCCGGCGTCCAGGGTGATGGGGGCGAGGTCCAGGTAGACCCCGTCCAGTGCGCGGGCGAGGCCCTCGACCGGGAGACCGCCCCGGCCCACGGTGAGCCAGAGGGAGGTGACCCCGTTCTCCAGATCGGCGAGGGCCGCCTCGTTCACGCGTACCGGATCGGTGCCCGCGAGGCGCTGGCGCACGTCCCAGCCGTTCGCGGTGGTGCCTTCCGGCCTGCCCCCGCGGACGAACGGGGCGAAGCCGGGGAAACCGGTGTCGGGAGCCGCCCCGTCGGGCGGCGCGGTGTACAGCGGGCGCGTGGTGAGCCCGTCCTCGATTGGGGTGGACAACGCGTCTTCTGCGGCCTCGCCGGAGACTTCCTTGCCCGACTTGCGCAGTACGCCTTCTACAAGGCGCTGCCACTGCTCATGCGTCGCGTCAGGGAACTCGGCGGCCAGGGAGAGCCCGTCGTCAGGCAGGACCGTCATGGCTCGAATGTAGGGGAGCGCGCTCAGGTGGCACCATACCGGTGGGTGTGATCTCGCACTCTCGGGCCATGCCGAAGGGGTCCTGGAACACCCGGCTGAGCAGCACGGTTGCCGCCGCCTCCGGGAGTACGGCAGGTCCCGCGTGCGGTACCACGATCCGCTCGGGATCGTCGCAGACGTGCGAGAGCTCCATCGCGGCGGCCCGGATCTCCTGCAGATATCCCTCGTCGAGGACGCTCGCCAGCTCGGTCACGACCATGACCGCCGGATTGAAGACATCCAACAGAAGAGCCGCCGCGCGGCCCACCGCGCGGGCGCGCTCGCGCAGCAGCCGGTCGGCGCGCGGATCGCCGGTGGCGGCCGCGTCCACCAGCAGGTTCACCGAAGGGTCCGGCACGATGCCCCGGCGCACGGCCTCGGCGCCCAGCGCGGTGTCGGACGCCGTCGCCTCCAGGCAGCCGGTACGCCCGCACGCGCACAGGGCCTGCGAGCGCGGCACCGGCAGATGGGCCACGTCGCCGGCCGCAGCGCCCGGCCCCTGGTGCACGGTCCCCTCGATCCCGAAGGCGGCGTCGACGACCCGGCCGATGAACAGGTGCACCAGGCTCCGGCGGGCCTCGGGCCGGCCGAAGAGGATCTCGGCCCGCGCGACGGCCCGCGCATGGTTGTCGATCCACACCGGCAGCCCGAGCGCGGCCGACAGCTCGGCGGCGAGCGGCTTGCGGCTCCAGCCCAGCGCGGGATGCCGTACGACCGTCCCCTCGTCCGGGCCGACCCATCCGCCCAGGGCCGCGCCGACCCCGAGGAGCGGCCGCCCGGAGTCGTACGCGTCGAGGAAGCGGCGGAGTTCGCAGGCGATCGCGGCGGACAGCCCGTCCGACGGGAGCCCCTCGTGCGGGAAGGCCCGCCGGGCGAGCAGCTGCCCCCGGAGGTCGACGAGGCTGAAGGTCGAATGCGGCACCCCGATGTGCAGCCCGGCGGCGACCGGCCCGCCGACGGCCCCGGTGTGCAGGTCCAGCGGGATCCTCGGCCGCCCCACCCCGCCGCCGGGCCCGGGCAGCTCGCGCAGCAGCCCGCCGCGGAGCAGCCCGGTGGTCTGCCGGGACACGGCGGCGGGACTCAGCCCGCACAGCGGGGCGATCGCGCTGCGCGCGACCGGCCCGTGGTCGAGCACCGTCCGCAGCACGGTGGCGGCATTGGCTGCGGTCCGGCTGTCACCGGCCATACGCGTCACGCGGTCTCCTCGGGGGGAAGGGGAAGGGGAAGGGGAAGGGGGTGTCCCCCGATCATGCACGGCCGATCACGCATGGCGGTTGCGTTGCGGGGCCATGAAATCCGGCCACGGTTTTCGGCCGCCGGGGCGGGGTGGCGTACGAGGGTGAAAGAGCAGGTCGTAGGGGTGTACGGGCCGGGTTGGGGTCCGGGCGCGGGGGCGTTCGGCGGCCACGGACGGGGGTTGACCACGACCGGGCCCGCTGACACGCTCCGGGACATGTCCGCGAACGCACTCCTCGCCCCGCGGCTCCACACCCCCGGCCTCTGTACCGAGCCGGGCGAGTGTCCGGGCCGCTGTCCGGCCCCCGGCCGCGCCTGACCCCGCCGCTCCGGCGCCCCGGCCCGCCGGGTCCGCCCGGCCCCGGCCCGGCCCCGGCCCGCGTCGGTGCCCCACGGGGCCGCCGCCTCGCAGGGGCCTCCTGAGCCGCCGTCCGTCCCATCCGCGCCAGTCGCGGTGGGGCACCCCCAGGGGTGGTGCCCCACCGGGACGCCCGGCCGGGCCGGTCCCCGTGCCGGAGCCCCCGGGTGCCCCCGCCGGTGAGCCGGCCGGGGTGCGCTCCGGGAGGTTCCCGCAGCGGCGTCCGCACGGGCGGGCCCATGCCGGGGCGAGTGCGTTGCCGCTCTCCCCGGTTCCGGGCGGGGCCGGGGTCGCCCGAGGGGCCTCCGCGGCCTCGGGCGACCGGTCCCGCACCGCCTCGTACCCGTACCCATGCGCGTATCCCTACCCGTACCGCTCGGCGCAGCGCAGCGCCCGGCCACTCCGTAACGCTATTTCTTCCGCTGCGGAAATAATCCCCGCAGCCCCGACCAGGGAGTCCTCATGGCCACTGCCACCACCTCCACCACCGTCACCAGGATCGGCGGCCGCATCGGTGCCGAGATCGGGGGCGTGAAGCTCGGCGGCGACCTGCCCGACGGAACGGTCGCCGAGATCCGGGCCGCCCTCCTCGCCCACAAGGTCGTCTTCTTCCGCGGCCAGGACCACCTCGACGAGGCCGGACACGAGGCCTTCGCCCAGCTGCTCGGCGCGCCCGTCGCGCACCCCACCGTCCCCTCCGCGGACGGCCGTTACGCCCTCGGCATCGACTCCCACCACGGCGCCCGCGCCAACCAGTGGCACACCGACGTCACCTTCGTCCCCGCCTACCCCGCCTTCTCCATCCTCCGCGCCGTCACCATCCCCCCGTACGGCGGCAACACCCTCTGGGCCAACACGGCCACCGCCTACAGCAACCTCCCCGAGCCGCTGCGCGCCCTCGCCGACAGCCTGCGCGCCGTCCACTCCAACGAGTACGACTACGCCGCGCTCAAGCCCGACGCCCTGCCCGAGGCCCTGGCCCAGTACCGCGAGGTGTTCACGTCCACCAAGTTCCTCACCGAGCACCCGGTGGTCCGCGTCCACCCCGAGACCGGCGAACGCACCCTGCTCCTCGGCAACTTCGTCCAGCGGATCAACGGACTTACCGGCCGTGACTCCCGCGCCCTCCAGGACCTCTTCCAGGCGCACATCGAGAGCCCCGAGAACACCGTCCGCTGGCAGTGGCAGGCCGGCGACGTCGCGATCTGGGACAACCGTGCCACCCAGCACTACGGCGTGGACGACTCCGACGACCACGAGCGCACCCTGCGCCGCGTCACCGTCGACGGCGACGTCCCGGTCGGCCCCGACGGCGAGCCCTCCCGCCTGATCAGCCCGGAGGCCGTCCCGGACCCCTCCTTCGGCATCGCCTCCGGCGCCTCCACGTCCACGTCCACGTCCGACGCTTCCGACGCCTCCGCCGCCACCTCCGCCGCCTCCGCCTGACGACATCCAAGGAGCGCCCCCGTGCCCAACCTGCTCGCCATCACCGGCAGCCCCTCCGCCCACTCCCGTACCGCCGTCGTCGCCGATCACGTACTGCGCCGCCTGTCCCACTCCGGCTTCGAGACCGCGCACCTGTCCGTGCGCGAGCTCCCCGCCGCCGACCTCCTCGCCGCCCGCCGCGGCGAGCCCGAGATCCGCCGGGCGCTCGACGCCGTCGCCGAGGCCGACGGCCTGGTCATCGCGACCCCCGTCTACAAGGCCTCGTACACCGGACTGCTCAAGGCCTTCCTCGACCTGCTCCCGCAGGACGGCCTCGACGGCAAGACGGTCCTGCCGCTGGCCACCGGCGGCAGCCTCGCCCACGTCCTGACCATCGACTACGCCCTGCGCCCCGTGCTCGCCGCCCTCGGCGCCCGGCACGTCACCGCCGGCCGGTTCGTCCTGGACTCCTCCGTCGAGCGCGGAGCGGGCCCCGACCGGCTGCGGCCCGAGGCCGAACTGGACCTCTACCAGGCCGTCGACGAGTTCGCCGCGGCACTTCGCTCCGCGCCCGCCACTGCCGTCACCGCCGCAGCCCTCACCGCCACCCCGTAACACCGCCGCCACCACGCGACCCGCACCGACAAGGAACCGTCATGCCCGCAGCCTTCACCTCGACCACCACCTCCCGACGCCAGTTCCTCGCCCTGCTCGGCATCTCGGCGGCCGCGGTGAGCTGCGGCACGGCCACCGCGCGCAGCGGCGGTTCCGGCGCCCAGGTCAAGACCCTGAAGTACCAGGGCTCGGTCGGCGCCGTCACGCTCCCCGAACTCGCCGCCGACCTCGGATACCTGGGCGACCTCAAGCTGGAGTGGGTCGGCAACACCATCAGCGGCCCGCAGGACATCCAGTCCGCCGCCACCGGCCAGACCCACTTCGGCGGCGCCTTCAACGGCGCGATCGTCAAGCTCGCCTCCAGCAAGGCCCCCATCAAGGCCGTCATCTCCTACTACGGCGTCGACGAGCACTCGTACAGCGGCTACTACGTCCTGGAGGACAGCCCGATCCGCTCCGCCCGCGACCTCCTCGGCAAGAAGGTCGGCATGAACACCCTGGGCGCGCACTCCCAGGCCGTCCTCGACATCTACCTGAGCCGCAACGGCCTTGCCAAGGCCGACTCGTCCAAGGTCGAGTCCCTCGTCGTGCCGCCCGTCAACACCGACCAGGTGCTGCGCCAGAAGCAGATCGACGTGGGCGTGCTGGGCGGGATCCTGCGCGACAAGGCCGTGGCGGGCGGCGGGATCAGACCGCTGTTCAGCGACTTCGACCTGCTCGGCAAGTTCAGCGCCGGCTCCTACATCATGACCGAGCGGTTCATCAAGGAGAACCCGGACACCGTACGGACCTTCGTGACGGGCGTGGCCAAGGCCATCGAGTGGGCCCGCACCACCCCGCGCGAGGAGGTCATCGCGCGGCAGACCGAGATCGTCAAGAAGCGCGGCCGCAACGAGGACACCGCCACCCTCCAGTACTGGCGCTCGTACGGCGTCGCCGAGACGGGCGGCCGGATCGAGGACAAGGAGTTCCAGCTCTGGCTCGACTGGCTCGGCGAGCGCGGCGAGATCAAGCAGGGGCAGCTCAAGCCCGCCGACCTCTACACCAACGAGTTCAACGGCTTCGGGAAGGGCTGACCCGGCATGGCGAAGATCGTGTTCGAGGAAGTGACCAAGACCTTCCCGACCAAGGACAAGAAGAACAAGGAGCAGTTCACCGCGCTCGACGGCATCGGCCTGGAGATCGAGGCGGGGGAGTTCGTGGTGGTCGTGGGCCCCAGCGGCTGCGGCAAATCCACCCTCCTGGACCTGCTCGGCGGGCTGACCCGGCCGTCGTCCGGGCGGATCCTGCTCGACGGGAAACCGATCACCGGGCCCGGCCTGGACCGGGGCATCGTCTTCCAGCAGTACGCCCTGCTGCCCTGGCGCACGGCGCTCGGCAACGTGGAATTCGGCCTGGAGGCGACCGGCGTCCCGCGCCGCGAACGCAAGGCGAGGGCACGGGAGTTCCTGGACCTCGTCGGCCTCACCGGCTTCGAGGACCGGCACCCGCACGAACTCTCCGGCGGTATGCGCCAGCGCGTCGCCATCGCCCGCTCGCTGGCGTACGACCCGGACGTGCTGCTGATGGACGAGCCGTTCGCCGCGCTCGACGCGCAGACCCGCGAGTCCCTCCAGGACGAGCTGCGGCGCATCTGGCAGCGCACCGGCAAGACCGTCGTGTTCATCACGCACGGCATAGAGGAGGCGGTCTACCTCGGCCAGAAGGTGGCCGTCATGACCTCCCGCCCGGGCCGCGTCAAGGAGATCGTCCCGGTCTCCTTCGGCGACCGCGGCGCCGGTTTCCAGGGCGAGGACCTGCGTTCCAGCCCCGAGTTCGCCCGCTACCGCCACGAGATCTGGACCCTGCTCCACGACGAGGTGGCCCGTGCTCAGCAACTGGAGAAGGAGGAGGCCACCGTATGACCACGAACATCACCACCCCCGCCACCGATGCCCCGGCCGGGCAGGAGGCGGTACGGGAGGACACGGCGCCCGCGGCTCCCGCATCCGCCGACCGGGAGTCCCGCCGGACGCGGCCCGGTGTCCCGGCACGCCGCCTGCGCAGCGCCGGCCGGGCGACCACGGCAACGGCATCCCCCCTTCCGGAAGCCCCTGAGCTTTCGGAGGCTCCTGCGGCTCCCGAGGCTTCAGCAGCCCCCGAGGCCCCGGAGGCTCCGGCGGTCCGGGAGGCCCCTGTGGTCCCAGCGGTTTCAGCGGCCCAGGAGGCCCCGGAGGCTCCGGCGGTCCGGGAGGCCCCTGAGGTCCCCACGGCTCCCGCAGCCCCAGAGGCCCCCGAGGCCCCCACGGCTTCAGCGGCCCCTGAGGTCCCCGCGCTTGCGGAGGCTCCCGAGGCCCCGGAGGTCCGGGAGGCCCCTGAGGTCCCGGCGGTTTCAGCGGCCCCGGAGGCCCTGGAGGCTCCGGAGGACCCCGAGGCTCCGCCAGCCTCTGAGGTCCCCACGGCTCCCGCAGCCCCAGAGGCCCCCGAGGCCGCCACGGCTTCAGCGGCCCCTGAGGTCCCCGCACGTGCGGAGGCTTCTGCGACTCCAGCGACTCCAGCGACTCCAGCGGCCCCTGCAGTTCCGGAGGCCCCCGAGGCCCCGGACGGTCCCGCCATCGGACCGGAGGCCGCCCCGGCACCCAAGGCCGGCTCCTCCCCGGGCGCCCGCCGGAGCACCGGCACCGGCACCGGCACCGGCACCGGCACCGGCACCGGCACCGGCACCGGCACCGGCCACGCCCCGTCCCCCGTCCGGAAGGCCGCTGCGGCGCTGGGCCGCCGGCTGCGCGCCGCCGCCCTCCGCTCGGCGGCCCTCGTCGCCCTGCTCGCCCTGTGGGAGACCGCCCCCCGCCTCGGCCTGGTCGACGCCACCTTCCTGCCGCCGGTCAGCGAGGTCGCCGCGGCCTGGTGGGACCTCCTGGGCAACGGCCAGCTCGGCCAGCACACCCGGGCCAGCCTCGCCCGCTCCTTCGGCGGCTTCGGCATCGCCGTCGTCATCGCGGTCCCGCTCGGCCTGCTCATCGGCTGGTACCGGCCGGTCGCCGCGCTGCTCGGGCCGCTGCTGGAGGTCTTCCGCAACACCGCCGCACTGGCCCTGCTGCCCGTCTTCGTCCTGCTCCTCGGCATCGGCGAGACGTCGAAGGTATCGATCGTCGTCTACGCCTGCCTCTGGCCGGTCCTGCTGAACACCATCAGCGCGGTGGGCAACGCCGACCCCACCCTGGTCAGACTGGCCCGCTCGATGGACCTGTCCACCCCGAGGCTCTTCCAGAAGGTGATCCTGCCGTCCTCCGTACCGGCCGTCTTCACCGGAATCCGGCTGGCCGGCGCGGTCTCCATCCTCGTCCTGGTGGCCGCCGAGATGATCGGCGCCAAGGCGGGCCTCGGCTACCTGATCAACGCCTCGCAGTACAACTTCGCGATCCCGCAGATGTACGCGGGCATCATCACCATCTCCGCCGTCGGCGTGGCCTTCAACCAGCTGCTGGTCACGATCGAACGCCGCCTGAGCACCTGGCGCGTCCCCGCCTGACGCCCGTCCCGCCACCCCGCCACCCCGCCGCCCCGCCGCCCCGCCGCCCCGCGCCGTCCGGGCCGCCACCGCACGCAACGCCACCGAACACAGGGAACAGCCATGACCGCGAACCGCACCCTCCACCTCAACGCCTTCCTGATGAACGCCGGCCACCACGACGCCGCCTGGCGCCACCCCGACAGCCGGCCCGAGCTGATTACCGACCTGCGGTACTTCCAGGACCTGGCCCGCACCGCCGAACGCGGACTGCTCGACTCCATCTTCTTCGCCGACGGGGTCGCCCTCTGGGGCAAGGCCCGCCACAACGCCCTCGGCGGATTCGAGCCGCTCACCCTGCTCTCCGCCATCGCCGCCGTCACCGAGCACATCGGGCTCATCGCCACCGTCTCCACGACCTTCAACGAGCCCTACAACCTGGCCCGCAAGTTCGCCTCGCTCGACCACATCAGCGGCGGCCGGGCCGGCTGGAACATCGTCACCTCCGGCACCGTCGACGAGGCGCGCAACTTCAACCGCGACGAGCACCTGGAGCACCACCTCCGCTACGAGCGCGCCCGCGAGTTCCTCGACGTCGCCACCAAGCTCTGGGACAGCTGGGAGGACGACGCGATCGTCCTCGACAAGGAGCGCGGCATCTACGCCGACACCGGCAAGCTGCACCCCGCCGCCCACCGCGGCGAGCACTTCGGCGTCGCCGGACCGCTCAACGTCCCGCGCTCCCCCCAGGGCTACCCGCTGCTCGTGCAGGCCGGATCCTCCGAGGACGGCAAGGAGTTCGCGGCCCAGTACGCCGAGGCCGTCTTCACCGCCCAGCAGACCCTCGCCGACGGCCAGACCTTCTACAAGGACCTCAAGTCCCGCCTCGCCAAGTACGGCCGCGCCGAGAGCGACCTCCTCGTCCTGCCCGGCATCGCCCCCGTCATCGGATCCACCGAGGCCGAGGCGAAGGCCCTGGAGCAGCAGCTCACCGACCTCCAGGTGCCGGAGTACGGCCTCGCCCAGCTCTCCGGGATGCTGAACGTGGACCTCACCGGCCTGCCGCTGGACGGTCCGCTCCCCGACCTGCCCGAGGAGCGGGACATCAACGGCAACAAGAGCCGCTTCACCCTCGTCGCCGAGCTCGCCCGCCGCGACGGCCTGACCCTGCGCGAGCTGATCGCCCGCCTCGGCGCCGGCCGCGGTCACCGCGTCTTCGCCGGCACCCCCGAGCAGATCGCCGACCAGCTTCAGGAGTGGTTCACCCAGGGCGCCGCCGACGGCTTCAACATCATGGCGCCGGTCCTGCCCACCGGCCTGACCGCCTTCGTCGACCACGTCGTGCCGATCCTCCAGCGGCGCGGGCTCTTCCGCACCGAGTACACCGGCGCCACGCTCCGCGAGAACTACGGCCTCGCCCGGCCGGTCAACCGGCACACCCGGGAGGGCGTATGACCGAGTACGCCACCGACGTCCTCGTCGTCGGCGGCGGACCGGCCGCCACCTGGGCCGCCCTCAAGGCCGCCGAGGCGGGGGCCCGGGTCGTCCTCGCCGACAAGGGCTACTGCGGAACGAGCGGCGCCACGGCCGCGGGCGGCACCGGCGTCTGGTACGTCCCGCCCGAGCCCGCCGCCCGGGAGGCCGCCATGGCCTCCCGGGAGGGCCTCGGCGGGTACCTGGCCGACCGCCGCTGGATGGCCCGGGTTCTCGACGAGACCTACGACCGGATGAACGAGCTGGCCACGCACGGCCGTTACCCGTTCCCCACCGGCCCCGACGGGCAGCCGCTCCGCAACGGCCTGCAGGGCCCCGAGTACATGCGGCGCATGCGCATCCGGATCCGCCGGGCCGGGGTCCGCGTCCTCGACCACAGCCCGGTCACCGAGCTGCTCACCGACGCCGACGGGGCCGTCGCGGGCGCCGCCGGCCACCGCCGCCAGCTGCACGAGTCCTACCGGGTCCGGGCCGGCGCCGTGGTCCTCGCCACCGGCGGCTGCGCCTTCCTCAGCGGAGCCCTCGGCACCAACACCAACACCGGCGACGGCGCGCTCTTCGCCGCCGAGGCCGGGGCGGAGCTCTCCGGCATGGAGTTCTCCAACGCCTACGGGATCGCCCCCGAGGGCACCTCCGTCACCAAGACCGCCTTCTACTCCTTCGCCACCTTCTACCAGGAGGACGGCAGCGTTCTGGAGGGCGCGGCCAGCCAGGGCGGCCGCTCGGTGATCGCCCGCGAACTCCTCACCGGCGCCCGGGTCTACGCGCGCCTCGACCGCGCCGGCGAAGGAGCCCGGGCCGCGATGCGCCTCGCGCAGCCCAACTTCTTCCTCACCTTCGACCGGCTCGGCATCGACCCCTTCACCGACCGGTTCGCCGTCACCCTGCTCGCCGAGGGCACGGTCCGCGGCACCGGCGGCATCCGGATCACCGGCGACGACTGCGCCACCGGCGTCCCCGGGCTGTACGCCGCCGGGGACGCGGCCACCCGCGAGGAGATCTGCGGAGGCTTCACCGGCGGCGGCAGCCACAACGCCGCCTGGGCCATCTCCTCGGGCAGCTGGGCGGGCCGGGGCGCCGCCGGGCACGCCCTGTCCCTCGGCCCCGGCCGGGCCGCGGGCCGCCCCGTCACCGGCGCGGCGGTGCGGGCCTGCGCCCGACGGGGAGAGCGGCCGCCGGACCGGAACACCGCGAGGCCGTGGCGCTCGTACAGCGGGAGGTGCTCCCCTACGACAAGAACTACCTCCGGCACGGCGACGTCCTGACGGCTTCCCTCCGCACCCTCGACACGGCGTGGTCGCAGCTGCGCGCGGGCCTGCACGGCGAGGGGGCCGACCTGGTCAGGGCCCGGCAGGCGGCGGCGATGACGGCGCACGCGCGGTGGATGTACGCGGCCGCCCTCGCCCGGTCCGAGACCCGGGGGATGGCCAAGCGCCTCGACCACCCGGACCAGGACCCGGCTCAGCACCACCGGATCCTGGTCGGCGGCCTGGACCGGGTGTGGACCAGGCCCGCGGCGAAGGCGGTGGTGACGGCGTGATCGAACTCGTCTCGGCGGAGCGCTGCATCGGCTGCGACAAGTGTGTGGAGGTGTGCCCGACGGATGTCTTCGAACGGGGGCCCGAGGGGATTCCGCTGCTCGTACGGCAGGAGGACTGCCAGACCTGCTTCCTGTGCGAGGCGAACTGCCCGGTGGACGCGCTGTTCGTGGCCCCGCTGACGCATCCCCTTCCGGAGGATCCGGCCGTACGGGACGAAGCGGGGCTGGTGAGCCGCGGGCTGCTCGGCAGCTACCGGCGCCACATCGGCTGGGGCGAAGGGCGGACGCCCGGATCGCTGCAGGCGATCGGGCCGCCGCTGGGCCGGTCCGCGCCGCCGATCACGTCCTGAGCGCGTGCGCGCCGCCGGAGCCCCCGTGCTCCGGCGGCGCGCACGTGTGCCGCGGGGCCGGTCGGCCGGTCGGCTGGTCAGACGGTCAGGACGATCTTGCCGCGGGTGCGGCCCGCGGCGCTCAGCTCCCAGGCCCTGGCGGCCTCGGCGAGCGGCAGCGCGTGCTCCACGTTGACCGTGAGCTTCCCCGCGTCGGCCAGTTCCGCCAGGAAGGTCAGGTCGGCGGTGTCCGGGCGCACCCACAGCTGGTGGGCGCCCTTGGCGGCCGCGTTGTAGTCGGCGATGGAGACCACCCGGTGGCGCTCCCTGACCAGGGACTGGAGGGTCTCGATGACGTCGTCGCCGTAGAAGTCCAGGCCCGCGTCGATGCCGTCGGGCGCGAGCTCGCGGATCCGGTCCGCCAGTCCCTCCCCGTACAGCACGGGCTCCGCGCCGAGGGAGCGCAGGTAGTCGTGGTTGTGCGCGCCCGCCGTGCCGATGACCCGCAGGCCCAGCGCGACGGCGATCTGCACGCCGAAGGATCCGGTGCCGCCTGCCGCGGAGTGGATGACCACGGTCTCCCCGGCCTTGAGGCCGGCGCGGGTGAGGGACTGGTAGGCGGTGAGGCCGGCCAGCGGGAGGCCCGCGGCCTGCTCGAAGCTCAGCTCGCGGGGCTTGCGGGCGAGGGTGCGGACGGGGGCGGACACCAGCTCGGCGTACGTGCCGAGTTCGACCCACTCCTTGCGGACGTAGCCGTAGACCTCGTCACCGACGGCGTAGTCGAAGGTGTCCTCGCCGACCGCTTCGACGACTCCGGCCACGTCCCAGCCGGGTATGACCGGGTAGCGGACTTCGAGGATCGGGTCGAGGTATCCGGCGGCGAGCTTCCAGTCCACCGGGTTGACCCCGGCGGCCTTGACGCGGACGAGCACCTCGCCCGGGCCCACCTTGGGCTGCGGCAGGTCAACGAGCTGGAGTGTGGCGGGAGTTCCGTATGCGCTGTATGTGATGGCCTTCATGATCGTCCCCAACGCGGGTCCGCGGCCGGGTATTCCGGCCCGTCAGGCCGGCAGGGTGTTGCGGTGCGAGCTCCGCCGGGCCGCGCTGAAGAGGGCCTGGATCTGCGTACCGGCCTGCTCGACGTCGTCGAGGGGCGAGGGGAAGGGCAGCCGCACGTCGCGGTGTCCGCGCCGCTCCTCCAGCCGCAGGGTGATCCCGTACCGGTCCATGGCGACCGGCAGCGCGCGGAGCACGGTGGCGGTGGGCAGCGGCCGGACCAGCCGCAGCAGCAGGGTGACCAGGTCGTGGTGGTCGTCGAGGAGGTGCGTGAGCATGCCCGCCTCGTACGGGGACAGGGGGTCGGGGCAGGCCGCGTCCAGCTCTTCGAGGCCGACGTGCGAGCGGCCTTCCGGGGTCTCCAGGACGGCCCGGTCGAATTCCATGCAGGTGGAGTCGGCGCCGGAGCCTTCGGCCAGGTCGGAGTAGGGGGTGAGCAGGCGGCCCAGCACGGTGACGCGGGCGCGCACCCGGTCCCGTACGGGGGTGGGGGCGACGTCGGTGAACTCCAGCCGGATCGACGGCCGGTACTCGGACTCGCCGCCGGGCTCGGCGGGGTGCAGGTGCAGCCGTCCCATCGGGTCGCTGCCGTCGAGGTGGCGGACCTCGGAGCGCAGCCCGTCGGTGACCACGGTCATGGAGTGGGCGGCGGTCAGGATCGACCGGATGCGCTCGGCATCGGTGGGCCGGTCGGCCGGGGTGGCGGGGGCACCGAACAGGCGCATACGGATCTCTCCTCGTCCGAGTGACTTAGGCATGCCTAACCTAACCTATCCGGCTCTCCGGGAGTACCCGGCGTGCTCGTGTCGTTGTTGGGCTGAACGGGTGAAACGCGAGAGGATGGGGGGATGCACATGAAGCGCACGGCCGAGGCGGCCCGGTGAGCAGGTACGACGTCACCGACGAACAGTGGGAGGGGCTCGCGCAGGTGGTCCCCCTGCGCAGTCGCAACGAATGGCCCTCCCGGGTGGACCACCGCACGATACCGACGGCGCCCGGGGCGTCGGCGGCGGAGCAGCGGCGCTTCGTGGTGATCAGAGTTCAGATCTTCGCGGACGCGCGGGAGGTGGCGGAGTACCTGATCGCGCAGATCCCGGTCCTGCTCGACCTCACCGGGGCGGACAGCGAAGTGGCCAAACGGATCCTGGACTTCAGCAGCGGCGTGGTCTTCGGCCTGGGCAGCGGGATGCACCGGGTGGACCGGAACGTCTTCCTGCTCGCGCCGGTGGGGACCGAGGTCGAGGGGATCGCGGCCGCGGCCGTCCCCCGATCGTAGGAAGGTCCCCGCGAGGGAACGGTTCGCCGGAGCCACGGGGGGTCCGGCGGGCCGTACCGTCCCGCGCATGGACGCCACCCTGGACGCGACAACGGCGGGGCGCACCGCCGCCGGCGTCGTCGCGTTAGCCGACACCCGCACCGATTCCCCCGAGGCCGGACCGGCCGGCGAGCAGCCCGCCGCGGCGCCCCCGGCCCCGCCCGCCCCGCCTGCCACACCGACCGCTTCCGCAATTTCCGCGACTTCCGTGCCCGCAGCGGCCTCCGCGGCCTCCCCGGTGGCCGGACCGCGGTCCGATTCCGCCGGTGACCCGGCCGTGCCGGCGCAGGCGGGCCCCGGTGGCTCCGGGGGGCGCTCCGCCGAACCCGTGCAGCGGCAGCCGCGGCCCGTGGTCACCGAGCTGAGGCTCTCCGCCTTCGGTCCGCACCGCTCGGCGGTCTTCCCGCTCGGCCCCCTCACCCTCTTCGCCGGGCCGAGCGGCAGCGGCAAGTCCCAGGCCCTGGCCGCCTACGAGGCCCTGGCCGGGCTGGGTTCCGGGGCCACGCTGGAGGAGGCCTTCCCGGATGCGCGCGCCCGCATCCCCGACCGGGCCGTCCCCGACGCGCAGCGCCGGCGCGGGTTCCGCCTCGGCTGCACCGTGGACGGACCCGTCGGCCCGGTCCGGCTCGACCTCGCCGTCCAGGCCGAGCCCACGCTGCGGATCGTCGGCGAACGGCTCTCGCAGGACGGACAGGTCCTGCTCGCCACCGCCCTGCGCGACCCCGGCCGGCGCTCGGTCCAGGCCGCCTGGCTGACCGGCGGCGCCATCGGCGTCACCAGGGCCCCGCTGCCCGACGACCGGCTCGGCACGGCACTGCTCCCGCTCCGCGTCGCAGGTTCCACCGCGGGCCAGCGCCAGGTCCTGGCCGCCGCCGAGCAGGTGGTCGTGGCCCTGCGCGCGGTGTTCCCCTGCGACCCCCGCCCGGACCGGATGCGCGCCGCCGTTCCGCCGGGCGAGGGCCGGCTGCTGGGTGACTGCGCCAACCTGGCCGACGTGCTGCGCCGGACCCGCAGCGAATGCGGCACCCGCCACGCGCTGCTCGCGGAGGCGGCCCGCACCGGCTGCGCGGGGCCCGTCGCGGGGCTGGACGTACGGGCTCCCGCGGGCGGCGGCCCCGTCGCGGCGGTCCTGGACCGCGGCCCCGGCCGGCCCGCCACGGAGCTGGCCCGGCTGGGCGCGGGCGAACTCCGGTTCCTCGCACTGGCGCTGGTCCTGCTGACCGGGCCGGGGGTGCTGGCCATGGACCCGGCGGCCGAACTGCTCTCCGCGCGGCAGGCACTGACGGTGCTGGCCGACGGCTTCGACCGGGGCCTCGACCGGCGGCAGAGCGCCGAGCTGCTGCGCCTGGCCCTGCTGTCCTGCGGCCGAGGCCACATCCGGCTGGTGGCGGCGGTGGGGGAGGGGACCGCGGCGGCGGCCCGCGACCTCCCGGGCATCGCGATGGTAGACCTGAGGGCATGAACGAGACGCAGGAACAGCCCGAGCGGCGGCCGGAGTCCCCCGAGGGGCGGATCGGCGAGCGGCCCGACGAGCGGCTGGACCGACTGCAGCGCCGGCTCGCGCAGTTCGCGGTGGCGCGCGGCTGGGAGCCGTACCACACGCCCAAGAACCTGGCGGTGGCGCTCAGTGTGGAGGCGGCCGAACTGGTCGAAATCTTCCAGTGGCTGACACCCGAGCAGTCGGCGAAGGTCATGGAGAAGCCGGAATCGGCCCACCGGGTGGCCGATGAGGTGGCCGACGTGCTCGCGTATCTGCTGCAGTTCTGTGAGGTTCTCGGGGTGGATGTGCTGGATGCGCTCGCCGCGAAGATCGAGAGGAACGAACTCCGCTTCCCCGTGCCGGGTGCATCGACACCGAATCGTCACTCTTCGGAGTGATGGACTCATCCACAATCACGTTTGTGTCCACATTTTCCGAATACCCCTGGCTTTACTGGCTCGTTGCCCTCACTCTGGGTAGTGGTGAGGACGGCGGGATGTCGTGCGGACGGGGGACGGCATATGGATGCGGTACGGCTCATCGCGGCCGGTCGGCACGCGCTGGCACAGAGTGGCGCCGCGTGGGACATCGTGGGTGAGGCCTGGCAGGCCCAGGCGCTCGCCCAGGGCATAGGGAGCTATCTGGCGGTCACCGGGCCGCCGGAGCTGAGATCGGAGGCACGGGGACTGGGGGAAGCGGGAGGCAGAGGCTGCGGGGTGCTCGACAGGGCGGCCCTGCGCGGAGAGGGCAGCGCGCCCGAATATCCGCCGAGGGCCGCGCAGTTGAGCGAGGTGTCGGATGTCCGGCAGGCGCTGCTCGGACTCCAGGCGCTGCTGGGTGAAGTGGGGATAGCCCTGGTCGGGGTGGCCTGCGGGACGGACGACGAGGCCCTGTACTGGCAGTGCATAGAGTCGATCGACGCGGCCGACGAGTCGAGCGACCGGGTGCGGGCGATCCTGCGCCGCATGGTGGTCCGTGAGCGGGGGTCGGCCTCGGGCGTGGCCTGAGGGCGGCACAGAGGGGGTCCCGCCGTGCGCGGCGGGACCCGCACGGTCAGGACGACCGGTAGGACGGGCGCTCGCCCTCGGGGGTGCGGTCCGTGGAGGCCTGGAGATCGGCGTCGAGCCGGGACAGGTCGGCGTTCAGCGCGGCCATCAGTTCTTCCATCTGCTGCAGCAGGCCCTTTGGCGCGCCGCCGCCCTGGGCGGGTACCACGGGCTCCTGACCTGCCAGGTCGTGTGCTGCCTGTGCTGCCTGCGCTGCCTGTCCGGTCGCTCCGGTGTGTCGGTGCGCCTCCGGCACGGCCTCGTGGGACATGGCGGCCTCCTCGGCCCTGGCCCTTCCAGGGCGGAAGGGGGCGGTGGACGCACCGGCGGGACGCCGCCGGCGCGCGGGCCGGGCGGTCCGGCTCCGTCCGAGCCAACGATCCCCGTCCGGGCTGGTCACTGAAGGGCCCGGGGGGTGGACCGTCCGGTTGACGAAGATTCACCCTGCCGGGGCGGGAAGTGCAGGATGGGGGGTATGGATCTTCGCATTTTCACCGAGCCCCAGCAGGGTGCGAGCTACGACACCCTCCTGGCCGTCGCCAAGGCCACCGAGGACCTGGGCTTCGACGCGTTCTTCCGCTCCGATCATTATGTGCGCATGGGATCCGCCGACGGCCTGCCCGGCCCCACCGACGCCTGGATCACCCTCGCGGGCCTGGCCCGGGAGACCAAGCGGATCCGCCTAGGCACGCTGATGACGGCAGGAACCTTCCGGCTGCCCGGAGTCCTCGCCATCCAGGTGGCCCAGGTCGACCAGATGTCCGGCGGACGCATCGAACTGGGCCTCGGCGCGGGCTGGTTCGAGGAGGAGCACAAGGCCTACGGGATCCCCTTCCCGGCGGACCGGATGTCCCGGCTGGAGGAGCAGCTGGCCATCGTCACCGGCCTGTGGGCCACCGAGGCCGGCGCCACCTTCGACTACGCGGGCAAGCACTACCAGGTGGAGAACTCGCCCGCGCTCCCCAAGCCCGCCCAGACCAAGGTCCCCATCCTCGTCGGCGGCCACGGAGCCAAGCGCACCCCGCGGCTCGCCGCCCGGTACGCGGACGAGTTCAACATGCCCTTCGCGTCGATCGCCGACAGCGAGCGGCAGTTCGCCCGGGTCCGGGAGGCAGCCGAGGACGCCGGCCGCAAGGCCGACGACCTCCGCTACTCCAACGCCCTCGTCGTCTGCGTGGGCAAGGACGACGCCGAGGTGGCCCGCCGGGCCGCCGCCATCGGCCGTGACGTCGACGAGCTCAAGGCCAACGGCCTGGCCGGCTCCCCGGCCGAGGTAGTGGAGAAGATCGGCGCCTACGGCGCCGCCGGCTCCTCCCGCGTCTACCTCCAGCTGCTCGACCTCGACGACCTGGACCACCTGGAACTGATCTCCGCCCAGGTGCTCTCCCAGCTCCGCTGAGGGCCGTCCTGTCATACCCGGCGGATCAGCGCGCGGCGTCAGATGCGGTGCATCTCCCCATCTCCCCCGGCTACCGCTGGGAGGGGCCCCGGGCGGAGGGGCGCCCGCATACTGGGCGTATTCGGGTGCTCCGACAACCCAGGGTCCCCCCCGGACGGAGTCCGGGGGATGAGGTGCCGTAGCCGGCGTCGTGCGCCCGCCGGGGAGTACGGGACAACCCTCAGGAAGGCGGCGAAACCCATGCCACGCGCGTCCGGCCCGCTCGTCGAAGCCCTGGCCCGCAGGGCCGTACTCCTGGACGGCGGGCTCAGCAACCAGCTCGCCGCCCAGGGCTGTGACCTGTCCGGCGACCTCTGGTCGGGCCGGGTGCTCGCCGAGCGCCCGGACCAGGTGGCGGCCGCCCACACGGCGTACGCCCGGGCCGGCGCCGAGGTGCTGATCACCGCCAGTTACCAGGTCGGCTACGAGGCCTTCGCCGCCCACGGCCACGACCGTGCCGAGACCACCGCCCTGCTGCGGCAAAGCGTGCGCCTGGCCGCCCGGGCGGCCGAGGCCGCCGACCACGAGGTGTGGGTGGCCGCCTCCGTGGGCCCGTACGGAGCGGTGCTCGCGGACGGCTCCGAGTACCGCGGCCGGTACGGGCTGAGCGTGCGCGAGCTCGCCGCCTTCCACCGCCCCCGCATCGAGGCCCTGCTCGCCGCCGGCCCCGACGTCCTGGCCGTGGAGACCGTCCCCGACAGCGACGAGGCCGAGGCGCTGCTCACCGTCCTCGCCGAGACCGGCGCACCCGCCTGGCTCTCCTACACGGTGGCCGCCGGCCGCACGCGGGCCGGACAACCCCTCGGCGAGGCCTTCGCCCTCGCCGCCGCCTCCCCGGAGGTCGTCGCGGTCGGCGTCAACTGCTGCGACCCGGCCGATGTCCTGCCCGCGCTGGAGGCGGCGGCCGGCGAGACCGCCAAACCCCTCGTCGCCTACCCCAACGACGGCTCGGTCTGGGACGCCGGCGCCCGCACCTGGCGCACCCCCGACACCCCCGCCCCCTGGCCCACGCGGGCCTGGTGCACCACCGGCGCCCGCCTCATCGGCGGCTGCTGCCGCATCGGCCCGACCCGGATCGCGGACCTGGCCCGGACCCTCCGCGCAAGCTGACGGCCCCGCAGGCCGGCCGGGCTCACCGATCCCGGCCGGCCTGCGCCACTTCGGCCGGTAGCCGTCCCCCGGCAGCACATCGGGCAGGTGCATCCGCACGTCCCGTTCGCCGTTCCGCCACCGGACGTCGCGAACGGTCAGCTCGGGGCGCCCGCCGACCGAGAGGGAAAACCCCTGGTCGGCGCGGAGGGCCACGGACGATACTCGGTCACGTGTTCCTGACGATCTCCACCACCGGTTCCCCCGAACGACCCGCCACCGACCTGGGCTATCTGCTGCACAAGCATCCCGGCAGGACGCAGGCGTTCTCCACCTCCCACGGCACCGCTCACGTGTTCTATCCCGAGGCCTCGGTCCAGCGGTGCACGGCGGCCCTGCTGCTGGAGGTGGACCCCGTGGCGCTCGTGCGGCGCGGCCGGGGCAAGGGCCGGGGCGGGGCGCCGGACGCCGCGCTCGCGCAGTACGTGAACGACCGGCCGTACGCCGCGTCCTCGCTGCTCGCCGTCGCGCTCAGCGGAGTGTTCCGCACCGCCCTCAAGGGACAGTGCACCGCCCGCCCCGAGCTCCCGGAGCAGGCCCGGCCGCTGCGCGTCGAGATCCCCGTGCTGCCCGCCCGCGGCGGGGCCGCGCTCGTGCACCGGCTGTTCGGCCCGCTCGGCTGGGACCTCGTGGAGGCCGAGCCCGTACCGCTCGACGAGCAGTTCCCCGAGTGGGGGGACTCCCGCTACGTACGGCTCGTCCTGGAGGGCGAGCTGCGCCTCGCCGACGCCCTGCGCCAGCTCTACGTGCTGCTGCCGGTCCTCGACGACGCCAAGCACTACTGGATCTCCCCGGACGAGGTCGACAAGCTGCTGCGCGCCGGAGACGGCTGGCTCGCCGCGCACCCCCAGAACGAACTGATCACCTCCCGCTACCTGGCCCGCCACAAGCGGCTGACCCAGGACGCCATCGAGCGCCTGGAACTGGTCCGCCTCGCCGAGGCCGACGGCAGCGAGGTCGAGGAGCTCGACAACGCGGTGGACGAGACCCGCGACACCGAGGAGCGGCCCGTGCCGCTCGCCGTGCAGCGGCGCGAGGCGATCCTCGCCGCCCTGCGGGTCGCCGGCGCCCAGCGGGTGCTGGACCTCGGCTGCGGCCAGGGGCAGTTGCTCCAGGCGCTGCTCGGGGACCCGGCGTACTCCGAGATCGTCGGCATGGACGTGTCCGTGCGGGCCCTGCAGATCGCGGCCCGGCGGCTGCGGCTGGACCGGATGGGCGAGCGGCAGAGCGCGCGCCTGAAGCTCCTGCAGGGCTCGCTCGCGTACACCGACAAGCGGCTGGCCGGCTACGACGCGGCCGTGCTCAGCGAGGTCATCGAGCACCTGGACCCGGAGCGGCTGCCCGCGCTGGAGTACGCGGTCTTCGGCTCGGCCCGCCCCCGCACGGTCCTCGTCACCACCCCCAACGTCGAGTACAACGTGCGCTGGGAGACCTTGCCCGCCGGGCACGTCCGCCACGGCGACCACCGCTTCGAGTGGAACCGCGAGGAGTTCCGAGCCTGGGCCGACCAGGTCGCGCGGCGCCACGGCTACGGGGTCCGCTACGTGCCCGTCGGCGACGACGACCCCGAGGTCGGGCCGCCGACCCAGATGGCCGTCTTCACCCAGCACGACGGCACCGGCGGCACCGAGGCGACCGACACCACCGACGCGACCGAGACCACCGACACCGACACGATCCGCACCACCGGCACCCCGAAGGAGGGCGAGGCAGCATGACCGGCACCGAGACCCCCCGTACGCGCACACTTCCCGTCACCGACCTGTCCCTCGTCGTCCTGATCGGGGCCACCGGATCGGGCAAGTCCACCTTCGCCCGCAGGCACTTCAAGGCCACCGAGGTCATCTCCTCCGACTACTGCCGGGGCCTGGTCTCCGACGACGAGAACGACCAGAGCGCCAGCCGCGACGCCTTCGACGTCCTGCACTACATCGCGGGCAAGCGCCTCGCCGCCGGCCGCCTCACCGTCGTCGACGCCACCAGCGTCCAGGCCGACGCCCGCCGCCAGCTGGTCCAGCTCGCCCGCGAGCACGACGTCCTGCCGATCGCCATCGTCCTGGACATGCCCGAGGAGGTCTGCGCCGAACGCAACGCCGCCCGCCCCGACCGGGCTGGCCTGCCCCGAGCGGTCATCCAGCGGCACCGCCGCGACCTGCGGCGCTCGCTGCGCGGTCTGGAGCGCGAGGGCTTCCGCAAGGTCCACGTACTGCGCTCCGTCGAGGAGGCCGAGACCGCCGAGGTGGTCCTGGAGAAGCGGTTCAACGACCTCACCCACCTCACCGGCCCCTTCGACATCGTCGGTGACATCCACGGCTGTTCCTCCGAGCTGGAGACCCTGCTCGCCAAGCTCGGCTACGAGGACGGGGTCCACCCCGAGGGCCGCACCGCCGTCTTCGTCGGCGACCTCGTCGACCGCGGCCCCGACAGCCCAGGCGTCCTGCGCCGCGTCATGGGCATGGTGAAGTCCGGCAACGCCCTGTGCGTGCCCGGGAACCACGAGAACAAGCTCGGCCGTTACCTGAAGGGCTCCAAGGTCCAGCGGACCCACGGCCTCGCCGAAACCATCGAGCAGCTGGAGGGGGAGCCGGAGGAGTTCGTCCAGGAGGTACGGGAGTTCATCCGCGGCCTCGTCAGCCACTACGTCCTCGACGGCGGCAAACTGGTGGTCTGCCACGCCGGGCTGCCCGAGAAGTACCACGGCCGCACCTCCGGCCGGGTCCGCTCGCACGCCCTCTACGGGGAAACCACCGGCGAGACCGACGAGTTCGGCCTGCCCGTGCGCTACCCGTGGGCCGAGGACTACCGGGGCAAGGCCGTCGTGGTCTACGGCCACACCCCGGTCCCCGACACCACCTGGATCAACAACACCATCTGCCTCGACACCGGCGCCGTCTTCGGCGGCCGGATGACCGCCCTGCGCTGGCCCGAGCGCGAACTGGTCGACGTACCGGCCGAGAAGGTCTGGTACGAGCCGGTCAAGCCGCTCGTCGCCGAGGCGCCGGGCGGGCCGTGGGGGTCCGCCCGGACGGAGTCCGGGGGTGGCCGCCCGCTCGACCTGGCGGACGTGCACGGCCGCCGGGTCGTGGAGACCCGGCACCTGGGCAACGTGAACGTGCGCGAGGAGAACGCGGCGGCGGCCCTGGAGGTCATGAGCCGCTTCGCGGTGGACCCCCGCCTCGTCCCGTACCTGCCGCCCACCATGGCGCCCACGGCCACCTCCCGCGAGGACGGCTATCTGGAGCACCCGGCCGAGGCCTTCGCCCAGTACCGCAAGGACGGCATCGCCCAGGTGGTGTGCGAGGAGAAGCACATGGGCTCCCGCGCCACCGTCCTCGTCTGCAAGGACGCCGACGCTGCCCGGACCCGCTTCGGGGTCGACGGCCCGACGGGCTCCGTCTACACCCGCACCGGGCGGCCCTTCTTCAAGGACCCGGAGGTCACCGAGGAGGTCCTCACCCGGCTGCGTTCGGCCGTCACCGGTGCGGGCCTCTGGGAGGAGCTCGACACCGACTGGCTGCTGCTCGACGGGGAACTCCTGCCCTGGTCCCTGAAGTCCGCCGGCCTGCTGCGCAACCAGTACGCCGCCGTCGGCGCGGCCTCCGGCGCCGTCTTCCCGGGCGCCGTCGCCGCCCTGGAGGCGGCCACCGCCCGGGGCGTCGACACCGGCGAGCTGCTGGAGCGCCAGCGCGGCCGGGCCGCCGACGCGGCCGCCTTCACCGACGCCTACCGGCGCTACTGCTGGACCACCGACGGCCTGGACGGCGTACGGTTCGCGCCGTTCCAGCTGCTGGCGGTGGCCGGGCGGTCGCTGGCCGCGGTGCCCCACGACGAGCAGCTGTTCTGGCTGGACCGGCTGGTCGAGGCAGACGACGCCAGCAGGCCTGCCGGTACTGGACTGCTCCGGCGCACCGGCCGGATCCTGGTGGACACCGCGGACGAGGATTCCGTACGGGCCGGCACCGACTGGTGGCTGGAGCTGACGGCCGCAGGCGGCGAGGGCATGGTCGTCAAGCCCCTCCAGGCGTACGCCAAGGACGGCAAGGGCCGGCTGGTCCAGCCCGGGGTCAAGGTGCGCGGGCGCGAGTACCTGCGGATCATCTACGGCCCGGAGTACACCCGTCCGGACCACCTGGAGCGGCTGCGCGAGCGGTTCCTCGGGCACAAGCGCTCGCTCGCCCTGCGCGAGTACGCGCTCGGGCTGGAGGCACTGGACCGGCTGGCGGCCGACGAGCCGCTGTGGCGGGTCCACGAGGCGGTCTTCGCGGTGCTCGCACTGGAATCGGAGCCGGTCGACCCGCGCCTGTGAGCCGGCACCGCCGCGCGAGGGGGCCGCGTCAGCACGGCCCGTAAAGGGGTGGCCCCCGTACGGCCTCGAATTAGGTCGTATGGGGGAACTTTCGCGGAGAACTCCGGGAAAACCACCAGCGGGATCGTTCAACCAGGGCAGCGGAGTGTCCGCGACCCTGGAAGGACGGAACGTCACCTATGAAGATGACCGCGCGCGGAAGCATTGCGGCGCTCATGACCTGTATGGCTGCGGCCGGAGCGGCCACCCCGGCTGTGGCCCAGTCGGTGCCGGTCGATGTCCCGCTGGACGCCGTGAAGACCACGCTGGGCGTGGACACCCCGCGCGTGGGCACGGGCGTGCCGATGCCGGTCGTGGGAGCGCCCGAGGCGCCCCGCTTCCACAGGGGGAACATGCTTCCGACCCCAGTGCTCCCGTCGCTCCCGGTCAGCACCGAGCTCGGCAGCACCCTCGTCACCTCCCCGGTGCCGAACCTGCTGGGCAAGCCGGAGACGGACGGCGAGGGTTCCGTCGAGGCGCCGGCCACCGACCTGCTCGCCCGGACCCCGGGCCTGGTCGCCGGTGGTCTGCTGACGATGCCGGACGCCTCCAACTCCGGAGTGCCGAACCTGAGCACGCCCGAACTGGGCCTGACCACCCCGGAGCTCGCCGGGGGCCCCACGGCGCTTCTCGGCCTCACCACCCCTCGCTGAGCGGACGCCACGTCAAAAAGCCGTTCGGTCTGGGAATGTGTACGGCATGGGATTCCATGTCGACTCCGAGACCGGGCGGCTTCGCCGCGTCATCCTCCACCGGCCCGACCTGGAGCTGAAGCGGCTCACACCGAGCAACAAGGACGCGCTCCTCTTCGACGACGTGCTGTGGGTGCGCCGGGCCCGCCAGGAGCACGACGGCTTCGCGGACGTGCTGCGGGACCGGGGCGTGGAGGTCCACCTCTTCGGTGACCTCCTGTGCGAGGCCCTCGACATCCCGGAGGCGAGACACCTCGTACTGGACCGGGTCTTCGACGAGAAGGAGTACGGGCCGCTCGCCACCGACCACCTGCGGTCGGTCTTCGACGGGCTGACCTCGGCCGAGCTGGCGGAGGCCCTGGTCGGCGGGATGACCAAGCGGGAGTTCCTGGAGCGGCACGCCGAGCCGGTGTCGGTGCGCTTCCACGCCCTGGACCTGGACGGCTTCCTGCTGGGCCCGCTGCCCAACCACCTCTTCACCCGGGACACCTCCGCCTGGATCTACGACGGGGTGTCCATCAACGCGATGCGCTGGCCCGCCCGGCAGCGCGAGACGGTCCACTTCGAGGCGATCTACAAGCACCACCCGCTCTTCACCACCTCCGGCGCCTTCCACTACTGGTCGCAGGGGCAGGCCGACTACCCGTCGACGATCGAGGGCGGGGACGTCCTGGTCATCGGCAACGGGGCGGTGCTGATCGGGATGAGCGAGCGGACCACCCCGCAGGCGGTGGAGATGCTGGCGCGCGGCCTGTTCGCCGCTGGTTCGGCGACGTCCATCGTGGCGCTGGACATGCCCAAGTCGCGGGCCTTCATGCACCTGGACACGGTGATGACGATGGTCGACGGAGATACGTTTACTCAGTACGCCGGGCTCGGGATGCTCCCCTCCTACACGATCGAGCCGGGCGGCGGGCCGCAGGAGCTGAAGGTCACCGACCACCCCGAGGACCACATGCACCGGGCCATCGCGGGGGCGCTCGGCCTGGACTCGATCCGGGTGCTGACCGCGACGCAGGACGTGCACTCGGCGGAGCGCGAGCAGTGGGACGACGGGTGCAACGTGCTCGCCGTGGAGCCGGGGGTGGTGGTCGCCTACGAGCGGAACGTGACGACCAACACGCACCTGCGCAAGATGGGCATCGAGGTGATCGAGATCCCGGGCAGCGAGCTGGGGCGGGGCCGGGGCGGGCCGCGCTGCATGAGCTGTCCCGTCGAGCGGGACGCGGTCTGAGGCGGGCCGGGCCCGGGGTCTGAGGCGGGCCGTGCCTGGGGGAGGGGTTCCGGGCCCGGGGAAAGGTCCCGGGCCCGGTCTGTATATCAATACAGAGGATCGTATAGACTTCCAACATCCCCTGTCACCGTGACGCTGGAGCGACCCCATGGCCACCGACCTCGCCGGCCGCAGTTTTCTCAAGGAGCTGGACTTCACGGCTGCCGAGTTCCGCGGTCTGATCGAGCTCGCCGCCGACCTGAAGGCCGCCAAGAAGGCCGGGGTCGAGCAGCGCCTGCTCAAGGGCAGGAACATCGCGCTGATCTTCGAGAAGACCTCCACCCGGACCCGCTGCGCCTTCGAGGTCGCCGCTGCGGACCAGGGCGCGCACACCACCTACCTCGACCCCGCCGGCTCCCAGATGGGCCACAAGGAGTCGGTCAAGGACACCGCCCGGGTGCTCGGCCGGATGTTCGACGGGATCGAGTACCGGGGTGACAGCCAGCAGGCGGTCGAGGAGCTCGCCGCCCACTCGGGCGTCCCCGTCTTCAACGGCCTCACCGACGACTGGCACCCGACCCAGATGCTGGCCGACCTGCTCACCATGACCGAGCACACCGCCAAGCCGCTGAACCGGATCGCCTTCGCCTACCTCGGCGACGCCCGCTTCAACATGGGCAACTCCTACCTCGTGACCGGAGCGCTGCTGGGCATGGACGTGCGGATCGTCGCGCCCCGGTCCTACTGGCCCGCCGAGTCGGTGGTGGCCGCGGCGCGGGAGCTCGCCGCGGAGAGCGGAGCCCGGCTCACTCTGACCGAGGAGGTCGCCGAGGGGGTCGCCGGGGCGGACTTCGTCGTGACCGACATCTGGGTGTCCATGGGGGAGCCCAAGGAGGTCTGGGACGAGCGGATCGCGGTCCTGTCCCCGTATGCGGTGACCATGGACGTGCTGCGCGCCACCGGGAACCCGGACGTGAAGTTCATGCACTGCCTGCCGGCCTTCCACGACCTCGGCACCAAGGTGGCCCGGGAGATCCACGAGCGGCACGGGCTCGACTCGCTGGAGGTGACGGACGAGGTGTTCGAGTCGGAGCACTCCATCGTCTTCGACGAGGCCGAGAACCGGCTGCACACCATCAAGGCCGTGCTCGTCGCCACCCTCGCCCGGCCCGGCCGTTCCGGCCGGGGTGACGCATAGTCATACGCCGCGTCGTACGCCGCGTCATACGTCGTGCCGTGCACCGCGTCATGCGCCGGCGGGGCCGGTCCGCTGGGCGGGCAGGGTGAACCACACGGCCTTGCCGTGCGGGGTGGGGTGGTGGCCGCAGTCGGAGCTCAGGCTCCGGATCAGCAGCAGGCCGCGGCCGTGCTCCTGCCACGGGTCGGGCCGTCCGGCGTCCGGACGGGCCGACAGGTCGCCGGGCGGGCTGGCACCCCGCGGCGCGAATATGTCGTGCTTCTGTGACGGCAGTCACGATCTGGTGATATCTTCGGTGACGTGAGCCCCTTCACCGGTTCCACACCAGCGACCGAACGGTGGCACCACCTCCGGGTCACCCGGCAGGACGGCGTCGCCACCGTCACCTTCGACCGCCCCGAGAAGCTGAACGCGCTCACCTTCGGCGCCTACGCCGACCTGCGCGACCTGCTCGGCGAACTGTCCCGTGAGCGCTCCGTACGCGCCCTCGTGCTCGGCGGCGAGGGGCGCGGCTTCTGCTCCGGCGGGGACGTCGACGAGATCATCGGCGCCACCCTCGCCATGGACACCGCCGAGCTCCTCGACTTCAACCGGATGACCGGCCAGGTGGTGCGCGCCATCCGCGAATGCCCCTTCCCGGTGATCGCCGCCGTGCACGGGGTGGCCGCCGGGGCCGGAGCCGTCCTCGCGCTCGCCGCCGACTTCCGGATCGCCGACCCCACCGCCCGCTTCGCCTTCCTCTTCACCCGGGTCGGTCTCTCCGGCGGCGACATGGGCGCGGCCTACCTGCTCCCCCGGGTCGTCGGCCTCGGCCACGCCACCCGCCTGCTGATGCTCGGGGAGCCCGTCCACGCGGCCGAGGCCGAGCGGATCGGCCTGCTCAGCGAGCTCACCGAGGAGGGCAAGGCCCACGTACGGGCCGCGGAACTCGCCGCACGCCTGGCCGCGGGCCCCGCCCTCGCCCACGCGCAGACCAAGGCCCTGCTCACCGCCGAGCTCGACATGCCCCTGGCCGCGTCCGTGGAACTGGACGCCGCCACCCAGGCCCTGCTGATGCACGGCCAGGACTACGCGGAGTTCCACGCGGCCTTCACCGGGAAGCGGCCGCCGGAGTGGAAGGGCAGGTAGTCACATGGCCCCTGGTGCCATGCGGGTCGCCGTCGTCGGCGGGGGACCGGGAGGGCTGTACGCCGCCGCGCTGCTGGCCCGCCAGGGCCACACGGTGGAGGTCTGGGAGCGCAACGCCCCGGACGACACCTTCGGCTTCGGCGTGGTGCTCTCCGACGAGACCCTCGGCGGCATCGAGCGGGCCGACACCGTCGTCCACACGGCCCTGAGCGCGGAGTTCGTGCGCTGGGACGACGTGGACATCGTGCACCGCGGCCGACTGCTGACCTCCGGCGGCCACGGCTTCGCGGCCATCGGGCGGCGCCGGCTGCTGGAGATCCTGCACGAGCGCTGCGCGGGCCTCGGCGTCCGCCTCCGCTTCCGCTCCGAGGCCCCGGCGGCCGCCGAGCTCGCCGCCTCGTACGACCTGGTGGTCGCGGCCGACGGGGTGCACAGCGCGATCCGGGAGGCCGGCGCCGCGCACTACGGGCCGACACTGACCGGCGGCCGCTGCCGCTACATCTGGCTCGCCGCCGACTTCGCCTTCGACGCCTTCCGCTTCGAGATCGCGGAGACCGAGCACGGGGTCATGCAGCTGCACGCCTACCCCTACGCGGCCGACGCCTCCACGGTGATCGTGGAGATGCGCGACGAGGTGTGGCGGGCCGCCGGCTTCGACCTGTGCGACGAGAACGAGTCGGCGGCCCGCTGCGCCAAGATCTTCAGCGAGGCCCTGCGCGGGCGCCCGCTGCACGGCAACCGCTCCGCGTGGACGCAGTTCCGTACCGTCGTCAACGAGCGCTGGTCGCACGGCAACACGGTGCTGCTCGGCGACGCCGCGCACACCGCCCACTTCTCCATCGGGTCCGGCACCAAACTGGCCGTCGAGGACGCGCTCGCGCTCGCCGAAGCGGTGGGCGCCGCACCGGACGACGTCCCGGCCGCCCTCGCCGCGTACGAGACGGCCCGCCGCCCGGCGGTCGCCAGCACCCAGCGGGCGGCGGCCGCGAGCCGGCACTGGTTCGAGGAGATCGCCGGATACGTCGACCAGCCCGCCCGGCAGTTCGCCTTCAACCTCCTCACCCGCAGCCGCCGGGTCACGCACGACAACCTGCGGATGCGCGACGCACGGTTCACACGGGCCGTGGAAGGGGACTTCGGCTGCCCGGACGGCACTCCCGCGATGTTCACGCCCTTCACCCTGCGGGGCCTGACCCTGCGCAACCGGGTCGTCGTCTCACCGATGGACATGTACTCGGCCAAGGACGGGCTGCCGGGCGACTTCCACCTCGTCCACCTCGGCGGGCGGGCCCTCGGCGGGGCCGGGCTGGTGATGACGGAGATGGTCTGCGTGTCCGCCGAGGGCCGCATCACCCCCGGCTGCACCGGCCTCTACACCCAGGAGCAGGCGGCCGCCTGGAAGCGGATCGCCGACTTCGTCCACACCTCGGCGCCCGGTACCGCCCTCGGCGTCCAGCTCGGGCACGCCGGCCGCAAGGGCTCGACCCGGGTGATGTGGGAGGGCATGGACGCCCCCCTGCCCGAGGGCAACTGGCCGCTGGTGGCCGCCTCCGCGCTGCCCTACCGGCCGGGCGTCTCGGCGCTGCCGCGCACCCTCGGGCGCGCCGACCTGGCGGCGCTGCGTTCCGATTTCGCGGCCGCCGCCGTCCGCGCCGCCGACGCCGGATTCGACCTGCTCGAACTGCACTGCGCCCACGGCTACCTGCTCTCCGGCTTCCTGTCCCCCCTGACCAACCACCGCGACGACGAGTACGGCGGCTCCCTGGAGAACCGGCTGCGCTTCCCGCTGGAGGTCTTCGACGCGGTCCGCGCCGTGTGGCCCGAGGGCCGCCCGATGACGGTCCGCCTCTCGGCCACCGACTGGGCACCCGGGGGCACCTCGCCCGAGGAGGCGGTACGGATCGCGGCCGCCTTCGCCGCCCGCGGCGCGGACGCCATCGACGTCTCGACGGGCCAGGTGGTCGCGGACGAGGCCCCCGAGTACGGGCGCTCGTACCAGACCCCGTACGCCGACCGGATCCGCAACGCGCTCGGCGTCCCGGTCATCGCGGTCGGTGCCATCTCCTCCTGGGACGACGTGAACTCCCTGCTGCTGGCCGGCCGCGCCGACCTCTGCGCCCTCGGCCGCCCCCACCTCTACGACCCCCACTGGACCCTGCACGCGGCCGCCGAGCAGTCCTACGAAGGCCCCGGCGCACCCTGGCCGGCCCCGTACCGCGCGGGCAGCCGCAAACCGCCGACGGGCCGCGGCTAGGCCCCGTCGGCGGGACGGCTACGGCTGCGCGATCGGCACGAACAGGGCATTGATGGTCCGGTCCGCGTTCATGGTGAGCTGGTAGCTCGGGTTGTTCCCTTCCAGCTCGAAACCGTCCACCGCCCACGCGTCGAACCGGAAGCCGGGGTTCGGGATGGCGGTGACGGTGACCTGCGTGCCGGGGTCGTACGGACCGTACTCGCTGACCCGGACCGTGCCCGCACCCGCGGGGTCGTGGAGCAGGGTCAGGGAGCGGCGGTTGGTCACGAGCGACGCGCGGTATCCGGCCAGGATGTCCGCGTTCTGCAGCGCGACGGCGGCGTTGTTGTTCTGGGCGTTGCCCAGGATCTGGCCGTTCCAGGTGCGGTCGGGGGTGGAGTACGAGTTGACCACGTTGCACGCCTGGGGGCAGGCGTTGGAGTAGGCCATGAGCGTGCGGTGCTGGCCGTTGGGCGTGACCCAGCCGTAGTTGAACGTGCCCGCGGGGGTGGTTCCGTTCTGGCGCGCGACCGTCAGGCGGTCGTGCCGCCCCCGCACCGCCTACCGGCCGAGGTTCACCCGAATACGGGGGCGGCCCCCACAGCGAGGCCGGCCCCCCTAGGCCTTCGGGACCTGGGTGTTCTGGCAGACGGTCAGGAGCCAGCGGCCGTCGTCGTCCTTGGTCATCACGTACGTCGGGACGCCCTCGTCCCCGGGGCCGTCGGCCGGGTGGTAGAGCTGGCTGACCTTGACCGCGGCCACGTCCGGACGGAGGAACTGGAGGTGGGTGACGGTGTAGCTGACCCGGCCGTCCCAGCTCGCGCCGGGGAGTACCGCGCGGGTGAACTCGGAGATGGCGTCCAGGCCGATGAGGACCTTGCCGCCGCCGGTCGTCCACAGGGCGTCGGGATGGAAGAGGGAGAGGAAGGCGTCGGGGTCCTTGGCCTGCTGCGAGGCCTCGACGGCGGCCACCACCTGGTCGATGGCCTCGATGTCGGCGGTCCGGGCTGCGTTTTCGGTCGTCATGTGGATCATCATCGAACGTCAAGGGCAGTTGAGGTCAAGGCCCGGCTCATAGGCCGGTACGGACCCTGCCGTGGCCCTGCCGGCGCTCTGCCGTCACGCGGGGACGATCTCGGCGCGGTCCTCGACCGGGGTGTAACCCAGGCGCAGGTAGACGCCGTTGCTGGTGGGGTTGGCCAGGTCCGTGAAGAGCAGGACCTCGGTGGCGCCGGCCGCGTACGCCGCTTCGCTCACCGCGTGCGTGACCCCGGCGGCGTAGCCGCGGCCGCGGTGCTCGGGCGGGGTGTAGACGGGGCCGACGCGGGAGACCCGGCCGATCGGGCGGGAGAAGCCGGCCAGCGAGACGGGAGTCCCGGCGTGCTCCCACAGCCGGATCCCGCCGTAGGAGATCCGGTCGCGCAGCACGTCCTCGGAGACGCTGCCCGGAACGCCCGCCTCCGCCCTGAAGGCCGTGATCCACTCCAGCAGCAGCGGGAGGTCCGCCCCGGTGGCGGGCCGGGCCCGCCCGGCCGGGGCGGGATCCGGGGCGACCAGGCCGGCCAGCCGGTACAGGCGCAGCTCCTCGGCGATCCGGGTGGGCCGCCCCCAGGCCTCGGCCAGCGCTTCCGCGTCCGGGCGGCGGGCGTTGAACCCGTGCGCCCCGGCGAGCAGCGGTTCGCCGGCGAGCGCGGCCCCGAGCGCCCGGACCGCTTCCCGGGGCAGCACGCCGAGCACGACCGGGAACGGCGGGGTGCACAGCAGGCCGCCGGCGACGGCGCCGTCGGGCCCCGTCCACCAGCCGAAGAAGGGGGTGCCGTCACCGTAGGCCCCGGCCCCGCGGCGCCGCAGCCCGTCGGCCACGGTCAGAAGAAGGGTGTTGGAGACGGGCCGCGCGGCCGCGGCCGGGCCCGCCGCGGCCAGATAGGCCGTCAGGTCCGTGCTGAAGGTCCAGGTCATGGCCCATCGTGGCGCGGCGCGCGGCCCGCCCGCACCCGGATTTCTCACGCGGGCAGCCACCCCGGCCACCACGGCGGCACGTTGTCGGGCCCGCACTCGGCCAGGTTTCCGGGATAGCCGCCGAGGGTGCCGCGCACGGCGAAGTACATGACCGTCAGCACGGCCAGTACGAACAGGACGGTGCCCAGTTGCAGCACCACGGGCTGCTGTTCGAGCAGGTGGGCCACGAACAGGGCGATCACCGCGAAGGCCACGGCCAGCGGGAGCAGCGTGAAGTTCAGCTCCATGAGGCCGCCCGGGCCCGCTCCGGCGTCGCAGTACCTCTGGGCGTGGGCGGCCAGCGAGATGGCGGTGCAACCGGACGCGAGTCCGGCGAGCGCTGCCGGGCCGAGCGTGAGGAGACGTCTCCTCGGGGAGGGGCGCGCAGCAGGTGTCGTCATGTGTGCCTACGACGTCCCCCCGGCCGGTCACGGTTGCGCGAAGCGCTCCCCGGCATCACGCAGCCGCTCGTGCAGCTCGGTGAAGACCGCCGCCGCCCGGTCGCCCGGCCAGTCCGCCGGGAGCAGTTCCCGCGGCAGGCCCGGGTCGGCGTACGGGAGGCGCCGCCAGGTGTCCAGGGCGAGGAGGTAGCTCCGGTAGGCCTCCTCCGGGGTCGGCTCCGGGCCCGGCCGGAGCGCGCGCAGGACGGGTTCGTGCAGGTCGAGGAATTCCTCGTGCTGCTTGGCCAGGGCCGCCAGGTCCCACCAGCGGGCCACCGCCTCGGCGGTCGGGGCGAAACCGAGGTGGGCGCCGCGGAAGAGTTCCACGTACGGGGTCAGGTGCAGCCGCTCCAGGGTGTGCGCGGTCTCCTCGGCCAGCCGGGCCGGGGCGATCCACACGCCCGGCGCCACCGCGCCGAAACCGAGCCGGGCCAGCCGCGAGCGCAGCAGATGCCGCTTGTTCCGCTCCTGCTCCGGGACCGAGAACACCGCCACCAGCCACTCCTGCGACAGCCGCGGGCTGCCGTAGATCCGGCGGTCGCCGTCGTCCAGCAGCTGCCGCGCCTCCTCGGAGAGCCCGTACGCCGCCGAGCCGTCCGCCGCCCGCTCGGGCAGCAGGAAGCCGCGCCGCTTCAGCCGGGACACCGACGAGCGGACCGACGGGGCGTCCACGCCGGCCGCGCCCAGCAGGCGGATCAGCGCGGCCACCGGGACCGGGCCCTCGAAGGCCCGCCCGTAGGCTCCGTAGAACGTGACGATCAGGGATCGCGGAGTGTGCTGCTCGACCACGGGTTCACTCTAGGGGGTGTCTTGCCTATCAGGCCGGATCAGGGAGCGGGGTCCGGTGCCGCACATCGCAAGACGACCGAGGACAACGCGGCGAGGCGCGGCACCGGGCACCGCGAGCCCGGCCTGATCGGCAAGACACCCCTAGATCCTGTCGGGCGGATCGGGCCGGGCGCCGGGATCGCGCAGCCGGAAGCGCTGCAGTTTGCCCGTCGCGGTACGGGGGAGGGCGGGGAGGAAGACGAAGGAGCGCGGGCACTTGTGCGGGGCCAGTTCCGCCCGCATGAAGGTGCGCAGGACCTCCTCCGTCAGCACCGCGCCGTCGCGTGCCACGGTGTACGCCACCACGATCTGCCCGCGCCGCTCGTCCGGGAGTCCCACCACCGCCGCCTCCACCACGTCCGGGTGGCGCAGCAGGGCTTCCTCCACCTCGGGGCCGGCGATGTTGTAGCCCGCCGAGACGATCATGTCGTCCGCCCGGGCGACGTAGCGGAAGTAGCCCTCCGGATCGCGGACGTAGGTGTCACCGGTCAGGTTCCACCCGCCCTGTACGTACTCTCCCTGCCGGGGATCGGCCAGGTAGCGGCAGCCCACCGGGCCGCGCACGGCCAGCAGCCCCGGCTCGTTGTCCGGGACCGGGCGGCCGGCCCGGTCCACCACCCGGGCCTCCCAGCCCGGGACCACCCGGCCCGTCGTCCCGGGCCGGATGTCCTCGTCGGCGGCGGAGATGAAGATGTGCAGCAGCTCGGTCGCCCCGATGCCGTTGATGATCCGCAGGCCGGTGCGCTCGTACCAGGCCTGCCAGGTGGCGGCGGGCAGGTTCTCCCCGGCCGAGACGCAGCGCCGCAGCGCCGACAGGTCGTACATGCCCACGTCGTACGGGCCCAGCGCGTCCAGCATCGTCCGGTACGCGGTGGGCGCGGTGAACAGCACCGTCACCCGGTGCTCCGCGAGCGCGGGCAGCAGCCTGCGCGGCACCGCCTCCTCCAGCAGCAGCGCCGAGGCCCCGGCCCGCAGCGGGAAGACCACCAGTCCGCCGAGGCCGAAGGTGAAGCCGAGCGGCGGGCTGCCCGCGAAGACGTCGTCCGGGCGGGGCCGCAGCACGCTGCGGGAGAAGGTGTCGGCGACGGCGAGCAGGTCACGGTGGAAGTGCATGCAGCCCTTGGGCCGCCCGGTGGTCCCGGAGGTGAAGGCGATCAGGGCGACGTCGTCCGCCGAGGTCGGGGCGGCCGGGAACGGGTCGGGGTGTCTCTCGGCCAGCCGGAGCAGATCGTCCGGGGCGGCGCCCCCGTACACGGTGATCCGCAGCCCCGGCACCTCCGCCTTGACCAGGTCGTCCAGCACGTCCGCGTGGCACAGGGCGTGCCCCACCCGAGCCATCGCGCACACCGTGGCCAGCTCCTGCGCGCGCTGCTGGGGCAGTACGGTGACGGCCACCGCGCCCGCCTTCATCACCGCGAGCCAGCAGGCCGCGAGCCAGGGGCCGGTGGGCCCGCGCAGGAGCACCCGGTTGCCGGGGACCACGCCGAGGTCGGCGGTCAGGGTGTGGGCCAGGCGGTCCACCCGCTCGCGCAGACCGCCGTACGTCCACACCTCGCCCGTGGAGCTGCGGAAGGCCGGGCGGTCGGCGCCCGCCGGACCGAACCGGGCGATGGTGGCGTCGAGCAGCTCGGCCCCGCAGTTCAGGCGGTCCGGGTAGGCCAGTTCGGGCAGATCGAAGAGGAGCTCCGGCCAGGTGTCCGCGGGTGGCAGATGGTCACGGGCGAAGGTGTCGGTGTGAGCGGAAGGCTTGAGGTCCAAGGCGGGTCGCCCCCCTTGCAGCGGTCCGGGGTGGGGTGGAGCCGGCCGTGCGGTGGTTCCTCCGGCCACAGCCGGAAGGTCCTTCCAGGAGCGTATCGTGATGGTGACGGCAGTCAACAGGACGCGATAGATGCGGGGATATTCGGATGACCGGATTCGCGCTCGGGGTGGACCAGGAGGAATGGTGCGGGCAGTTGCGCGCACTGGCGGTGCAGCGGTTGCGGCCACTGGCCGAGAAGGGGGAACCGGGGCGGGTCAACCGGCCGCTGCTGGCGGCACTGGGGGAGCTGGGCCTGCTGGAGCGGGTGTTCGCCTCGGGCGCGCTGGAACTGTGCCTGCTGCGGGAATCCCTCGCCTACGGTTGCACGGAGGCCGAGACGGCGCTCGCCCTGCAGGGGCTCGGGGCCTACCCGGTCCTGCGGGCGGGGAGCGAGGAGCAGCGGGAGCGCTGGCTGCCGCAGGTGCGCGCCGGGCGGGCGGTGGCCGCCTTCGCGCTGAGCGAGCCGGGGGCGGGCTCGGACGCGGCGGCGCTGGCGCTGGCGGCGACGCCCGGTCCGGCCGGCGGGGGAGGCTGGCGGCTCAGCGGTGAGAAGTGCTGGATCTCCAACGCCCCCGAGGCGGATTTCTACACCGTGTTCGCCCGAACGGGCGAGGGGCCGGGGGCGAAGGGGGTCTCGGCCTTCCTGGTCCCGGCCGACCGCCCCGGACTCTCCGGCGCACCCCTGGACATGCTCTCCCCGCACCCCATCGGCTCCCTCGCGTTCGACGGGGTACCGGTCGGCCCGCGGGACCTGCTCGGCGAACCCGGGCGGGGTTTCCGCGTCGCGATGGACACCCTGAACCTCTTCCGGCCGAGCGTCGGCGCCTTCGCGGTGGGCATGGCCCGGGCCGCGCTGGACGCGACGCTCGCGTACACGGCGGACCGGACCGCGTTCGGCGGAACGCTGAGCGATCTGCAGGCGGTGGCGCACCGGGTGGCCGAGATGGCCACCCGCACGGAGGCGGCCCGGCTGCTGGTGTACGCGGCGGCCGGGGCCTACGACCGGGGGGCCGGGGACGTCCCGCGCCGGGCGGCGATGGCGAAACTGCTGGCCACGGAGACGGCCCAGTACGTGGTCGACCACGCGGTCCAACTGCACGGCGCGGTCGCCCTCCAGCGCGGCCACCTGCTCGAACACCTCTACCGGGAGGTACGGGCACCGCGGATCTACGAGGGGGCGAGCGAGGTGCAGCGCACGATCATCGCGAAGGAGCTGTACGGGGCGGTGGCGCCGCGATGAGCCTGGAGCGGATCAACCCGGCGGAGCTGTCGCCCGCGACGGGTTTCTCGCACGCGGTCGCGGCGACCGGCACCCGGCTGGTGTTCCTGGCGGGCCAGACCGCCCTGGACGGCGGGGGCAAGGTGGTCGGCGAGAGCCTGCCGGAGCAGTTCGAGGTCGCCCTCGCCAACCTCCTGACGGCCCTCGCCGCGGCGGGCGGCACCCCGGCGGACCTGGCCCGGGTGACGGTGTACGCGGTGGACGTGGCGGCGTACCGGACCCACGCGGCCGAACTGGGCCGCATCTGGCGGCGGTCGGCCGGCCGCGACTATCCGGCGATGGCCGTCATCGGCGTGGTCCGCCTCTGGGACGACCAGGCCCTGGTGGAACTCGACGGCGTGGCGGTCCTCCCGTAACGGTGGGGCGGCCTGGCCGTGCCGTGCCGTGGTCCGGGCGGCGGGACGGCCGGGGCCGCCGGAGGCGTGGACGCGCGCTCGTCCTGCGGGGACACTCCGCCGTGTCCGCCCTGGACCCCAGGGGCATTGCATGTTCGAGATCGGTCCGGTTCGCCGGTCTTGTGATGTGATGTCATGTCTCGTTCTGGGGATGGTTGTTCCCCGGAACGCAGTGCAGGCACGGCGCCGGTGATCATGTGGTTGTCGAGACCCATGAGAACCGAGCGAGACCGTGCCTGCCCGAACAGCATCGCCCATGCCCGCCGGGCTGGGACACCTGACCCTCCAGAATCGCGCTGTCACCCGACAGGATGCCGCTGACCTGCGGCGCTTCCTGATCTGGGTGCCCGACCCACGCAGTCGGCGGGGGCGGCGGTATCCGATGCTCCCCCTGTTGTGCGCGGCAGCTTCGGCCGTGCTGGCCGGTGCCCGTTCCCTCATCGCGATCGGGGAGTGGATAACGGACGCCCCGCAGTCGGCCCTGGAGGTCCTCGACTTCCCGGCCGAGCCGCTCACCGGTGTCCATCCCGTCCCTCACCCGGCGACCGTCCGGCGCCTGCTCCAGCGGCTGGACGCCGACGCTCTGGACGCTGCCATCGGAGCATTCCTACAGGCCAGAGGAGTACACCCGAGCGAGTCCGAGCGATCGGCGAAGCCGGTGCCGCGGGCGATCGCGGTCGACGGCAAGACGGTCCGCGGCTCGCGCACCGTCACAAGCACCGCGATCCAGCTGCTGGCCGCAATGGACCACCACGGCGTGGTCCTGGCCCAGCGGCAGGTCGCCTCCAGAAGCAACGAGATCCCCGCCTTCGCCCCGCTGCTGGACAGCATCGACCTGAGCGACAACGTGATCACCAGCGATGCCCTGCACACCCAGCACGCCCACGGCACGTACCTCCGCGAGCGCGGCGCCCACTACCTGGCCATCGTGAAAAAGAACCACCCCGGGCTGTATGCCCAGGTCAAAACGCTGCCCTGGGCGGACATCCCGCTGGACCACCGCACCCGCGACCGGGCCCACCACCGCGACGAGATCCGCCGACTCAAGACCGCCGCCTTCCACCACCTCGACTATCCCGGCGCCCGCCAGGCGATCCAGATCGTCCGATGGCGCCGCGACCGCTCGACCGGGAAGCTCACCATCGAACGGGTCTACCTGATCACTAGCCTGGACACCTACGACGCCACCGCCGTCCAGCTCGCCACCTGGATCAGGGGCCACTGGGGCATCGAGAACCTCCTGCACCACGTCCGAGACCGGACCTTCCGCGAGGACGACTCCAAAGTCCGCACCGGCCACCTGCCCCGCACCATGGCCGGCCTGCGCAACCTCGCCATCGGCATCTTCCGCCAGAACGGCCACACCAACATCGCCGCTGCCCTCCGCCACACCGGCCGCGACCACACCCGACCCCTGCGAATCCTCGGCCTCACGTGATCAATCCGGACAGACCGCAACCATGCAATGCCCCTGAGATACATACGGCGTTCCCTCAGCGGCCATTCATGATCCCTAAGCTCACGCCTCGTGAAGAACGTGAAGAGGACGATCGTGTTGCTCGCCTTGATAATGAGCTACTTCCCGCTGACCCCGACGGCGTTCGCGGCGGCCAAGTCGCCCGCGCAGGTAGCCGAGGACTGCGCCGACCCGAGGCCCACGCAGGCCGGGGACATCATCTACTGGGACCCCGAGTGCTACCTCACCTTCAAAAGCAGCAAGCAAGTATGGGGCGAGGCCACCATGCCCGACAAGCTCGGCAGTGGGAAGAGCCCCATCGCCTACGGCTGCACCAGTAGCGGCAGCGTGAGCGTCGCCGGAACCAAGAGCTCCTCCACCAGCTTCTCCTTCGGCCTCGACATCGGCGGGAAGAAGAAGTTCGGTGACTGGGAGGCCTCCGTCGGGCCCAAGCTCGGTTGGAGCTGGACCTGGAGCACCAGCGACACCCATACGCACACCGCCGCGGTCCCCCTGGGCAGCGTCGGCTGGATCGAGGTCAAGGAGCCGCTGATCGAGGCGGTCGTCGACATCGATGCCCGCTACGACGGCAACAAGAACGAGCTCGTCAAGAACGCGGTCGTCCGGGTGCCGGACACCAGCCGGTCCTTCGCCTGGTTGTATCAGAGCCGCAAGATGACCGACACGGAGCTGAGGGACATCTGCGGGCAGGACCCGCCGACCACCAAGACCTACGACATGTGGTCGGCCGGCGGCAAGGCTCCCTACAAGAACCTGCTGAGCGGCAAGTGCCTGGCCATCGGCCCCACCGTCCCCAACGGCGGGCTCGTGGTGCAGCGCACCTGCGACGGCGGGGCCGCGCAGAAATGGAACGCCGTCAAGGCGAGCAACGGCTATTTCACCATCCGCAACAACAACGGCTACTGCCTCACAGTCCCCTACAACAACGGCACCCCGCCCGGCCAGAACACCCAGCTCATGTGGTGGGGCTGCGAGACCCGCTGGGACTCGGGCAACCAGCTCTGGTCGGTCAACCCGACCAAGATCAGCGGTACCTACACCTTCACCAACCAGTGGACGGGGCTCTGTCTCGCGCCGCACTCCAGTGAGATGACCAAGAACGGCGGCCGGGTGACCATCCGCAAGTGCGCGTAGCGGGATCGGTTTACCCCTCCTATGGAGTCCTCTGCGGAGTGGAGAAGACTCCGTAGGAGGGGCCCTATGGACTCTTCTGCAGGAGCGGACCGGACTCCACTGGAGTCTATTCCGAAGCGGACTCCAGTGGAGTGGAGTCCGCAGTGGAGCGGCTCGGCTGGGAAGTCGAGGACCTCCAGGGCCGACTGCGGGGCGTCCGTTATCCACTCCCCGATCGCGATGAGGGAACGGGCACCGGCCAGCACGGCCGAAGCTGCCGCGCACAACAGGGGGAGCATCGGATACCGCCGCCCCCGCCGACTGCGTGGGTCGGGCACCCAGATCAGGAAGCGCCGCAGGTCAGCGGCATCCTGTCGGGTGACAGCGCGATTCTGGAGGGTCAGGTGTCCCAGCCCGGCGGGCATGGGCGATGATGTTCGGGCAGGCACGGTCTCGCTCGGTTCTCATGGGTCTCGACAACCACATGATCACCGGCGCCGTGCCTGCACTGCGTTCCGGGGAACAACCATCCCCAGAACGAGACATGGCATCACATCACAAGACCGGCGAACCGGACCGATCTCGAACATGCAATGCCCCTGCCCTGGACCCCGCCTGGAAAGGACCTAGTGCTGTGGCCGGAAAGGTTTGCCGGGTTGCGGCGTCAGGTGCGGTGCATCGCAAGGCGGAGGGCCGCGGCTCGTACCGGACGTACTTGCGCGGTCCGACAACGCAGCGAGGTGCCGTGCCGGGCGTCGCAACCCGGTGAACCTTGCCGGTCACAGCACTAGTTCCGTGCGCGGATACGGCGGTACTCGTCCGTCCGGACGCCGCCCACGCCCCAGTCCTCCAGCTCCACCTCGTCGATGAGGACGAAGGTGGTGGCCGGGTCCTTGTCGAGGACCTGGACCAGCAGGTCGGTCACACCGGCGATGATCTCGGCCTTCTGGGCGGCGGTGGCGCCTTCACGGGTGATCCTGACGTTGACGTACGGCATGGTGAGGGATGTCCTTCCGGTGCGGGTGGGTGGGTCCGGGATCAGGCGCGGCCGGTGACGTGGCCGCCGTCCACGCGCAGGGCGTGGCCGGTGACGAAGGTGGCGCCCGCGAGGTAGAGCACCGCCTCGGAGATCTCCGTGACCTCGCCGACCCGGTTCAGCAGGGCGAGCCCGCCGAAGGAGTCCACGTCGGATCCCGCGTGCAGCGGGGTGCGGATGATGCCGGGGGACACGAGGTTCACGCGGATGCCGTCGGCGGCGAGTTCGGCGGCCAGGCTGGTCGTCAGCGCGTGCACCCCCGCCTTGCTCACCACCGGCGCGGAGGACGGGAAGCCCGCCAGCGCGTGGTCCACCAGGACGGTGCCGATGTTGACGATGCTGCCGCCCCGGCCCTGCGCGCGCAGCGCCCGTACCACGGCCTGGGTGGTGAGGTAGGTGCCCTTGAGGTTGCCGGTCAGGAAGCCGTCGAGGTCTTCCTCGGTGACCTCGGTGAAGGGCTTGGGGGCGAAGGTGCCCGCGTTGTTGACCAGGACGTCGATGCGGCCGAATCGGTCCAGGGCGGTACGGACGAGGGCCTCGCCCGTCGTCGGATCGGCGATGGCGCCCGCGACCCACGCGGTCCGCCCGGGGTGACCGAGGGTGGCCGCGGCCTTGGCGAGGCGGTCGGCGTCCCGGCCGTTCAGGACGACGTTGGCGCCGCTCGCAAGGAAGGCGCGGGCGATGTCCAGGCCGATGCCGCTGGAGGAGCCGGTGACCAGAGCGGTGGTGGTGGTGTCGTTGATGTCCGTGTGCGTGTCGGTCATGGCGCTGTGCCTTTCGTCGGTGTCGTCCGTCGGGGTCCCGACCGGCTGACACCACGAACCTAGGAGCGCCCAACTCATAACACCACGACGAAGATTGGAGCGTGTGATAATCCCTGGTTATGGATGTGGATCTGCGTGACCTGGAGCTCCTGGCCGCCACCGCCGAGGCCGGCTCGCTGACCGCGGCCGCCGAGCGGCTCTACGTGAGCCAGCCCGCCCTCAGCCAGCGGCTCACCCGGCTGGAGGCCCGCCTGGGCATGGCCCTCTTCGACCGCAAGGGCCGCCGCCTGGTCCCCAACGCCGCCGGCCGCCGGCTGCTGGTCGCGGCCCGCCACGTCCTCGGCGAACTGGACTCGGCGGCCCGGGACCTGCGCGAGATCCGTGACGGACGCGACCGGCGGGTCCGCTTCACCGCGCAGTGCAGTACGACCTTCCCGTGGCTGCCGCCGGTGCTCCGCGCCTTCCGCGAGCGCGCTCCGGACATCGACGTGCGCATCGAGACCGTCGCCGACGACGCGCCGATCCCGGCCCTGCTCGCCGACCTCGTCGACGTCGCGCTGGTCACCAAGCCGGACCTGCAGATGGACCGGGTCTCGCTGACCAGACTGTTCGAGGACGAGATGGTGGCGGTGGTGCCCGCCGGCCACCCGTGGGCCTCGCGCGCGCACCTGACCGCCCGTGACTTCGACGGCGCCGACCTCGTCCTCTACGACTTCTACGACCAGAAGCGGATCCCGTCGATGCCGCTGCCGATCCCCGTCGGGGCCCGGCCGGCCCGGATCACCACCATGCCGGTGGTGACCGACCTGGTGATCGAGATGGTGGCCGGCGGCCAGGGCGTGACCGTGCTGCCCAACTGGGTGGCCGCCCCCTACGCGGCCTCGCACGGCCTCGCCCTCGCCGGCATCGGCGCGCGGCCACTGACCCGTACCTGGTTCTGCGCCACCCGCACCGGACCGCGCCCACCCCACGTGGAGGCCTTCGTCGAGGAGCTGACCGCCCGGCTCACCACCCCGCACAGCGTCTAGTGCTGTGCAGTCTCCAGGAGCCGGCCCATCCACTCCTCGATGCCGGACACCGTGCGCGGCAGCGCACCCGACATCAGGCGCGCGCCGTTCGCCGTGATGACCAGGTCGTCCTCGATGCGGACGCCGATGCCCCGCAGCTCCGCCGGGAGGGTCTCGTCGTCGGGCTGGAGGTACAGGCCCGGCTCCACCGTCAGGACCTGCCCCTCCTCCAGCACGCCGTCCAGATAGGTCTCCGCCCGGGCCTTCGCGCAGTCGTGCACGTCGAGCCCCAGCATGTGGCCGCTGCTGCACAGCGTGTACCGCCGGTGCAGGTCGCCCTCCGCGTCCTTCAGGACGCCCCACTCCGCCAGGCCCTCCGCGATCACCCGCATCCCGGCCCGGTGGAAGTCCCCGAAGCTCGCCCCCGGGCGCAGCGCCGCGATGCCCGCCTCCTGGGCGGCCAGGACCAGCTCGTACACCTGGCGCTGGACGGGGGAGAAGCGGCCCGACAGCGGCAGGGTGCGGGTGATGTCGGCCGTGTAGAGGGTGTCCGTCTCCACGCCCGCGTCCAGGAGCAGCAGTTCCGCCCCGTTCAGCCGGCCGTCGTTGCGGATCCAGTGCAGGGTGCAGGCGTGGGCGCCGGACGCCGCGATCGTCTCGTACCCGGTGCCGTTGCCCTCCGCCCGGGCGCGCAGGCCGAAGACCCCCTCGATCCACCGCTCCCCGCGCGGATGCGCCAGCGCGCGCGGCAGGGCCCGTACGACGTCCTCGAAGCCCGCCGCCGTGTGGTCGACGGCCAGTTGGAGCTGCCCGACCTCCCACGCGTCCTTCACCAGGCGCAGCTCCGAGAGCGCGGAGGCGAGTTCGGCGTCGCAGGACGCGGTGCGGCCGGCCGGTGAGCCGAGCCCGTCCAGGTGCGCGCAGCGGATGCCCGTGAGGCGCTCGGCCTCCGCGAGGTCCGGCCGGCGGCCCACCCAGAACTCCCCGTACCGGCGGTCCCGGTAGAACTCCCCGTCCCCGTCCGCCCGCGGCGAGCGCGGCCGCAGGTACAGCACGGCTTCGTGGGCGTGCGGGCCCGACGGCTCCATGACCAGGACGTGGCCCGCCTGGTCCTCGCCGGTGAGGCCGGTCAGCCAGGCGTACGCGCTGTGCGGGCGGAAGCGGTGGTCGCAGTCGTTGGAGCGGACCTTCAGCTCCCCGGCCGGGACGATCAGCCGCTCGCCCGGGAAGCGGGCCGAGAGCCGCGCCCGGCGGGCCGGGGTGACGGCGTGGCCGGGGACCCGGTCGGAGTCGGGCAGCGGGGTCGAGGCCCAGTTGCCCGTCATGTACCGGGACAACTCCGGGGACACCGGGCGGTCGTGACTGCCCGTGTTGAGGCGGGCGGACGCGTCGGTCACGAGGACTCCCTCAAGAAAGATGCGAACTGGTGGGCGCACAGGTCTTGTCAGTGCAATTTCACATTACTATGTTACAGCTCACATCGCGGCACGTTAACCCCCGTCAAACGCCGTGTGACGCAGGGCAGTTCACGCACCACCCCCCACCTCACCTCTCCAATCAGGAGTTCTCGGTGCTCAAGCACAGAGCTGTGCGCTCTTCCCTTCTCGCCTCCGCCGTAGCCGTGACCCTCCTCGCCACCGCGGGACAGGCCACCACGCAGGCCGCCGGGTTCACGGCCCCGGCCACCTTCACCGGCGCACAGGCCGCCCCCGCCGCCCCCGCCCCCGGCCCCACGGGGAACCCGTTCGACGAGGTCGACCGCCTGGCCGACGCGAAGGACAACACCCCGGCCCCGGCGCCGGCCCCCGGCGGGCAGAACATCGCCGGGCAGGTCCCCGGCGCGGCCACGCCCGCCTCCGCGCCCGCCGACGACCTGCAGAAGCGCGGCAAGGCGGTCAAGGCGGCCCCCACCGCGAAGAGCGTCGCCGCGGGCGTCCCCTGCACCCTCGACGGGATCACCGGTCTCACCCCGGAGCAGTTCGCCGACTTCCTCGGCGACCAGGCCGTCCTCGCCGACGGCTGTCTGCGCGGGCTCATCTGGACCTGGGACGCCCGCCTGGCCCCGGTCATGTCGGACGCGCACGTCCAGGCCGTCTCCCGCCGGATATCCGGCCTGGCCGCCGCCCACGACGGCCGTAACTCCTCGCACCTGGAGGAGATGTTCACGTACCTGCACGCGGTCGCCTACCACGACTACTCGCGCACCGAGATCGACGTCACCGACGCCCCCACCGTCGACGCCATGCGCCGCGCCATCGCCGACTTCGGCGCCGCCGCCCACACCTTCGACGCGACCCCCGCCAACGCCCGCACCCTGCGCGAGGCCCTCTACGCCGGCAGCGCGCCCGGCCTGCGCCAGCACCAGCTCGGCCTCATCAAGAAGGTCCTGGCCACCATGGACCCGGCCCACCCGGCCACCCACCTCGACGCCGGCTGGGGCGGCGCCGCCCTCGCCGCCCTGTCCGTCTCCTACCTGGGCGTCTACCCGGGCAACCAGGACGCCGCCTTCCACTCCGCGGTGGCCGCCGACGCCTCCTACCGCGACGCCTTCAAGGCCTTCTCCACCTACACGCACCTCAAGGACACCGGCAACGCCTGGGTGGTGCGCGACGCGCTGAGCGAGTACGCCCGCTTCGGTCAGGTCGAGGGCCTGCGGGACCGGGTCGTCGCCGACCTCGGCGCGATGCTCGGGCCCGTCCGGACCGCCTTCGGCGACGGCAGCGAGCCGTGGGCCAAGCTCGTCTCCTGGCTCAACGTCTTCGAGGCCTGCAAGCCGTACGGGGTGTGCAAGGAGGACATCGAGAAGCAGCTCTTCCCCTACACCTACACCTACGACAACGGCGCCATCAAGGTCCGCACCGCCCTGGACCGGGCCACCGTCGACCAGCTGTACTACGCGAGCAAGCAGGTGAAGTCCCAGTACCACCGCGTGCTCGGCACCGACCAGCCGCTCGCCGGCGACCCCAACACCACGCTGAACATCGTGCTCTACGCCTCCCGCGCCGACTACGTGAACTACCACCCGATCCTGACCGGCTACGGCACCAACAACGGCGGCATCTACATCGAGAACGGCGCCACCTTCTACACCTACCAGCGCCGCGTCCCGCAGGACTCCTCCCTCACCCTTGAGGAGCTCTTCCGCCACGAGTACACGCACTACCTCAACGGCCGCTTCGCCGTCCCCGGCTTCTTCGGCCAGGGCCCCTGGTACGAGAGCGACCGGACGACCGCCATGGACGAGGGCACGGCCGAGTTCTTCGACGGCGCCACCCGCGACAACGGCATCGCCGTCCGCAAGTCCCTCGTCAAGAGCGTCATCAGCGACACGGCCGGCGGCGGCCCGCGCATGAGCGTCGAGCAGCTCCTGAACGCCACCTACGACGGCGACGGCTTTCGCTTCTACAGCTACGCGGGCACCTTCTTCGAATTCCTGTGGACCGAGAAGCCCACGTTGCTGCGCGAGATGTACACCCACCTGCGGGCCGACGACGTGGCGGCGTACGACGCCTGGCGCCACCGCATGGGGGCGGACACCTACCTCCAGCGCGACTACGACCGCTTCCTGGACGCGCAGATCGCCAAGGTCGACCAGCTCTACGTGCCGAACACCTCCTTCACCCCGAACGACCGGCTGCGCGACGCGGCGCTCGCCTCGGTGAAGTCCTCCTTCGCCACGGCCACGTACAACACGCCGGACTGCGTGGAGAACGGCGACCCGGGCAAGCGCCGCTTCACCTGTACCGGGCGGATCACCGCGAACCTGAAGAGCTGGCGCAACGACGACCAGAACTTCAAGGACATGTCGGAGACGGTCGACTACTTCATCCTCGACCGGGCGGGCGCGGCCTCCAACAACCTCGCCGACATGAACTGTTCCTTCGGCCCGGTGGAGATCTGGACCAACAAGGTCGCGGGCAGCTCCAGTTACAGCTGTGAGGGCCCCCTCCGCAGCTGACCGGCACCTGCCCGGCGCCGGACCGGTCCCGCAGCCGAGGGGGGTGCGGGACCGGTCCGGGCATCTGGGCAGGCCCTAAAGAATGTGACATATTACTGCCGTGCTCAAGAGACACTCCCTGGACGCCGTGATCATCGGCGCCGGCGTCGTCGGGGCGGCCTGCGCCTACTACGCGGCCCGCGCCGGACTCTCCGTGGCCGTGGTCGACCGGGGCCCCGTGGCGGGCGGCACCACCGGTGCCGGCGAAGGCAACCTGCTCGTCTCCGACAAGGAGGCGGGACCCGAACTCGACCTCGCCCTGCTGTCCACCCGCCTGTGGACCGAACTCGCCGCGGTCCTCCCGCCGGACATCGAGTACGAGCCCAAGGGCGGGCTCGTCGTCGCCCCCGACGAGCGGACCGTGAAGGCCCTGCGGCACTTCGCGGAGGGCCAGCGCGCGGCCGGCGCCGACGCGGTCGAGGTGGCGGCGGACGCCCTGCACGACCTGGAGCCGCACCTGGCCCCGGGCCTGGCGGGCGGCTTCCACTACCCGCAGGACGCCCAGGTCCAGCCCGCCCAGGCGGCGGCCCGGCTCCTGGCCGCGGCGCGCGCCCCGGGTGCGGCCGGAGCCCCGGCCGCCGAGGTGTACCTCGGCGAGGAGGTGACGGAGATCCTGCTGGACCGGGGCGCCGTACGCGGGGTGCGCACGCGGCGCCGCGAACTCCTGGCCCCGGCCGTGGTGAACGCGGCCGGCACCTGGGGCGGCCACATCGCCTCGCTGGCCGGGGTCACCCTGCCCGTCCTCCCGCGCCGCGGCTTCGTCCTGGTGACCGAACCCCTGCCGAGGGTGGTCCGGCACAAGGTCTACGCCGCCGACTACATCGCGGACGTCGCCAGCGGCTCCGCCGCCCTGCAGTCCTCGGCGGTGGTCGAGGGCACCCCGTCCGGCCCGGTCCTCATCGGCGCCACCCGGGAGCGGGTCGGCTTCGACCGCACCCTCTCCACGGAGGCCCTGCGCCGCCTGGCCGCCCAGGCCGCAGCGCTCTTCCCCGTCCTGGCCGACGTCCGGGTGATGCGCGCCTACCACGGCTTCCGCCCCTACCTGCCCGACCACCTCCCGGCGATCGGCCCGGACCCGCGGCGCCCCGGGCTGCTGCACGCCTGCGGCCACGAGGGCGCGGGCATCGGCCTGGCGCCCGCCACCGGAGCGCTGATCGCCGCCGCCCTGACGGGGGCCGAACCGCCGCTCCCCGCACACCCGTTCCGCCCGGACCGCTTCGCCGCGGACCCGGCCGCCACCGACACCCCCGAGGAGCAGCACTGATGCGCAGCCCCCGCTCGCTCGTCGGCGGCAGCCCGGCAGCCGCGCACGAGATCACCTTCGACGGCCGGGAACTGCCCGCCCTGCCCGGCCAGAGCATCGCCGCCGTGCTCTGGGGCGCGGGCATCCTCGCCTGGCGGACCACCCGGGAGGGCGGCGCCCCGCGCGGCGCGTTCTGCGGGATCGGCAGTTGCTACGACTGCCTCGTCACCGTCAACGGCCGCTCCAACCAGCGCGCCTGCCTGGTCCCGGCCCGGCCGGGGGACACCGTCACCACCCAGGAGGGAACCGGCCATGCCGACCTCGCCGTCTGAGCCCGCCGGTCGCGCGGGCCGCGCGGATCCCACGGGTCTGGCGGATCCCGTCGCCGCGCCTGCAGCCGCGCCCGCGCCGGGCCCTGTTGCGGCCCCCGCGCCGAAGTCGCCCGCCGGGTCTGCGGATGCCGTTGCCGCTCCCGCGCCGACGTCCGGTGCCGCTTCCGGGCCTGCTTCCCGGCCCGCGGCCGGGCCGGCGGCGGCGTCGCCCGCCGGGCACGCGTCCGGCGCCGTGCCGGTGCCTGCCGCCGTGCCCGCGTCCGGGCCGGCCCGCGTCGCCGATCTCGCGATCGTCGGGGCCGGTCCGGCCGGACTGGCCGCCGCAGTCACCGCCGCCCGCCTCGGGCTGCGGGTCACGCTCCTCGACGCGGGCGACCGCCCCGGCGGGCAGTTCTACCGCCACCCCGCCCCGGGCCTGGGCGCGGCCCGCCCCGAGGCGCTCCACCACGGCTGGGCGGAGTTCGCGACCCGCGAAGCCGCCCTGCGCGCCCACGAGTCGGCCGGCCGGATCACGTACCTCCCGCTCCACCACGTGTGGGCGGTCGTCCCGGGCGGGGCGGCCGAGGCGGCCAAGGCGCGTGGCGGGCCTGCCGCGCCCGCCACGGAGTGGATCCTGCACGCCGTCGCAGGTCACGCCCCCGAGGAGCGGGCAACCGCCGTCACCGCCCGGGCCGTGCTCATCGCCACCGGCGCCTACGAGCGGCAACTGCCCTTCCCCGGCTGGACCCTGCCGGGAGTGGTCGGGGCCGGCGGGGCGCAGGCCATGCTCAAGAGCGGGCTGGTCCTGCCGGGCAAGCGGGTGGTCGTCGCCGGGAGCGGGCCGCTGCTGCTGGCCGTGGCCGGGTCGCTCGCCGCCGCCGGAGCGGCCGTGCCCGCCGTGGTGGAGGCCGCCGCCTACACCGCGTACGCGGGCCAGGCCCCCGCGCTGCTGCGCAACCCCGGCAAGCTCGTCGAGGCCGCCGTCCACGGCGGGGCGCTGGCCCGCCACCACGTCCGGCTCCTCACCCGGCACGCCGTCACCGAGGCGCACGGCACCGACCGGGTCGAGGCCGTCACCGTGGCCCGGCTCGACCGCACCTGGCGACCGCTGCCCGGCACCGCCCGCCGGATCCCCTGCGACGCCCTGGCCGTCGGCCACGGACTGGTGCCCCAGCTGGAGCTGGCCACCGGCCTCGGCTGCGCGACCCGCCCCGGCCCGGACGGCGCCGTCGCCCTCGTCCTCGACGCCGAGCAGCGGACCTCCGTCCCCGGCATCTGGTCGGCGGGCGAGACCGGCGGTATCGGCGGGGCCCAACTGGCCATGACCGAGGGCGAACTGGCCGCACACTCCATCGCGGGTACGCCGCCCGGAGCCCGCCTCACCCGCCGCCGCGCCCGGCTGCGCGCCTTCGCCGACGCGATGGCCGCCGCCCACCGCCCCGGCGAGGGGTGGACCGGCTGGCTCCGCGACGACACCGTCGTCTGCCGCTGCGAGGAGGTGCCGGCCGGACGGATCCGCGAGGCCGCGGGCGATCTCGGCGCGCGGGACGCCCGTACGGTCAAACTCCTCACCCGGGCCGGTATGGGCTGGTGCCAGGGCCGGATGTGCGGCCCGGCCGTCGCGGCCCTGGCCGGGGAGGAGCCCGCGCCCGACCGGCGGCCGCTGTCCTGTCCGGTTCCGCTGCGCCACCTCGCCGAACTTCCGCCCGCCGGGCACTGATCGGCGCGCAGGGGCCCTTGTGGCCACACCGCACCCGCTAGTAAAATGTCACACATCACTCTAGGGAGCTCTCACATGACCCACGCGCACACCCCCGCGCCCCGCACCCGCCCCTGGCACGGAATCATGGTCGCCACCGCGCTCCCGCTGCGCGAGGACCTCACCGTCGACCACGACGCGTACGCCGAGCACGTGGCCTGGCTGATCGCCAACGGCTGCGACGGCGTGGTCCCCAACGGCTCCCTCGGGGAGTACCAGACCCTCACCGACGAGGAGCGGGCGCGCGTCGTGCGGACCGCCGTCGAAGCGGCTGGCGACGGCGCCCGCGTGATGCCCGGCGTCGCCGCCTACGGCAGCGCCGAGGCCCGCCGCTGGGCCGACCAGGCCGCCGAGGCCGGGGCCGGCTCCGTACTCCTGCTGCCCCCCAACGCCTTCCGGGCCGACGAGGACGCCGTACGCGCCCACTACGCCGAGGTCGCCCGCGCCGGGCTGCCCGTCGTCGCGTACAACAACCCCATCGACACCAAGGTGGACCTGACCCCGGACCTGCTCGCCCGGCTGTACGCCGACGGCTCCATCGTCGCCGTCAAGGAGTTCAGCGGCGACGTGCGCCGCGCCTACGAGATCGCCGAGCTCGCCCCCGGCCTCGACCTGCTCATCGGCGCCGACGACGTCCTCCTCGAACTCGCCCTCGCGGGCGCCGTCGGCTGGATCGCCGGCTACCCCAACGCCCTGCCGCGCTCCTGCGCCCAGCTCTACCGGGCCGCCGTCGCCGGGGACCTCGACACCGCCCTGCCGCTCTACAAGTCCCTGCACTCGCTGCTGCGCTGGGACTCCAAGACCGAGTTCGTCCAGGCCATCAAGCTCTCCATGGACCTGGCCGGGCGCCCCGGCGGCGCCACCCGCCCGCCGCGCTTCCCGCTCACCGGCGAGACCGAGGCCGCCGTCCGCGCCGCCACCGAGAAGGCCCTCGCCGAGGGCCTCAACTAGTCGTCCGGGGGACCGCACATGCGTACGCGCCACGTCTACCACGCGGTGGACTCGCACACCGAGGGCATGCCGACCCGGGTCATCACCGGGGGAGTCGGGGTGATCCCCGGCGCCACCATGGCCGAGAAGCGGCTCCACTTCATCGAACACATGGACCACGTCCGGACCCTGCTCATGTACGAGCCGCGCGGACACTCCGCGATGAGCGGCGCCATCCTGCAGCCCCCGACCCGCCCGGACGCCGACTACGGCGTCCTCTACATCGAGGTGTCGGGCCTGCTCCCCATGTGCGGGCACGGCACCATCGGGGTCGCCACCGTCCTCGTCGAGACCGGCATGGTTCCGGTCGTCGAGCCGGTCACCACCGTCCGGCTCGACACCCCGGCCGGGCTGGTGAGCGTCGACGTCCGGGTCGAGGACGGGGCGGCCACCGCCGTCACCCTCACCAACGTGCCCTCCTTCAGCGTCGGCCTCGACCTCAAGGCCGAGGTCCCCGGCTTCGGCACCCTCACCTACGACCTGGCCTACGGCGGCAACTTCTACGCCTTCGTCGAACTCGACGCCCTCGGCCTGCCCTTCGACCGCGCCCGCGGCGACGACCTGATCGCCGCCGGGCTCGCGGTGATGGACGCGATCAACGCCGGCCCGGACCGGCCCGTCCACCCCGAGAACCCCTCCATCGCCGGCGTCAAGCACGTCTACCTCGCCGCCCCCGGCTCCGACGCCCACCGCTCCCGGCACGCCATGGCCATCCACCCCGGCTGGTTCGACCGCTCGCCCTGCGGTACGGGGACCAGCGCGCGGATGGCCCAGCTGCACGCCCGCGGCCTGCTGGAGCTCGGCACGGACTTCGTCAACGAGTCCTTCATCGGCACCGAGTTCACCGGCCGGCTGGTCGGGGAGACCACTGTCGGCGGCCTCCCGGCCGTGGTCCCGACCGTCACCGGCCGGGCCTGGATCACCGGCACCGCCCAGTACTTCCTCGACCCGACCGACCCCTTCCCCGGAGGGTTTTTGCTGTGATCACCGTCCGCACGGTGGACTACCACACCGCCGGCGAGCCCTTCCGGATCGCCGACTGCGCCCTGGAAGGGATGCCTCCGGTCCCCGGGGACACCGTCGCCGAGCGCTGCGCCACCGTCATCGGCCCGGGAGGCTCCGGGACCGCCCCGCGCCGGGGCGCGCTGGACGACGTACGGCGCCTGCTCGTGCAGGAGCCGCGCGGGCACGCCGGGATGTACGGCGGGTTCGTGGTCCCGGCCGACGACGACGGGGCCCACTTCGGTGTGCTGTTCTGGCACAAGGACGGCTACTCCACCGCCTGCGGCCACGGCGCCATGGCCCTCGGGGTCTGGGCCGTGGACACCGGCCGGGTCGCCGCCCCGGACGACGGGGACGCCCCGGTGCGCATCGACGTACCGTCCGGGCGGGTCACCGCCACCGTCCACCGCGGCGGGGGCCGCACCACCGGGGTCACCTTCCGCAACGTCCCGGCCCGGGTCGGGGCCCGCAAGGTCCCCGTCGCCACCTCGTTCGGGCTGGCCGAGGCGGACATCGCGCACGCCGGGGCCTGTTACGCCACCGTCCGCGCGCGCGACCTCGGCCTGGACGTCTCCCGGGCGGCGCTGCCCGCCCTGGTCCGGGCCGGACAGGAGATCCGGGCGGCGCTGGCCGCCCACCCCGCCACCTGGCACCCGGACGGCCCGCTGCTCTCCGGGGTCTACGGGGTGATCCTCCACGAGGAGCTGCCCGACACCCCCTCCGGGCCGCACCAGCGCAACGTCACCGTCTTCGCCGACGGGCAGATCGACCGGTCGCCCTGCGGCTCCGGGACCTCGGCGCGGCTCGCGCTGCTCGCCGAGGACGGGCGGCTCGGCCCGGGGGAGGACCTGCTGCACGAGTCGGTCACGGGCACGGTGTTCACCGGGCGGATGCTGGACGGCGGGGTCACCGAGGTCACCGGCACCGCCCACCGCACCGGCGAACACGCCTTCGTGGTGGACCCGCACGACGCGCTCGGTACCGGATTCCTCCTGTGACGGGCATCCCCCAGCTCGCCGCCGGGCGGATGGCCGCCCTGCTCACCCCGGCGGCGGCCGCCGACGCCGTGGCCGCCGCCCTGCTCGGCGGCCTCGACCCGGAGAGCTGCCCGCCGCGTTCCGCGATCGAGGTGCCCGGCGGGGGCGAACTGCTGCTGATGCCGGCCGCGTCCGGCTCGTACACCGGGGTGAAGATCGCCGGGGTCGCGCCCGGGAATCCGGCCCGCGGACTGCCCCGGATCACGGGCTCCTACCTCCTCCTGGACGGGCCCACCCTGCGCCCGCTGGCCCTGCTCGACGGCGCGGCGCTGACCACCCTGCGCACCCCGGCGGTCTCCGCCCTCGCGCTGCGCCACCTGGCGCCTGCCGGGCGGCCGCTGCGCCTGGTGCTCTTCGGCTCGGGGCCGCAGGCGTACGGACATCTGGAGGCGGCCCTGGCCGTACGGGAGTTGGCCGAGGTCGTGGTGGTGGCCCGGGACCCCGGGGGCGCGGAGCGGCTCGCCGCGTACGCCCGCACCCTGGGCCCGGCCGCCCGGACCGGCACCCCGGAGGAGGTGGCCGACGCCGATCTGGTGATCTGCTGCACCACGGCCCGGGAGCCGCTCTTCGACGGGCGCCTCGTCGGGCCGGGCGCCACCGTCGTCGCGGTCGGCTCGCACGAGCCGACGGCCCGGGAGACGGACACCGCCCTTGTGCGACGGGCGGCGGTGTACGTGGAGTCCCGGGCGGCGGCCCTGCGCGAGGCGGGGGACCTCCTCGTCCCGGAGGCCGAGGGGGCCATCGGGCCCGGTCATATCACCGGCACCCTCGCCGACCTGGTGGGCGGGCGGATGCCGGCGGCCGGGCCGCGGAGTTGTCCACAGCTCTTCAAGAGTGTGGGCATGGCCTGGGAGGATCTGGCTGTGGCGGTCGCGCTGTTCGAGGCCGCCGGAGTGTGAGCAGCGCAACGTGACATTGTACGCTGTTGCCCTCCTCGTCGGTGGTGTCGGGGGTCTCGGAGGAAAAGCAATGGGTGACCTGAAGCAGCACAGTCTCATCAAGGCCCAGGAGCGCCTCCGCGACCAGGTCGGCCACGCCCTCCGAGCCGCGCTGATAGCGGGTGAGCTGCGCCCCGGCAGCGTCTACTCCGCACCGGGCCTCGCAGCCGAACTGGGCGTCTCGGCCACACCCGTCCGCGAGGCCATGCTCGACCTGGCCCGGGAAGGACTGGTCGAGCCGGTCCGCAACAAGGGCTTCCGGATCACCGAGGTCAGCGAGCGCGACCTGGACCAGTTCACCGAGCTGCGGACGATGATCGAGGTACCGACCATCGGGCGGATCACGAAGATCGCCACGGCCGAGCAGCTGGAGGCGCTGCGTCCCGTCGCCGAGGAGATCGTCACCAGCGCGCGCGAGCACAACCTCATCGGCTATCTGGAGGCCGACCGCCGCTTCCACCTCTCCCTGCTGGCCCTCGCGGGCAACGACCGGCTGGTGGAGACGGTCGGCGACCTGCGCAAGCGGTCCCGGCTCTACGGCCTGACCGGCCTGGACGAGGCCGGCAAGCTGGTCTCCTCGGCGGAGGAGCACATCGAGCTGCTCGATCTGATGCTGAGCGGCGACGCCGAGGCGGCGCAGGAGTGCATGCTCCGCCACCTCGGCCACGTCCGCTCCCTGTGGGCCCAGGGCCGTGACGAACCGGTCGGCCGCGTCCCCGGAGGCCTCGGCTCCGGCCTCCAGTAACCCCCCCCGGCAGCAGGCGGCGGATCAGCAGGGCGGGCGGCCGCCGCCGCGGGCCGGCAGCGGCCGGTCCGCCGAGATGATCGCCGCCTCCGGGCGCGGCACCGGCGTGCCGTCGGGCAGGAGCAGCACCGGCGGGTCCACCACGGCGCCCACGGCGGCCGCCGCGCTGCTCGCGTTCGCCGCCGTGACCCGCCCCCTGGGCTGCGGGGTCAGCACCGCCGTCTCCCGCACGTACGCCACGAAGCTCTCGAAGTCCCGCTGGTGCCGGTAGGGCTCCTGGAACTCGGAGAGGGCCGGATAACCGTCACTCGCGAGGAGCGTGTACGAGGGGGCCGCGAGCCGGTAACTGCGGCCGGGGTCCAGCGGGACGCCGTCGATGAAGACCTCCGCGGGATGCACCCGGTCCCCGACCGGACCCCGTGCGTCGAAGCTGTAGCGGACGTTGCGGGAGACGGCGAGGGGAGCGAAGCGCAGTTCGCCGCTCTCCGTCGTCGTCCACTGCTCCTCCAGCGCGTCGTGGATGCGCTGCCCGGTCACCCACGCGCTGACGATCGGATCGCCGAACCCGATGGCCCGCCAGGCGCTGCCGAAGGTGACGGTGCCGCCCGAGGCCGGGTCCAGGACGAGGTCCCCGGAGATGACCGCCTGGCCGACCCGGGGCGCCACGGCGACCACGGCGAGCTGGGCCGGGACGTTGGGGTGGATGTTGGCGTCGTTCTCGGGATCGGTGGGCCTGCCGCCCGCCCAGAGCGCCCAGTCGGCGGCCAGGTTGCCCATGGTGCTCTCGCCCGCCGTGTTCCGGGCGCGCAGGAACGAGCCGCTCTGCCGCCCGACCGCGGTCCGGTCGCGCGCGGCCGCCTGCCCCGCCCAGTAGGTGACGACCTCCTGCAGCTCCGGATGAGGGGCGACGTCGCGGGTGTTGGGGTGGTTGGTCGACACGGTCAGTTCCCGGACCACCCGGCCGGTGAGCGGGTCGAGCCGCAGGTTGATCTCGTTGATGACCTGGCCGTAGCAGCCGGCCTCGACGAACGGGCGGGGGACGCCGTCCGGGTCGGGGACCATCATGTTGAACCGGGTGTGCCAGTGCCCGGTGACGATCGCGTCGATGTCCGGGGAGACCCGCAGCGCGAGGTCGAGGGCCGGCCCCGAGGGGTCGGCGCCGCTGTTGAAGTCGGCTCCCGCCACCGCCCCGTCGTGCAGGCTGAGCACGATCGCGTTCACGCCCTGGCTCTTGAGCAGGGCCGCGTAGCGGTCGGCGGTGGCGACCTCGTCGAGGGTGGCGAGGCCCGGCTGGTAGGAGCCGGGGAAGCGTTCGCTGCCCACGGCGGTGAGGTGGATGAACCCGATGGGCAGCTCCCGGCCGTCGGCGGTGGGTACCCGCTCGATGTTGTAGGCGGGCAGGACCGTCCGCCCGTCCTGGCCCCGGACGAGGTTGGCGCTGTAGTAGCGGAAGTCGGCGCCGTGGAAGCGCAGGCCGGAGGAGTCGGTGAAGGAGGTGTCGCGGCCCTCCACCGGGAACGGGATGCCCTGCTCCATGTGGCGCTGGAGCATGGCGGGAGATTTGTCGAACTCGTGGTTGCCGGCCGTCGCGAAGTCGAGCCCCATGCGGTTGAGGGCCTCGATCGTCGGCTCGTCGGCGAAGGCCGCGGCGTCGAACTCCCAGCCGGAGAAGGCGTCTCCGGGGGTGAAGAAGAGGGAGTTGGGGTGCCCGTCGCGGAGCCGTTCGAGGTGCGCGGCCATGTACGCGACGCCGCCGACGGTGTAGCTGCGGCCGCCGTTGCCGGCGATGACGGAGTTGCTGCCGGGTGCGCCCTGCAGATAGCCGTGCAGGTCGGTGACGTTGAGGAGCTGGACGTCGACGTACTCGGCGGCGGTGGCGGCGTCCCGCGCATCGGCGGTGGCCCGTGCGGGGACCCCGAGCGCGAAGGTCGCCGCCACGGCCCCCATCGCGGTGAGGAAGTCCCGCCGCCCCGGTTCGCGCGGCCCGGGTTCGCGCCGTTCATGCTCCCGCCGCCCCTGTGCCGGCGGTCCTGGCTCCCGGCGCCGTGAACTCCTGCTCGGCTGCGTGGCCTTGGCCTGCGTGATCACACCCGGCATGTTCCCGCCCACCCGGCCGGCTGTCGCGCCGACGCGCCGCCCGGCCGTTTTGGACACGGCTGGATAACGGCGGCACCAACCCCTTGTCAGTGCAATTTCACATTACTATGTTACCGGTCACATCCTAGAGCGCGGCCCTTCACTGGAGTGACCATGACCAAGCGCACCCAACTCGCCCTCGCCACCGCCCTGGTGGCAGCTCTCGCACTCGGCGCCTCGGGCTGCTCCGACACCAAGAAGGGCAAGGACGGCGCCGCCTCCGGGGTGAACCCCGCCGCCGCCAACGACGGCAAGATCCTCGGCGGGACCCCGGCCAAGGGCGGCACCCTCACCGTCCTGTCCAACCAGGACTTCGCGCACCTGGACCCCGCCCGCAACTGGACCATGCCGACCATGGACTTCGGCACCCGGCTGCTCTACCGCACGCTCGTCACCTTCAAGGCCGAGCCCGGCAAGGCCGGCAGCGAGCTGGTCCCCGACCTCGCCACCGACCTCGGCACCCCCTCCGACGGCGGCCGCACCTGGACCTTCACCCTCAAGGAGGGCGTGAAGTACGAGGACGGCACGCCGGTCAGGGCTCAGGACGTCAAGTACAACGTCGAGCGCTCCTTCAGCCCCGACCTCACCGGCGGCCCCGACTACGCCGCCCAGTACCTGGCCGGGACCGAGGGCTACAAGGGCCCGCTCCAGGGGCAGCACCTGGACTCCGTCAAGACGCCGGACGACCGCACGATCGTCTTCGAACTGAAGCGCCCGGTCGCCGAGTTCTCCGCGACCGCCACCCTGCCGACGTTCGCCCCCGTGCCCCAGTCCCAGGAGAAGGGCACCCAGTACGACGCCCGCCCGTTCTCCTCCGGCCCGTACAAGATCGAGTCGTACGACCGCGACAAGAAGCTGGTCCTGGTCCGCAACGAGCACTGGGACCCGGGCACCGACACCGTCCGCAAGGCCTACCCGGACCGCTTCGTGGTGGTCATGGGCCTCAAGGGGGGCCAGATCGACGACCGGATCATCGCCGGCGAGGGCGCCGACGCCTCCACCGTCCAGTACGCCGACATGCGCCCCGAGAGCGCCCCCAAGGTGCTGCCCAAGCCGGAGATCAAGGCCCGGCTGCTCGCCGAGTCCCAGGGCTGCACGGAGATGCTCCACCTGAACAACTCCCGCGCCCCCTTCAACGACCCGAAGGTCCGCGAGGCCATGCAGTACGCCGTGGACAAGGAGGCCGTCATCACCGCGGGCGGCGGCCCGGCCCTCAACGAGATCGCCACCGCCTACCTGCCCCCGGCCCTCTCCGGCGGCAAGCAGGCCGACGTCCTGAAGATCGCCCCGGCCGGCGACCCCGCCAAGGCCAAGGAACTCCTCAAGGCCGCCGGCAAGGAGACCCTGAAGGTCTCGCTCGCCGTCTCCACCGGCGACAAGGGCAAGGCGGAGGCCATCCAGCAGGGCCTGTCCCGCGCCGGCGTCGAGGTCGTCATCGACACCGTCGACCCAGGCGCCTACTACGACGTCATCGGCGACCTCTCCACCACCCCCGACATGACCCTCACCGGCTGGTGCCCCGACTACCCCTCCGGCTCCACCTGGATCCCGTTCGTCTTCGACGGACGCACCATCAAGGAGAAGGGCAACCAGGGCAACTACAGCCAGTTCCGCGACGAGGAGGTCATGAAGCGGATCGACGAGATCAACGCCATGGCCGACGCCAAGCAGGCCAACCAGGCCTGGATCGACCTCGACGCCGCCCTGATGGCCAAGTCCCCGAACGTTCCGCTCCTCCTGGAGCGCAAGCCGCTCCTCGTCGGCACCAACATCGCGGGTGCCTTCGGCCACCCGGTGTGGACCGGCACCATCGACTACGGGACCGTCGGCCTCAAGGACCCCTCGAAGAGCCAGGGCTGAGGGCCCGAAGGATCCCCGCAGCCATGACCACCACCGCACCGGTCCCGGACGACCGGGCACCCCTGGGCCCCGACGGCCCCCCGGCCCCGGGTGCCGCCCGCGCCCCCGGCAGCGCCCCGGCCCCCGGCACAGTCCCGGCCTCCGGCACGGCCCCGGCTTCCGGCAGCGCCCCGGCCTCGGGCACAGTCCCGGCCTCCGGCAGCGCCCCGGCCTCCGGCACAGTCCCGGCCCCCGGCACAGCCCCGGCCCCCGATGCCGCCACGGTCCTGCCCGCGGCAGCGCCCGGCAGCAGCCCCTGGCAGCTCGCCCGGCAGGAACTGCGCCGCCGCCCCGCCGTCCGCGTCAGCCTCTGCGTCGTCCTCCTCTTCGTCCTCATGGCCGTGACCGCCCCCTGGCTGGGCGCCCTCGGCGGCTGGTCCCCGAACGAGTTCGACAAGACCGCCATCGACCCCTACCTCGGGGGACAGCCCCTCGGCAGCCTCGGCGGGATCAGCCCCGAGCACTGGCTCGGAGTCGAACCCGTCACCGGCCGCGATCTGTTCGCCCGCGTGATCAACGGCGCGCAGGTCTCCCTCCTGATCGCCTTCGCCGCCACCGCCATCGTGGTGGTCGCCGGCACCGCCGCCGGGATCGCCGCCGGCTACTTCGGCGGCCGCACCGACACGATCCTGTCCCGGCTGATGGACCTGACCATGTCCTTCCCCTCGCTGATCTTCATGATCGCGATGCTGTCCGTGGCCAAGGACGTCAACCGGATCGCCTTGATGACCACCGTCATCGGGGTCTTCGGCTGGCCCGGCGTCGCCCGCGTGGTCCGCGGCCAGACCCTCTCCCTCAAACACCGCGAGTACGTCGACGCCGCCCGCGTCGGCGGCTCCGGCCCCTGGCGGATCCTGACCCGCGACATCCTCCCGGGCGTCTCGGGCCCGGTCATCGCCTACACCACCCTGCTGATCCCCGGAATGATCAGCACCGAAGCCGCCCTCAGCTACCTCGGCGTCGGCGTCCGCCCGCCCACCCCCTCCTGGGGCCAGATGATCGCCGAGTCCGTGGCCTACTACGAGACCGACCCCATGTACTTCGTCATCCCCAGCGTCTTCCTCTTCCTCGCCGTGCTCGCCTTCACCCTGCTCGGCGACGCCCTGCGCGACATCCTCGACCCGAGGGGCGGCCGCAGTTGATCCTCTACCTCGGCCGCCGGCTGCTCGCCCTCGCCGGCGTGCTCCTCGCCATCGCCGCCGTCACCTTCCTCATCTTCTACGTCCTGCCCGCCGACCCGGCCGCGGCCGCCTGCGGCAAGACCTGCAGCGCCGAACGCCTGGCCGACGTACGCACGTACCTGGGCCTCGACCAGCCCCTGTGGCGGCAGTTCACCGACTTCCTCACCGGCATCTTCACCGGCCGCACCCTGGGCACCGGCCAATACGCCGTCGCGTGCGACTTCCCCTGCCTCGGCTACAGCTACGAGAACTCGCTGCCCGTGTGGGACCTGCTGATGGACCGGCTCCCGGTCTCCGCCTCCCTCGCCGTCGGCGCCGCCGTGCTGTGGCTGCTCCTCGGCCTCGGCGCCGGGGTCACCGCCGCCCTGCGCAAGGACACCGCCACCGACAAGGTCCTGATGGTCGGCGCGGTCGCCGCCGCCTCCCTGCCCGTGTACTTCACCTCCGTGATGCTCATCTACGGCGTCATCCGCGTCGCCGGCCTCCTGCCCTACCCCACCTACCAGGCCTTCACCGACAACCCGCTCGCCTGGGCCTCGAACCTGGCCCTGCCCTGGATCGCACTCGCCCTGCTCTACGCCGCCATGTACGCGCGCCAGAGCCGCGGCTCGATGATCGAGGCGATGGCCGAGCCGTACATCCGCACCGCCCGCGCCAAGGGCATGCCCGAGCGCACGGTCGTCGTCAAACACGGGCTGCGCTCCGGCATGACCCCGATCCTCACCATCTTCGGCATGGACCTCGGCGGACTGCTCGCCGGAGCCGTCATCACCGAGTCCATCTTCGGACTCCCCGGCATCGGGCGGCTGTTCTACGGCGCCCTGGTCAACTCCGACCAGCCCGTGGTCCTCGGCGTCACCCTCCTCGCCGCCTTCTTCATCGTCGTCGCCAACCTCCTCGTCGACCTCCTGTACGCCGTCATCGACCCGAGGGTGAGGTACTGAATGGCCGCGGCCGCTCCGCTTCTCGAAGTACGCGACCTGCACGTCACCTTCACCACCGGGCGCGGGACCGTACGGGCCGTCGACTCCATCGGCTTCACCGTCGAGGCCGGACGCACCCTCGGCATCGTCGGCGAGTCCGGCTCCGGCAAGTCCGTCACCTCGCTCGCCGTCATGGGCCTGCACCGGGGCCCGGTCGAGGTCGGCGGATCCGTCGCCCTCGCCGGACGGGAGCTGACCGGGCTGCCGGAAAGGGAACTGTCCAAGGTCCGAGGCCGCCGGATGGCCATGATCTTCCAGGACCCGCTCTCCAGCCTGCACCCCTACTACACGGTCGGCGAGCAGATCGCCGAACACTTCCGCGTGCACTTCAAGGCCGGCCGGGCCGCCGCCCGCAAACGCGCCGTCGACATGCTCGGCGAGGTCGGCATCCCGGAACCGGCCCGCCGGGCCGGGGAGTACCCGCACCAGTTCTCCGGCGGCATGCGCCAGCGCGCCATGATCGCCATGGCCCTGGCCTGCGAGCCCGATCTGCTGATCGCCGACGAGCCGACCACCGCCCTGGACGTCACCGTGCAGGCGCAGATCCTGGAACTGATCGCCCGGCTCCAGCAGGAACGCGGACTCGGGGTCGTCATGATCACCCACGATCTGGGTGTCGTCGCCCGCGTCGCCCACGAGGTGCTCGTCATGTACGGCGGCCGGGCCGCCGAACAGGCCCCGGTGGACGAGCTGTTCGCGGACCCCGCCCACCCCTACACCCGGGGCCTGCTCGACTCGCTGCCCCGCCTCGACACCGCCGACGACGTCCCCCTGCCCTTCATCCCCGGCTCCCCGCCCTCCCTGCTCGCGCCCGCCCCCGGCTGCGCCTTCGCCCCACGCTGCCCCGTGGCCGCCGCCGGCCCGGACGACCGGAGGGCGCGCTGCGCGGGCGAGCGGCCCGAACCCGCCCCGTACGGTGCGCGGGGGCGGCTGGCCGCCTGCCATTTCGCGGGATCCGCCGCGACCTCACCGGGCGGCTCCGCGCCCGGATTCCCTTCGACCGCCCCGGGGGTGTCCCGATGACCGTCGGAGCCGATCCTTCCGCGAACGCCGCAGTCCAGGGCGCGGCCCGGGCCGCGGCCGAGGCCGCCACAGGGCCCGCCCCGGCCGCACCACTGCTGTCGGTACAGGACCTCACCATGACCTTCCCCGGCCGGCGATCCGTGACCGGGCGCCGGGGGGCGCCCGTGCGCGCCGTCGACGGGGTCTCCTTCGACCTGGCAGCCGGCCAGACCCTCGGCCTGGTCGGGGAGTCGGGCTGCGGGAAGTCCACCACCGGCCGGATGCTGGTGCGGCTGCTGGAGCCCACCTCGGGCCGGGTCGCCTTCGAGGGCAAGGACATCAGCCGCCTCTCCCCGTCCGCCATGCGGCCGCTGCGCAAGCACATCCAGATGGTCTTCCAGGACCCGCACTCCTCCCTCAACCCCCGCCAGACCGTGGCCCGGATCATCTCGGACCCGCTGCTGGTGCAGGGCTGGAGTGCGGGGGACGCCCGGCGCCGCGCCGCCGAGCTGATGGAGCTCGTCGGCCTGATCCCCGAGCACATCGACCGCTACCCGCACGAGTTCTCCGGCGGCCAGGCCCAGCGCATCGGCATCGCCCGCTCGCTGTCCACCAGCCCCCGGCTGATCGTCGCAGACGAGCCGGTCTCCGCGCTGGACGTCTCCGTCCAGGCCCAGATCGTCAACCTGATGGAACGGCTGCGCGCGGAGCTCGGCCTCGCCTACGTGTTCATCGCGCACGACCTGTCGGTGGTCAAACGGGTCAGCGACCGGGTCGCCGTCATGTACCTCGGCAGGATCGTCGAGATCGGGGACAAGAAGTCCCTCTACGAGAACCCGCAGCACCCGTACACCCGGGCGCTGCTGTCCGCCGTACCGCTGCCCGACCCGGCGGCGGAACGGCGGCGGGAGCGGATCGTGCTGCTCGGCGACCCGCCGAGCCCGGCCGCTCCACCCCCGGGCTGCACCTTCCACCCGCGCTGCCCCAAGGCGCAGCAGATCTGCCGCACCGACCGCCCGCCGCTGCGGCCCGCCGCCGCCCGCGAGGTGGCCTGCCACTTCCCTGGTGACTGACGGGGACCCATGGGAAGCGGCGGTGCCCCGGAGCCGAAGGCGTCTTCGGGGCACCGCCGTACGGTGCTGGCCTTCTCGGGGAGCCGTCGCAGACGGTGACGGTGTCGTTCGATTGCAGGGGACCCTGCGTAGCAAGGTCATTCTTCCCGCGCCGAACCCCAGCCGGGCAGCCGGCCGAGCTCCGGCCCGACCGGCCAGCGCGAGCCCCACTCGCTCCAGGGCGTGGTTGAGTCGCGTGGTGAACCGTGCGTGCGGGGCGGCCGGCCGGGAGAACGGCTCGGCGAACGTCCGGTGCGGACAGTCCGCCGACCCGCAGATGAAACGTCGAACCGTCAGCCGGATCACAAAGTCGATTCAGACCGCGCTTCCCGCTGCGCTTGGACTCACCGTCTCCGGCGCCGTGCGCTGCCCAGCCGGGCTGGGCGGGTGTGTAGACGGGGAGACACGGGTCACCAGGCAGTACGAGGTCGTGTTGAGGCGTGCCCTGCTGCACCGGGCAACGGTCGTGAAGGGTGTTGCGTCTGCGGGGGTGTGAGCCGGTCCGGCGTTGGGCTGGATCTGTTAAGGGGGGTTTGTGGAGAAGGACGTGGAGCGGGAGCACAACGCGGATGCGGCACCGAACGCGTACGAGCGAGTCCTTGCAGAGGACCGGAGGGTGATACGGGAGGCACTGCGTACCAGCCGCGGCGGGGCGCACTTCGGCTTGGCGCTGACGGCCTTGGCACTCGGTGCGGTCGGGTACTTCGAGGGCCCGAAATGGCCGTTGATCATCAGCGGCGTGTTCGCGGTCTGGTCCGCGCTGGCACTCGCCGTCGTCCGCCGACGCGGCGGGCGGGGTTGGAAGGCGATCGAGCGTGCCTACATCGCGACCTTCGGCTGGGCCGAGTGGCTCTGACCTGACCGGTGTCGGGCCTGGCGGTCACTCGTGCACACCTCGACCCACGCCTGCCTGGCCGGCGCCCCCGGTTCCCCAACCGGCGGCCGGTACTGGGGCACGAAGACACGGTGCTTCGCCGCGTTCAGGCCGTTCGCACAGTGCCCCGCGGTGAGCACCAGACTCTTCCCCTTGCTCCGCACGACGCTGCCGGTGCAGTAGGTGGCGTTTCCACCGACCGGTGTGCCGTCGAAGAAGAACGTCCCCACCATCGGGAGGCCGTCGAAGTGCGCGGCGTGGGGTGTGTCCCGCGGTGCAGCGGCTGGCGAGTTGGGTGCTGACGGAGCTTTGGGCCCGGCGCCGCGGGCGGCGTCGATCGGCTTGGCCTGGGCCATCCGCTCAGCTGTCCAGTACTGCTCGACCGCGGTCGAGGCCGGGGAAGCAGGGGGCGAGGTGGGGGTGGGGGTGGACGCGGAGGGCGAGGGGGGCGAGGGGGGGCGAGGGGGGGCGAGGGGGAGCGGATACCGGTGGTGCGGCCGGAAGGGGAAGCTGCGAGGCGGAGGGCGTGGAGCGGGGTTAGCCCGAAGGGCCGGGTGCGGGGGGCGACGGCGAGGATGAGGCCGAGGGCGAAGGGAGCCTCGTACCGGCCGGAGAGGGGGCCGCCGACGCCGCCAGGGCAGCGGGGGCGGTGAGTAGCACGGTGCTGGTGCCGAGCGCGAGTGCGGTCAACCATTTTGATCTCAATGACTTGCTTCCTGAGCGCAGTGATGACGCCTGTCATCGCTGTGTGTTAGTGCGTCAGTTCGACGAAGAGGGCAGAGTGGGCAGCGGTGTGAAAGATCGTCAACAAGTCCAGACAGGCGACAAATGAAGCGATTACGGGCGTGGATCGGCGCGGCAGTCCTGACGATTCCGCTGTTCATGTCACTCGGGGCGGAGGGCGTGCAGGCCGCTCCGCTTACGGATGTGCCATTGCCGCTTCAAAGTGGCGCCGACCAGTCGGTTCGGCCTGGAGAGCAGGTCAGCGTCTCGGTGGGCGTGCAGGACGCCGCCGGCAACGGCGACAGGGTCTTCTCCGAAGCGTTCACCGCCGATGGCCGGATGAGGATGAACGATCCGCACGTTACCGCGGTCATGACGATCTCCTGCACCGCTGCGCCCGGGGCCTACGAGGTGCGCATCGGATCAGGCGGGGACCGGAACCCCTCCGAGGTCACGCGGCTCTGGGGGAGCGTCCGGGTGGCTCCGGCCGAAGAGACGGAGCGGGCTGCGTGCGCGAGGCGGGTCTCCGAGCTGCCGCCCGAGCCCCAGGAGGAGCACTGGCCCGCGGATGTGGAGTGGCCCGCGAGCCCATGGGACGTACGGTCGGTGCGGGCCGGCGGGGAGATGACGGCCACCGACGGCCTGGGGATGGGCGGCGACGGAGGTGTCACGTTGACCTCGTCGGCGTTCACGCGACCAGTGGTCATGTACGGAGCGAGGAGGGTCTCCGCGGTCGTCCGTATCAGGTGCGACGCGAAGCCGGGTCTGTACACGGTGGTCTGGCGAGAGAAGTGGGCGCCGTCAAAGGTCTGGGCCCGACTGCGGGTGGAACCCGCAGCCCCTGACTGCCACGACCCTGCCCCCACGCCGGCCGACATGGTCAAGGGCGCGGCCCCCTGGCTGGCGGCAGGCATCTGCGCTGCCGCGCTTGCGGTAGGGGTACGTGCCCTGAGGCGGAGGCGGCGTGCCCATCCTCGACGGACCGCGGCCTCGTCACCGTGACCACCCCGGCCAGCGCTGAGGGGAAGGTGACCGTGGCGGCCTCTGACGGCTCGGCAGTGACGATGGCCTTACCCGCAGCGGTCAACGCCGCAGGTACCCCCTCGGCGGCCGGCACCACCGTTTATCCCAACGCGGCCGCGCACACCGACCTCGCCACCCAGGCCACCGTAGACGGCGGCGCCCGCGCCCTGGTCACCCTCAAGAACGCCGCCGCCCCCACCACTCAGCGCTTCGACCTCGGCCTGCCCGACGGCGCCTCCCTGATCGCCGATGGAACCGGTGGCTACGACATCGTCACCTCCGCAGGCGGCGCAGGCGTTGTCGTCCGCGGGCACATCGACGCTCCCTGGGCGAAGGACGCGAACGGCAAGGCAGTCCCCACGAGCTACAGCCTCGACGGCAACACCCTCGTCCAGACCATCCGGACCAGCCCGGACACCGCCTACCCCGTGGTGGCCGACCCCCACTACACCTGGGGCATCATCTCTGGCACCGTGTACTTCAACAAGAGTGAGACCAAGGTCCTCGCCCTCGGCGGAACTGTTGTGTCCTGGCTGCCGCACCCGCACCCGCACCCGGCCGCGGTCGTCGGGGGCCGATCCCTCACGGGGATCGCGGGGTACGCAGTCGCGACCGATCAATGCATCAAGTTCAAGGTCAACCCCGCGCTGGCACCCATTTCTCCGGCGGCAGCCGTGGCCGGAAGCGGCACTTACAAGGGCAGTGCGGGCGACGGATACTGCAGGTAAACAGACTGGCAGCCAAGTGATCCCGAAGGGGGGAGTGCGGCTGATCCTGGCGGCCGAAGAGACACATCTCGGCTTCCGATTCTGAAAGGTTGCGGAATGAATACTCTAACTATTCTGGCGTCGGCCGCTTTCGGCTCCACCGCATATCTCACGACTCTCTCGACGGTGAAATGGCTGAACCAGCTAACTCCGCGCGTTAAAGTCATGGGCCTCGTTGTGACCGGCTTGGTTCTGTGCGCAGTTATCGGGATTATCGCGTTCGCGAGCCAGAGCGTCGTGCTCGGATTCATCGTGGGCGCCGGCCTGACACCGCCCGTACACCGGTGGATCCTGCAACGACGCAGGCACGTCGCCTGTCCTTGACCTTCCGACTCATGGCCATGCAGCTTCTGCCGCCGGCCTTGGTGACCGAAGGCTCCCGCGCAAGCCTTGAGGGCTTCGGCGTTGGCGAATATGTGTCGGCCGTCGCCGGTCCCAGCCAGCACACGAACGCCGGTTGCGCACTTCACGCGGGACGACAACTCCACACACGAGGCATGGGCGCAGGCGGGAAACGGAACCTGCAACGGCGGATTCGATCTCAGCAGCACCAACCGGGTCAAGAAGCACCGCTCACAGCAGATTCGTGACTGGGCAACCGATTCCTACGGCCCCTGGAAGTACCGGCCCTGATCCAGCACATGCTCATCGCGCGGAGCCGGGATGTTCGGTACACCCGGCTCCGCGCTGCCCGGCTGACAACGAGGAAGCATGAGAACCGGCCTGCACGATCGAAAGACGGCCGCAGTAGAAGTGAAAGACCTGCACTACAGCATCGGTGATCGCCGTCTTCTGAACGGGCTCTCCCTTGGTGTTGCTGCCGGGTCATCCGCAGCGGTGACCGGCCCCAGCGGCTCGGGGAAGACAACTCTCCTCTGCTGCCTCAGCGGTCTGATCGCCGCCTCGTCCGGTGTCATCCGCATCGCCGGCGTCGACATCTCCCAGGCGTCTGCAGGCGAGCGGTGGCGTCGTTCCGGAGCGACAGAAACTTCTACCTGAGGGTGGCCCTCTGGAACCTCTCCGTTCCCCTCGTTGTCGTGGGAGCAGGCGCCGGAGTGGCTACGTACCTACTTGGCCAGATGCTGCTCTCCATCGGCGACGGAGGTGAACTCTCCGCCGGGCGCGTGGCCGCCGGCTCCCTCGGTATCGCCATCGGCGGTGTCATCATCGCCGTCATATGCGCTGAGATCGCGACACGCCGGAGCCGGATCTGGCGCCCCACAAACGACTGACGCAACAACTCCTCACCCCCTGTCCGTGCCTCCGGCCTGGGAGCAGGCGCAGGTTCGGGCGGGTGTGGGGGGCTGCTCGTGGCAGTGGCGGGCGATCGAGATTTCGGCGCGGGACAGGTGCAGAGGTAGAGGGCTCGGGCGGCGCGCACGTTGCAGGCGGCGTCCAGGACGAGCTTGCGGTCCACCTCACTTTCTCAGGCCGGGCGGACCAGGTGGTTGTCGTGGGCGAAGACCACGGCCTGGATCCGGTCGCGGAGTTCGAGCTTGTGCAGGATCCGCCCCAGATGGGACTTCACGGTCGCCTCCGCGAGGTACAGCGCGGCCGCGATCTCGGCGTTGGACAGGCCGCGGCCGACCTCGACGAGCACCTCGCGCTCACGGGCGCTCAGCCGGTCCAGCCGCTCGTCGCGGACGGCGGTGCCCCCGTCGGGCAGGTGCGGACGGAAGTCCTCCAGCAGGCGCCGGGTGATGCGCGGGGAGAGCACCGCGTCGCCCGCCGCGACGTTGCGGATCGCGGTGAGCAGCTCCTCCGGCCTGGTGTTCTTCAGCAGGAAGCCCGAGGCTCCGGCGGCGAGACCGGCGAAGGCGTACGCGTCAAGGTCGAAGGTGGTCAGGATCAGCACTCTGCTCTGCGGGGAGACCTCGACGACCTGGCGGGTCGCCTCGATCCCGTCCGTCCCGGGCATCCGGACGTCCATGAGGACGACATCGGGCCGCAGCTCCCGGGCGAGGCGGACGGCCTGGGCGCCGTCCGCGGCCTCGCCGACCGGTGTCATGTCGGGCTGGGCCTCCAGGACCATGCCGAAGGCCATCCGGAGCAGCGCCTCGTCGTCGGCGATCAGGATGCGGATCGTCATGCGGAGGCCGCCCCGCCGCCGTTGAGGAGGAGTCGGGTACGGACGCCCCAGCCGCCGCCCGTAAGCGGTCCGGCCTGCAGCGTCCCCCCGTAGGCGGCCGCGCGCTCGCGCATGCCGGGGATGCCGTGGCCGGGCGGTGCGGCGGCGGGCCGCGCCGGGCGGGGGCCGCTGTCGGTGACGTCCACGCCGACGGCCTGGGCCGAGCACTCGACCAGGACCGTCGCGCGGGTGCCGGCGGGTGTGTGCTTGAGGGTGTTGGTCAAGGCTTCCTGCACCAGACGGTAGACGGTGAGTTGTGCGGTGGCGGGGACGTGGGTGTGGCCGCCGCGGACCTCCAGACGGGTCGGCAGCCCGGCGGCGCCCATCTGGTCGGCGAGGGCCTCCAGCTGGGCGATGCCGGGCGGCGGGTGGCGCTCCGCGTCCCGCTCGCCGGTCCGCAGGACGCCCAGCGAGCGCCGCATGTCGGTCAGCGCCTGCCGGCCCGTCTCGGAGATCTGCAGCATCGCGGCGGTGGCCCGGTCCGGGGACCTGTGCTGGGCGTAGACGGCGGCGTCGGTGAGCGCGACCATGACGGACAGGTTGTGGGTGACGATGTCGTGCATCTCGCGGGTGATCCGGGCCCGCTCCTCGGCGACGGCCAGCCGTGCCTGCTGCTCCTGGTGCAGCGCCAGCCGTTCGGCCCGTTCCTGCACGGTGGCGAGGTAGGCCCGGCTGGTCCGCACGTTCACCCCGAGGACGGCGGCGGCGACGACCGTCGCGGAGAGCGCGACGAAGGGGGTCAGGAACGCGCCGTCCGTTGCCCAGCGCAGGCAGGCCAGCACGGCTCCGCCCTCCACGACGGCACCGGCGAGGAGCGTGCCGCGCCGGCCTGTGTGCGTGGCCGCCGTGTAGAGGGCCACCAGCAGGGCGATGTCCGCGGGCAGTTGGACGTCCATCAGCCACTGGACGAAGGCCGCGGCCGCCACGGCGCCGAACACCGCGAGCGGGGCCCGGCGCCGCCACAGCAGGGGGAGCGCCAGGGCGGCGGTGAGCGCCGCGGCCACCGGCAGCTCCCGCGCCGGGTAGGCGGTCACGACGTGGAGGAGGAGAAGGATCGGCAGCGCCGCGTCCCACACCAGGGGCGGTACCCGGTCCCGGTGGCGCACCGTCACACCTCCCCGTCGATCGGTCGTCGTGCCGGCCCGACCGGGACCGTCAGCGCGTACAGCCGGAGCCTAGGCCGCGGGGCGGCGGCGCGCATGAGCCCACCGTCCGACCGCACCCTGCCGGGGTACGACCACAGGAGGAGGCCCACCACCTCCCGCGGTCGCAGAGCGGCCGCCGGACGGGCGTGACCGGTTGCCACTCCGGTCGCACCGCGGCCCGCCCGGGTTGCGACCGGAGTGGCAACCGGCGGCGACCCGGGACCGATGCGGCGGCGCGGACCCGGCGTCGAGCATGGCCGGGTGACCGAAACCATCACGGGGCTGTCGATGTCCCTTCCGGAAGTCCTCGTCCTGCTGGGTGCCCTCGCGCTGTTGGTGGCGCGCTGGCTCCCCCCGGCCGCCCGCCGGCCCGTCACGACCGGGGCGGGGGCGGTGCTCGTGGCGTCCGCGACCGTGCTGGGCGTGGTGGGGATCCGCTGGCAGCTGCTGCCGGTCCTGGCCGGCGCCGCCCTGGCGTCGGCGTTCGCCCTCCCGCCCCTGCTGCGACGCCGTACCGGACGACCGGCGTGGCGGGCCCGCTGGTGGCTGGCCCTGCCGGGATCGCTGGCCTGCGCCGGCCTGATCGCCATGGGCCCGGTGGCGGCCTGGGCCTTCCCCGTGCCCGAGTTCCCCGAGCCGTCGGGCGGCTTCGCGGTCGGCACCCGGGTGGTGCAGTGGACCGACCCGCTCCGCCCCGAGAGCTTCACCGCCGATCCGGAGGACCGGCGCACGGTCGTGGCCCAGCTCTGGTACCCCGCGCAGAACAGCCCCGCCGGCACCCAGCGGGCCCAGTACCTGGGACGCACGGAGCAGGAGGCGCGCACCGTCGCCGAGGCCCTCGCCGGCGGGGTCGGCCTGCCCGGCTTCCTGGTCGACGGCGTCCCGCGGGCTCGCAGCCGTGCGGTCGTCGACGCCCCGGTGGCCGGTGGGGGAGAACGGTTCCCGGTCGTCCTGTTCTCCCCGGGGTCGGGCGGGGTGCGGACCCAGAACACCGCCTGGGCGGAGGAGCTGGCCGGCCACGGCTACCTGGTCGCCGCCCTCGACCACCCGTACGACTCCGCCGTCGTCGTCCTCGCAGACGGCCGCACGATCCGCGCCACGACCGCCTCCAGCGGGGACCGGGACCGGGACGAGGAGCTGGCGGCGGGCTGGACCGCCGTCCGGGCCGCCGACCTCGGCTTCGTCCTCACCCGGCTGGAACAGCTGGACCGGGGCGAGACCGCCGACCCGCTGACCGGACGCCTGGACACCGGCCGCGCCGCGGTGGCCGGCCACTCCCTGGGCGGTGCCGCCGCCCTGCAGGCGGCCCGGCAGGACCGCCGGTTCGGCGCAGTCGTCGACCTGGACGGCTACCCCCACGGCCCCACCGTGCCCGCCCTCGGTCAGCCGGCGCTCGCGCTCACCCAGGAGATCACCGCCGGCACCGACCCGCGCTACCTGCCCCGCCTCACCGACGCCCTCGAGCACAGCACCGCGACGAGCTACCGGCTTGCCGTCCCCGGCGCCGGGCACCTCACCTTCATGGACGGCCCGCTCTATCTGCCGCCGGTGCCGTCGATCGTCGGCACCCTGGGCCGCACCGAGAGCCCGCGCGTCGTCGCCGGAGCCACCCTCGCCTTCCTGGACGCCGTCCTGCGAGGCCGCCCCGGCGACCCGGCCGAAACCCTCCGGGCCTACGGGAAGGTCTACACGGTCTCACCATCAGGGGCTCGGGGGACTTCGGGGCTGACCCCGTGATGGGCCGAACACGCGCCAGCGGCCTGCAAGCTCTTCCAGCCCGGCGGAGCTCGCGTTGGCCAGCGCCCCGGTCAACCGCTGCGGCAGAGCGAACACCTCAACGCCGTCGTTCATGGGGGCAGTGACCCTTTCCGGGCACGCCCACCCAAGGAGCTGCTCAACCGGCGGGGCCTCGGCCGAAGGCTCCTCGAAGTACATGTCCCATTCGGCACCTTGCGATTCGGGCGCCGCAGGTCACGCTTGCTGGAACCACATGGTCACACTGCTTGCAACCTGCGGTGAATTGCCCTTCATGTTGGAACCCGCGTCGACATACCGGTTCGAGACGCGCGGGCGAAGCCGCCTCACCCGGCGGCCGATGACCGCCGTGAACATCACCAGGGCACTACGCCAGCGTCTTCGAAGAACTTGCCGGTCGGGCCGTCGTCGGGCAGGGTCGCGAGTTTGATGGCGATCGCCGCGCCCTGTTCGGGGGTACGCACGCCGCGGAAGCCGTTGAGGTCGGTCGCGACATAGCCGGGGCAGCCGGCATTGATCAGGATGTTCGTGCCGCTCAGCTCCCGGGCGTACTGGAGGGTCACGGCGTTCAGGAACGTCTTCGACGGCGAGTACGCCGCAGCCACCGGACCCGCCGTCTGCTCAGTAGCAGTTCCCGACTGCCGGGTGAGGGAGCCGACACTGCTGGACATGTTCACGATCCGCGGTGAGGCGGAGTGGCGCAGCAGCGGCAACATCGCATTGGTGACTCGGATGACGCCGATCACGTTGGTCTCCACGACCGTCCGGATGGTGGCGGGATCGACCCGGGTGGGCTCCTGCGGCATGCCGCCGGCGATGCCGGCGTTGTTGACGAGCACGTCGAGGCGCCCCGCCTGCTCCTCGATCAGCCGTGCGGCGGCGGTCGCGCTCGCGTCGTCGGTCACGTCCAGCGGAACGCCGAACGCGTCGACGCCGGCCGCGCGCAGTTGCTCCACCGCTGCCTCACGGCGCTGATCGTCCCGGGCGCCGACGCCGACGCTCCAGCCGAGGGCGCCCAAGCCCGCGGCGATCTCGTAGCCGATTCCCTTGTTCGCGCCGGTGACCAGCGCAATCGTTCGTTCGCTCATGGGGACCATGCTGCTCTCGGACCCCGGCGGGGGTCCAAGACCGATCGGGTAGACAGCGATACCGTCAGGGTATTGATCCGGAGTACCGTGGCGGCATGGAGACGCGGGAACTGCGATATTTCGTCGCTGTCGCTGAGGAACTGCACTTCGGGCGGGCCGCGCAGCGGCTCGGGATCGCGCAGCCGCCTCTGTCACGGGCGATCCAGCAGCTCGAACGCCGCCTCGGGGCAGCACTGCTGGATCGGACCAGCCGCGCCGTCACGCTGACCGCGGCCGGCTCGGTGCTGTTGGCCGAGGGCCGGGCGGCCCTCGACGCGGTCGACGCCGCCGAGCGCCGGACCCGCCGCGCAGGCCTTTCCGCGACCGGCCGTCCCGGCCTGGCCCTGGTCACGAAGGCCAGCGCGTCCAGAGAACTGCTGGCCAAACTGCTCGACGCGTACGCCGCCGAACCCGGCGCGGTCCCCGTCGACGTCATCCTGTGCGGCCCTGCCGAGCAGCAACGACTCCTGCGCGAGGGCCGGGCCGACGTGGCGCTGCTGCACCGGCCGTTCGACTCGACAGCCGGGTTCCACACCGAAGAACTCAGCACGGAGGGCCAGGTTGTGGTCCTGCCGGCCGGGCACCCGCTCACCGTCCGCGCCCATGTGCACATGGCCGACATCACCGCCCTGCCTGGCCTGCCCCTGCCACGCTGGCCCGACCCCGACGGCACCTACCCGCCCGGCCCCGGCCCACAAGTCCGCGACCAAGCACAGTTGCTGCAGCTCGTCGCGCTCGGCCGCGCGTGCGCGGTCGCACCGGAGTCATGCCGAGCCCAGCTGCACGATGACCTCGCCGCCGTGCCCGTGCTGGACGCGCCAGCAGTTACCACCGTCATTGCCTGGCCCCCGCACAGCCGGTCCAGAGCCGTCGCCGACCTTGTCCGGACCGCGATACGTCTCCAGTAGTTCCCACATGCCTGGCCAGGTTCCACCTATCGTGGCCCGGCTCGATGATGGCGGCCCGCCGAGCTGAGGCGGGTGACGGATATCGAAGCCAGGTGACATCTGTCTCGACCAGTCACATGCGGCTGAAACCCCGCTCTGGAGGGCCGTGGGACCGTACGGTGACGGATACGGCGCGCCTGATGACCGGGCTCGGCCTGTCGGTGGAGCTCCTGGCCGTCGCGGTCACGGCCGTCTGCGTGAACACGGGCCGGCTGCGGCGCTGGTGGTACGCACCGGTGGCAGCTGTGGTCCTCACCGCCCTGATCCGGATGGTCTTGGCCCCGAGGCCCTGACCTGACCGCCCGGCCGGACACCCCCCCCCGCCGGTAGCGGGCCGGCGGGGGAGACCGGACCTAGGCCAGTTCGCGGCGGAAGAACTCCAGTTCCAGCGCCATCAGCTTCTCCCGCGTGCCGCCCGGGGTCATGTGGGTGACACCGGGGAGGGCCAGCAGCTGGTGCGGACGGCCCGCGTCCGTGAGCGCCTGGGAGAGGCGCAGGGTGTGGGACGGGTGGACGTTGTCGTCGGCCAGGCCCGTGATCAGCAGCAGCGGGCGGGACAGTTCCGGGGCGTCCGGGATGAGGGAGTCCCGCTCGTACGCGTCGGCAGACGGGGGCTGGTCCTGCGGGAGGCCCAGGTACCGCTCGGTGTACGCCGTGTCGTAGTGCCGGAAGTCGGTCGGCGCGGCCCCGGCGGCCGCCGCGTGGAAGACGTCCGGGCGGCGCAGCACCGCCATGGCCGCGAGGTAGCCGCCGTACGACCAGCCGCGCACCCCGACCCGGCCGAGGTCGAGGTCGGTGTGGCGGGCGGCGAGCGCGTGGAGCGCCGCGACCTGGTCGTCGAGGGTGACCTCGGAGAAGCCGCGGTACATGGCGTGCGTGTAGGCGGGGGAGACGTACGGGGTGCCGCGGTTGTCGATGGTGACCACCGCGAAGCCCTGGTCGGCCCACCACTGGCGGTGCTGGCGGCGGCGCTGGTCGGCGGTGACGTCCTGCATGCCGGGGCCGCCGTAGCCGTCGACCAGGACGGGCAGCCGCCGGCCGGGGACGTGGTCGCGGGGCAGTACGAGGGCGGCGGGGATGCCGTGCTCGGTGACCCGCTCCAGGATCGCGTCCACCCGGTAGGGCAGCGGCTCGGACAGGTCGGCGGGGGTGAACTCCCGCCCGTCGGGGGTGCGCACGGTGCGCCGTACCCCGTCGGCGTCGGACGAGGTCAGCAGCAGGGTCCCGGCGGACGCGGCCACGGTGTGCACGCCGGGCCCGTCGGCGACCGGGGTCAGCTCCCCGGTGGCCGGGTCCAGCAGCAGCACCTGCTGCTCGGACGGGTCGCGCAGGCCCGCCTCGATCAGCAGTCGGCCCTCGTGGACCCCGGCCACGGCGCGGACCTGGATCCCGTCCCCGGTGAGCAGTTCGCCGTCCACCGCGAGGGCGCGGGCGGCGCCGTCCGGGGTGTCGGCCGAGGTCAGCATCCGCCCGTCGGCGAGGCGGGCCGGGGTGCCGGGGACCAGGGGGTCCACCCACTGCGGGTGCGTGGTGCGGGACAGCTCCCGGGTGCGGCCGGTGGCCGGGTCGGCGGAGAGCAGCAGGACGTTCTGCTGGAGCCGGTCCTGGACGGTCAGCAGGATCTCGGTGGCGGACTCCCAGCCCGCGTCGGAGACGTACGGGTAGGTGTCGGCGTCCCAGTCGAGCCGTATCCGGGTCCCGCCGTCGCCGAGCACCCACAGCTGGACGTCGGCGTTGGGCCCGCCCGCCTCGGGGTAGGCGAAGTCCTCGGCCGGCAGCTCCGGGTGCGCCGGGTCGGCGAACCAGCGCCGCTGGAGGGCGGATTCGTCGACGCGGGCGGCCAGCAGGGTGACCCCGTCCGGGGACCACCAGTGGCCCCGGTGGCGGCCCAGCTCCTCGGCGGCGGCGAATTCGGCGAGGCCCCAGCGGGCCCCGTCGTCCGGGCTGATCCGGCCGCCCGGGGCGACGTACAGGACGTCGTCGGTGACGTACGCGGTGCGCGAGCCGTCGGCGTTCGGCCGCGGGTCCAGCGCGGGTCCGGCGGCCGGGATCTCCTTGGGCGTTCCGGCTCCGCCCGCGGCGACCTCGAAGAGCCGCCCGTACAGCGCGAAGACGGCGTGCAGGCCGTCGCCGGAGAGGGCGTACGAGCCGATGCCGGCGGCGACGAGCCGGGTCCGCTCGCGCAGTCGGCGCTCGGCCGCCGGGAGGGGGCCGGGCTCGGGGCACAGGTCGCGGGGATCGGCGAGCCGGGTCTCGGCGCCGGTGGTGGTGTCGAGCACCCAGAGCGAGTCGAAGGCGTCGGTGGGGCCCGTCGACCGGAGGAACCAGAGCAGTCGGCCGCCGTCCCCGAAGGAGAAGGCACGCGGGGCGCCGTAGGTGAAGCGGGCCGTGCTCGCGGAGAGCCTGAGGAAGTCATCCATGATCGTAGTGTGACATGTGAAATGTCACCATTACTAGGCTGTTCGAGTGGTGACCCCAGAGGCGCGGGCTTAGCGTCGAAAAGGTGGATCCGAACGCATCGCCGAGCAACAGCGGGACCGAAGGCAAGGTCCGGGGAAGCGGCAGCGCACTCGCCCTGTTCGTCATCGCCTCCTGCCAACTCATGGTGGTTCTCGACATCACGATCGTGAACATCGCGCTGCCGCACATCCAGACCGCTCTCGGCTTCTCGACCGAGAGCCTTTCCTGGGTCGTCAACGCCTACACCCTCGCCTTCGGCGGACTTCTGCTCCTCGGCGGCCGCACCGGCGACATCCTCGGCCGCAAACGCGTCTTCATCTTCGGTGTCCTGCTCTTCGGGCTCGCCTCGCTGCTCGGCGGACTCGCCCAGAACGAGGGCCAGCTGATGGCCGCACGCGCCCTCCAGGGCGTCGGCGGCGCCATCGCCTCGCCGACCTCCCTCGCGCTGATCACCACCACCTTCCGCGAAGGCCCGGCCCGCAACCGGGCGTTCGGCGTGTTCGCCGGCGTTTCGGCCGCCGGCGGCGCGATCGGACTCCTCGCGGGCGGCATCCTCGTCGAATGGCTCGACTGGCGCTGGGTGCTCTTCGTCAACGTCCCCATCGCCATCGTGATCGCCGTGATGGCCACGAAGGTCCTGCACGAGTCCGAACGCCATCCGGGACACTTCGACTTCGCGGGCGCGCTGCTGTCCACCCTGGGCATGGTCTCGCTCGTCTACGGCTTCATCAGGGCGTCCCAGGAGGGCTGGCGCGACCCGGTCACCCTCGGCTCCTTCGGCGCCGCCGTGGTCCTGCTGACCCTCTTCATCCTCAACGAACGGCGCTCGCCACAGCCGATCACCCCGCTGCACATGTTCGCCGACCGCAACCGGGCCGGGACCTACGGCATCATGCTCATGCTCGCCTGCGCGATCTTCGGCATGTTCTTCTTCCTGACCCTCTTCGTGCAGATCGTGCTGGGCTTCAGCCCGATCCAGGCCGGCCTCGCCTTCCTGCCGGTCAGTGCGGTGATCGCCGTGGGCGCCGCGATCACCGCGAAACTGCTGCCGAAGTTCGGCCCCAAGCCCTTCATGGTCACCGGCGCACTGTCCTCGGCGGCCGGACTCGCCTGGCTGACACAGACCGACGTCAATTCGACGTACCTCGGCAGCATCCTGGGCCCGATGCTCCTCTTCGCCCTCGGCATGGGCCTGCAGTTCGTCTCCCTGACGCTGATGGCCCTGTCCAACGTCGCCGACCGGGAGTCGGGAGCGGCCTCCGGACTGCTGAACACGATGCAACAGGTGGGCGGCTCGCTGGGCCTGTCGATCCTGGTGACCGTCTACGGCACGGCGAGCCGCAACGAGGCCAAGCTGCAGATCCCGGACTTCCTCAGCACCGCCGGCCCGGTGCAGAAGGCCTTCTTCCAGCGCACCGGGCAGCTCCCGAAACCGTGGGGCGACCAGGTCCTCACCTCGGGCATCAGCGCGGCCTTCGTCGTGGCGTCCCTGTTCACCCTGGTCGGAGCGCTGATCGCGCTGTTCGTCATCCAGGTCCGCCCCTCGGACCTCGCCCGCCTGCAGGGCAACCACAAGCCGGCGGCGGACCGGACCTGAGGTCCGGGGGCCTTCGGCCCTGCTACGCCGCGGTGACGCGGGCCGCGAAGGCGTCCAGGTTGTCGGACATACGGGTGAGCCGCTCGTCCAGCGTCAGGGACTCCTCGTACCGCCCGGCGCGCAGCTTCGGCTGGCGCTTGCCTCGTACGTACAGGGGGCAGGCGAGGTCCGCGCAGATGTACGTGCCGACCGTGTTGCCCTCGCGGCCGCGGGCGCCCGCCAGCGGCGCGGCCAGCAGGGTGACCCCGGAGGAGGCATGACCGGTCAGGCAGATCTGGCACAGGCTGGACTTCACCACGCTGGTGCGGCCGACGGCCGGTACGCGCAGCGAGATCCCCAGCGGACCGCCACCGCCCTCCCGGGGCAGCACGAGATGGGCCCGCAAGGGCGCTCCCGGGTCCACCCACCCCAGGAAGTCCAGGTCCTTCCAGGGCAGTTCGGCGAAGTCGAGCGGCAGCCGCAGCCGCGCCGCCTCGCCCTTCGTGCAGTTCACGAAGGACGAGCGGATCTGTTTCTCGGTGAGTGGTTCCACGGGCATCGACCCTACGACCCGCCCTGACCTGCCCGCATCCCAATATCCGGCCCGGAGCCCGGAGCCCGGAGCCCGGAGCCCGGAGCCCGGAGCGTGGGGCGTGGAGCGTGGGGCGCGGAGCCCGGAGCCCGGGGCGCGGCCCGCAGCCGGGCCGCGTCCGGACGGCCGTCACCCGTCCAGGCGACGGATCCGGCAGCGCGCCGGGCCGTTCGTCCGCAGGGTGATCCCGGCGCCGACCGGGATCTCGGTGTCCACGGCCTCGAACTCGTAGGCCCGCAGGATCATCGCCAGCGCTGTCACCGACTCCAGCATCGAGAAGTGCTGCCCGATGCACGCGCGCGGCCCCCCGCCGAAGGGGAACCAGGCGTAGCGCGGCCGCGCGGCCTCCGCCTCGGGCGTGAAGCGCTCGGGGTCGAAGCGGTCCGGGTCCGGCCAGTAGGCGGGGTGGCGGTGCGTCACCCAGGGCGCCAGGATCACGTCCGCGCCCGCGGGGACGGTGTGCTCCCCGATCCGGGTGGCGGCGACGGCCTTGCGTCCGATGACCGGCGCGGCCGGATAGAGCCGCATGGCCTCCTTGAGGACCTGGGTGAGGTACGGAAGCCGGTCCAGGTCGGCGGCGCCGGGCGTACAGTCGCCCAGCACGCGGGAGATCTCCTCGCGGGCCCGGGACTGCTCCTCGGGGTGGCGGGCCAGCAGGTGCAGGGCGAAGCAGAGGGAGGTGGCGGTCGTCTCGTGCCCGGCGAGCAGGAAGATCAGCACCTGGTCGCGCAGCTCGGCGGCGTCGAACTCCCCGTCGTCCGAACTGCGGGCGCCGGCGAGCAGCGTCAGCAGATCCTCGCCGGGAGCGCCGGCGCCGGTGTCGGCCCCGGCCTCGGCCCCAGCCCCGGCGCGCCGGCGCTCCGCGATGATCCGGTCGCACACCCCGTAGAGCTCGTCCATCGCGGCGGCCGCGCGCCGGTTGCCGGGGGTGGGCCATGCGCGCGGGATGTTGGCGGGTGAGTAGCCGCGGCGCAGCACGTACTCGGTGATGACCGGGAAACATTCGGTCACGACGTCGGCGGTGGCCTCGACGTCGGTGCCGAAGAGGATGCGGGCGACGGCGCGCAGGGCGAGGTGCGTCATCTCGTCGGAGACGTCCACGATGCCGCCCGGGGCTTCGCTCCAGGCGGTGAGGACCGACGCGGTCTCGGCGGCGATCACCTCGGCGTAGCCGTCCACCCGGCGCCGGGTGAACAGCGGCTGCACGAGCCGGCGCTGGCGCAGGTAGTCCTCGTCCTGACTGGTCAGCAGCCCGTTGCCGAAGGACTCCCGGACCTCCTGGTAGAAGTGGTTGTCCTTGCGGAATCGGGCCGCGTCGGAGGCGAGCACCTGCTGGGCACCCGCGGGGGAGAAGACGCAGTACAACTCGGCGCGCATCCCGGGCGGACCGGCCGTGATCCGTACCAGGTCACCGTGCCGGTGCTGGGCCCGCAGATAGGTACCGAGGGAGTCGGACTTCAGGTCGAAGAGCGACCCGACCAGCGGCACCCCCGCAAGTCCGGGCACCGCCTTCCCCGTATCCGCTCCGGAGTTCGTTCCCACTGCCATGGCCGCCCCTTCGTCCTACGGAAGGCCGATTCTGCCGCGCCCGCGCGCACCTGGCGAGGACGGCGTCCCTTCAGGCCGATGAGTGGCCGGATGACCACCCCCGCCGCCCGCGGCCAGGCCCGTTCCGCGGGGGGATCAGCAGGGGCGCGCGGCCGCGATGGAGACCGGAGCCTGCACTCCAGGCCGGGTGTGGGGACGACGGACGGCGACGGATTCGGCGTCGGGGTCGGGTGCTACACGCAGGAGGACACGGCCGGCCCGGCGACCTTCAGGCGGCGTAGGAACCGGCGGTCTGTGGGCGGTCAGTAGCCCCAGCGCTGGCCCACGCTGTCGTCGTCACGGCAGTGGATCGTGCGCCCGTTGGCGTCCCGGCCGGACGTACCGACATCGGCCTTCCGGCATATCTGACCGGCCCTGTAGCAGTTGCCGGCGTTGGAGCGGGGATAGCAGTCGGTGCTCGCCTTGGTGGGCGCCGGCGCGGGCGCCTGGGTGCGGGTACGGGTGGGAGCCGGCGGGGCGGGGGCGGCCTTGGTGGGCTCCGGCGCCTTGGTGGTGGGCTCGGCGACCGGGACCTGAGGGGTCGGCGCCGCCGTGGTGGGGTCGGCGGCCGGGGTCGCACTGGCGCTCGGACTCGGGCTGGCCGACACGGCGGAGGGGCTGGGGCTCGCACTGACGGTGACGGCGGCGCTGGTGCTCGGGGTGGTGGCCGGCGCGGCCGGGTCGCAGGCGGCGAGCGACAGAACGGCGGCTATGACGGCGAGGGCGCCTCTGCAGCGCTTCTTCACCGTCATCGACTTGCTGCGGGGCGGCATGGTCATCGGGAACTCCTGGGTCGTAAGTGCTCGTTGAGCGGCGTTCAAGATACCCAGAAGGTTGAATTCGCTACCAGTGTTGACGAGGGGTGAGATGGAGGCACGAGCGGTTCGGCGCGTCAGGGTCCGTCGCGCCGCTTCAACTCGGTTGATGGCGCACAGGTCTCTGTAAGACGCTGGTCACCGGCGTTCGCGCGAGGCCGCGGATGCGTCCCCGCCGGCGCAACTCGAATGTCGAACGCCTCGGAGCGAAGAGAGAGTGCCGCCGATGACCGAGTCCCCACTGGTCCGCCCTGTTCCTGTCAGCGGATTTCCCGAATGGCTGCCTGAAATCCGCATGGTCGAGCAGAAGTGGCTCGACCTCATTCGGTCGGGTTTCGAGAGGTACGGATTCTGCTCGATCGAGACGCCCTCGGTGGAGCCCCTTTCCGTACTCACCGCCAAGGGCGAAACTTCCAACGAGGTGTATGCGCTACGAAGGCTGCAGGAAGATGCTGATGACGCCAGTGACTCCCGGATCGGCCTTCACTTCGATCTGACCGTGCCGTTCGCGCGCTACACGGCCCAGCACTTCAACGAGCTCGTGTTCCCGTTCAAGCGCTATCAGATGCAGCGAGTATGGCGCGGTGAGCGGGCTCAGGACGGGCGATTCCGTGAATTCACTCAATGTGACATCGACGTGATCAATGTCGACCACCTGCCGCTGTACTTCGATGCCGAGCTGCCGCGCGTGATCCACGAGATCATGACCAGTCTGAATCTGCCCGCCTGGACGATCAACATCAACAACCGGAAGGTCCTTCAGGGCTTCTACGAGGGGCTCGGCATCAGCGATCCGTCGGCCGTGATCCGTGCTGTCGACAAGCTGGACAAGGTCGGTCCCGAGGGCGTCGCGAGGATTCTCTCCGGCGAAGTCGGCCTGTCCGCACGGACCGTCGATTCCTGCCTCGCGCTCGCTCGGATGCGCGGCACCAGCTCGGCCGTCGTGGACGACATCAAGGGCCTGGGGGTGACGTCCGATCTGCTCACCGAAGGCCTCGGCGAGCTCGGCTACGTGCTGGATTCCCTCGGCAACCTTCCGTCCGGCAGAGTCGTCGCCGACCTCTCGATCGCTCGCGGGCTCGACTACTACACGGGAACGGTCTACGAAGGGAAGTTCGTCGACTGGCCGGGCTACGGCAGCATCTGCTCCGGCGGGCGCTACGAGAACCTGACCGGATCCTTCATCCGGCGCAGCCTTCCGGGCGTGGGAATGTCGATCGGACTGACGCGCATCTTCGCCAAGCTCCTGGCGGAGGGGCTCCTGGAGACGCGTGCGAAGTGCCCCAGCGACGTTCTCGTGGTCGTCCCGCGGGCCGATCGCCTGAGCCAAGCCGAGAGCACGGCCGCGCGCCTCCGCGGGCGGGGGATGAACGTCGAGCTCTACCACCAGGCCGACAAGGTGGCCAAGCAGGTCCGCTACGCATCGCGGAAGGGCATCCCGTTCGTCTGGTTCCCGCCTTTCGAGGAGGGGGCGGCGCACGAGGTGAAGAATCTGGCGACGGGCGAGCAGACGGCGTCCGACCCCACGAGCTGGGTTCCGGCTCCGCGTTAGAGGCGTGCCGGTTGAAAGACGTCAGCGCAAGCTTGGGGGGTCGGCCGACAGGGTTCAGGGCCGGGGCTTGCGGTGGCGTCCGGTGCCCGGAGCCAAGGGGTTGCGTCCGGTGGTGGGGCCGGTCGCCTCGGGCCGGTCGGCCCGCGCGGCTTCGGGGGTGGGGCTGAGGGCGCGGCAGGCCGCCGCGTAGTCCTCCACCGTCGTCAACGCCTGCCAGGCAAAGCCGTCCCACTCCAGGATCAGACGCGGGGCCTCGGGGTCGAGGTGGGCGGCGCGCTGCGGGCCGGTGCCGAGGGTGATGGCCTTCTTCTCGCCGGGCTTGCGCAGGCGGCCTTGGCGCCGTGCGGCCCACTGGGCAAGGGGTTCGTCTTCCACGTCTTACCTCCCTGGAGCAGGGGCAGCACCCTACCGAATCCGGACAGCACGCCGCCCTGCTCCAGGCATCCGGTCGGCTTGTGCGGACCTGGCGGAGCGTACCCGGCGACTGCTGGACGGTGGCGGCATCTCAGAGAGATCTCGCTGTGAACTGGGCAGCGTGCATACGTTCTTCGTGATCGAACCTGACAGACCGGAGGCCACCACATGGCAGACGAGACGGGAACGCACAAGCCCCCGCCAGTCCCGGTCTCCGGGTTGGCGGGGGCTTCGTTATGCCTCGACAGCCATATCCGGCTTTTTAGATGTCTCTGAAGATCTCGATCTGGGCGCCCACCGAGTTGAGGCGCTCGGCCAGTTCCTCGTAGCCGCGGTTGATCACGTAGACGTTGCGCAGCACCGAGGTGCCCTCGGCCGCCATCATCGCCAGGAGGACGACCACCGCCGGGCGCAGGGCCGGCGGGCACATCATTTCCGCCGCGCGCCAGCGCGTGGGGCCCTCGACCAGGACGCGGTGGGGGTCGAGGAGCTGGAGGCGGCCGCCGAGGCGGTTCAGGTCCGTCAGGTAGATGGCCCGGTTGTCGTACACCCAGTCGTGGATCAGGGTCTGGCCCTGCGCCACGGCGGCGATGGCCGCGAAGAAGGGGACGTTGTCGATGTTCAGCCCGGGGAACGGCATGGGGTGGATCTTGTCGATCGGGGCTTCGAGCTTCGAGGGGCGGACCGTGAGGTCGACCAGGCGGGTGCGGCCGTTGTCGGCGGTGTACTCCGCCGAGCGGTCGTGGTCCAGGCCCATCTCCTCCAGGACCGCGAGTTCGATCTCCATGAACTCGATCGGCACCCGGCGGATGGTGAGTTCCGACTCCGTGACGACCGCGGCGGCGAGCAGGCTCATCGCCTCGACCGGGTCCTCGGAGGGGGAGTAGTCCACGTCCACGTCGATGCTCGGGACGCCGTGGACGGTGAGCGTGGTGGTGCCGACGCCGTCGACCCGGACGCCCAGGGCCTCCAGGAAGAAGCACAGGTCCTGGACCATGTAGTTGGAGGAGGCGTTGCGGATGACGGTCACGCCGTCGTGCCGGGCGGCGGCCAGCAGCGCGTTCTCGGTGACGGTGTCCCCGCGCTCGGTCAGCACGATCGGGCGGTCCGGGGAGATCCCGGGTACGACCTTCGCGTGGTAGATGCCCTCGGTCGCGGTGATGTCCAGGCCGAAGCGGCGCAGGGCGATCATGTGCGGCTCGATGGTGCGGGTGCCGAGGTCGCAGCCGCCCGCGTAGGGCAGGCGGAACGTTTCCATCCGGTGCAGCAGCGGGCCCAGGAACATGATGATGCTCCGGGTCCGGCGGGCCGCGTCCGCGTCCATGGCCTCCATGTCGAGGCGGGCCGGCGGGATCAGCTCCAGGTCCACGCCGTCGTTGATCCAGCGGGTGCGCACGCCGATGGAGTTCAGGACCTCCAGGAGGCGGTAGACCTCCTCGATGCGGGCCACTCGCCTCAGCACCGTACGGCCCTTGTTGAGCAGTGAGGCGCAGAGCAGGGCGACGCAGGCGTTCTTGCTCGTCTTGACGTCGATGGCGCCGGACAGACGGCGGCCGCCCACCACGCGCAGGTGCATCGGGCCGGAGTAGCCCAGGGAGACGATCTCGCTGTCGAGCGCTTCGCCGATTCGGGCGATCATCTCAAGGCTGATGTTCTGGTTGCCCCGCTCGATGCGGTTCACTGCGCTCTGGCTGGTGCCGAGGGCGTCGGCGAGCTGACTCTGTGTCCAGCCCCGGTGCTGCCGGGCGTCACGGATGAGCTTGCCGATGCGTACGAGGTAGTCGTCTGCCATGGGGGCACGCTATCTCAGATATGAGATGACCCCTGCGCCGGGTGCGGCAAATGGGTGAATTGAGTGGAAGTTACCGGCCATCAGGTCCCATGACGGGGTGCCCGTACGCGTGATGGTCGACGATGCGGCCCAGCAGGCGGGTGAGCTGCTCCCGTTCCTGGATGGACAGCGGGGCCAGTAGTTCTTCCTGGGCCGCGGCGAGGATCTGTTCCAGTGTGCGCAGTTGCCGCCGACCGGGCGGTGTGAGGGTGATGACGTTGCGCCTGCGGTCCTCGGGGTCGGGGGTCCGCTCCACTAGTTCGCGTGCGGCGAGTTCGTTGATGACGGCGACCAGGTCGCTGCGGTGGATGCCGGTGCGGGCGCTGAGGGTGGCCTGGCTCGCCGGGCCGGACTCCTCCAGGGCGACCAGGGCCGCATAGTGCCATTTGTGGGCATCTGCCCCGCTCAGGCCCTCGGCCACCAGCCGCTGCGCGTGGGTGGAGGCCTGCCCCAGCAGCCGGCTGGGCAGTTCGCGCAGTCGTGCGGGGACGAGGGGTCCGTTCTCTTCCGTGGTCATGGGGCGAGGGTACCCCTTGCGTTAGTGGCGCTAACGATATAATTTCGTTCATGTCATAAACGTTAGTCAGGCCAACGATTATCGGAAGGGGCCTCCCATGCCCACGATCGGCGTACTCGACTCGACGATGTACTACGAGGACCACGGTGCCGCCGACGCCCGGTCCGGCGGTGTCCCCTTCGTGTTCCTGCACGGCAACCCGACCTCCTCCCACCTCTGGCGGGGCGTCCTGCCCCGGATCGAGGGCGGGGTCCGGGTCCTGGCCCCGGACCTCATCGGGATGGGCCGCTCCGGAAAGCCGGGCGGGGAGTACCGCTTCGAGGACCACGCCCGCTACCTGGACGCGTGGTTCGACGCCCTCGGGCTCGACGAGGTGGTGCTGGTCGGTCAGGACTGGGGCGGGGCGCTCGCCTTCGACCGGGCCGCCCGCCACCCCGGGCGGGTCCGCGGCATCGCCTTCATGGAGACGATCGTGCGGCCGCTGAGCTGGGCGCAGTACCCGCCCGCCGCGCGGGCCCGGTTCGAGGCGATCCGCACCCCGGGCGTGGGGGAGGAGATGGTCCTGGACCGGAACATCTTCATCGAGGACAGCATCCGGCAGACGGTGCTGAACCCCATGGGCGAGGCCGACCACGCCGTCTACGCCGCCCCCTACCCGACCCGCGAGAGCCGGCTGCCCATGCTGCGGTGGGCCCGCTCGCTGCCGATCGACGGCGATCCGGCCGATGTGCACGCCGTCGTCGAGAAGTACGACGCCTGGCTGTCCGACAGCCCGGACGTGCCCAAGCTGCTGCTCACCTTCGACGGCTCACCGGCCCTGATGGCCGGCCCCGAGACGGTCGCCTGGTGCGAGGAGAACGTCTCGGCGCTGGAGACCGAGTACTGCGGCCCGGCCGCCCACCTCTGCCCCGAGGACCGGCCCGAGGAGATCGCCGCCGCCGTCAACTCCTGGGCCGCCCGCCACGGCCTCGCGGCGGGCTGAGCCCGGCAACCCGGCCCGGCAACCCGGCCCGGCAACTCAGCCCGGCCGCGGCGCCCGGCCGCGGCGACCGGCCGCGGTGCCCCGCTCAGTGCTTGCAGGCGTGGTGCCGCCCCCCGGCGTGCACCGCCGCGTACGAGGCCGGGCGCGGGCCCGAGGCGGCGCCCGCCACCCGCGCTGAGGCCGCCCGGCCCGACGCCGAATCCGCGTCGTGCACCACACGGCCGCCGACCAGGGTCATCCGTACCCCCGTCCCGCTGATGTCGGCCACCGGGCAGCGCGTCACGTCCCGGTCCAGCACCACCAGGTCCGCCGCCCTGCCCGGCTCCACCGTGCCCGTCAGCCCCTCCTGGCGCAGCTGCCACGCCGTTCCCGACGTGTGCATCCGCAGGACCGCCTCCCGGCCGAGCCCCTCCAGTTCGCGGTACAGCGGGCCCGCCCCGAAAGCGCCCTGGCGGTCGATCGCCGTCCGCAGCTGGTTCCACACCTGGAGGGCGTCCACCGGCCAGTCGGAGCCGCCCGACAGCCGCGCCCCCGCCTTCTCCAGGCTCCGTGCCGGGTACATCCACCGGTGCCGCTCGGGTCCGATGTAGGGAAGGAGCGCCTCCATCGTCCAGGTGTCCTTCGCCGCCCACTGGAGCTGCATGCACGCCGTGACCCCCAGCTGCGCGAAACGCCGCAGGTCAGCCGGGTCAACGAGCTGCAGGTGCGCCACGGCGTTGCGCGCGTCCCGCAGGCCCGTCACCCGCTTGGCGTACGCGTACCCGTCCAGTGCGGTGCGTACCGCACGGTCGCCGAGTCCGTGGGCGTGCATCTGCCAGCCCGCCCGGTTGAAGGCGGCGCTGAGCCGGCCGTAGTCCGCCGCCGAGGTGTACAGCTCGCCCCGGTTGCCGGTCGGCCGGCCCTGCCCGTCGAGGTAGGGCTTCAGCAGTGCGGCGGTCTGCGCCGGGTACTCGATGACCCCGTCCAGGAACACCTTGACCATCCCGAACCGCAGCCCCCGTACGCCCTCGAACTCCCGTCGCAGGCCCCGCGCGTACGCCAGCGACCCCGCCGGGTCCTTGGTCTGCTCCGCCTCCAGCCGGATCGCCGGGACGATCCGCTGCGGCAGCTTCCCCGCCGCCGACAGTGCCTGGTACAGCTCCAGTTCGTGCCGTCCCACCAGCGCGTCCATCATCGTCGTGACCCCGGAGGCGGCCGCCAGCTCCAGCACCTTGGCGCAGGCCGCGACCAGGTCGGCCCGGGTGGGCTCCGGCACGTGCCGCCGTACCAGGCCCTGGGCGTCGTCCTTGAGGACGCCCGTCGGCCGCCCGTCCGCGCCCTTGACCACCTTGCCGCCGACCGGGTCGGGCGTGGCCGCCGTGATCCCGGCGATGTCCAGGGCCCGCTGGTTGGCCCACAGGTTGTGCCCGTCGCCGCCGACGAGGGCGATCGGCCGCCGGGTCGGGAGCGCGTCCAGCATCGTGTGGTGGGGGTTGGTGCCCACGGGGAGCAGCCCGACCGGGTTCCAGTCCTCGACCACCAGCCAGCGGTCGGGCTCCGCGCCCGCGCCGCCCGTCTCGGCGAGGAAGCCGGTCAGGATCTCCTGGAGCTCGGCCAGGGTGGTCTCCGCGCCCTCCAGCGAGGGGGAGAGCGAGCGCTCGCCCGCACCGAGCGGGTGGACATGGCCGTCGTGGATGCCGCTCATGACCGTGTTGCCCCGGGCGTCGACGACCTCGGTGTCCCGGCCCGCGTACCGGCGCAGCGCCGCGTTCGTCCCGGTGGCCAGGATCGTGCCGTCCCGGCCGACCGCGACGGCCTCGACGGGAGCCCGGCCGCCGGCCCCGGTGAACACCGCGGCGTTGCGGACCACCAGGGCCGCCGAACCGCGCCCGCCGCCGCCGGAGGAGGAGGAGGAGGCCGGGGGCGCCGGGGAGGCCGAGGCCGGAGCGGCGCCCAGCAGGCCCGCGGCCCCGGCGACCCCGGTGATCCCCGCGGCGGCGAGGAGTCCCCGACGGGAAAGGTGCGAAGAAGACGTCATGCCCACTCCAAACGTTGGTGTGGCCAGGACACTGTTTGATTAACCGCTTAACCAGAAGCCGCCTCCGGCGACGAAATCCGTACGATGGCCGCGTGCCAGAGCACCCACCCGCGCCGGGACCGACCCTCGCCGACATCGCGCGCGCCGCCGAGGTCTCCACCGCGACCGTCTCGCACGCGCTCAACGGCACCGGCCGCCTCGGCGAGTCCACCCGGCGACGGGTCCGCGAGGTGGCGGGCGCGCTCGGCTACGGAGCCCGCCGCGGCCCGCGCACCCGCAGCCTCGGTGTCGCGGTGACCACGTACGCGGGGGACGCCTGGGACTTCGTGCGGATCGCCTACTTCTCCCGCTGGCTCACCGCCGCGACCTCGGCCGCGCACGCGCACGGGTACGCCCTGACCACCCTGCCCGCCGACCGGGGCGCCGAGCCGCTGTGGCACACGCTCGCCGTGGACGGGATGCTGCTGCTCGACAGCCCGGCCGGCGACCCGGTGCTGCGGGCCCTGCGGGCGCGGGGGCTGCCGGTGGTCTTCGACGGGCGGCCGCCCGACCCCTGGCCGGGGGACGTGTGGGTGGACAACGACCACACCGCCACCACGCGGGAGGTGCTCGACCACCTCGCGGCGTCCGGGGCCCGGCGGATCGCACTGCACTCGGGCTACGGCCGGGAGTTCTACACCGGGGCCGTCACCTCGGCCTACGAACAGTGGTGCGCGGAGCGCGGCCTGGCTCCGCTCCTGGTCCCCTTCGACCCGGACGACGCAGCGGGGCACGCCTTCGACTCCGCCTTCACCGGGCCGGACCGCCCCGACGCCGTCTACTGCGTGTACGACCCGGGGGGCCGGCAGGCGCTGGCCGCCGCCGCGCGCCACGGTCTGCGTACACCCGGCGTGCGGGGAGTACCCGCGGTCCCTGGCATGCCCGGCGCACCCGGCGGGCCGGGGCACGACGGGCTGCTGCTGGTCTGCGCCAGCGAGGATCCGGCGTACGCCGAGACCGAACCCGCCGTGACCACCGTCACCCTGAATCCGGAGCGGATCGCCGCTTCGGCGGTATCTGTCCTGGTCAACCTGATCGAATCCGGGCATGCGGAATCGCCTGGTCAGCTGACGGTCCCGGCGGGGCTGCGGGTGCGTGCCTCGTCCCTCCCCCCGGACATGTACTAGAGTTATCTCGACATCGAGATATCTGCCGAAGGCGTACCGCAGCCGCCCCCGCTGGTAAGGGTTACCTAACTTAGCCCTACCTTAGCGGATTGGCCAAGGGGCGTGGCGGCAGGATTGCGGTAATACGCGCGAATTCATGCATGAAGGAGACTGTCGTGTCGGCGAACAGCTTCGACGCCCGCAGCACGCTGCAGGTGGGCGACGAGTCGTACGAGATCTTCAAGCTGGACAAGGTCGAGGGCTCCGCCCGCCTTCCCTACAGCCTGAAGGTCCTGCTGGAGAACCTGCTTCGCACCGAGGACGGCGCGAACATCACCGCCGACCACATCCGGTCGCTCGGTAACTGGGACTCGCAGGCCCAGCCCAGCGAGGAGATCCAGTTCACGCCGGCCCGCGTGATCATGCAGGACTTCACCGGCGTCCCCTGCGTGGTGGACCTCGCCACCATGCGTGAGGCCGTCAAGGCCCTCGGCGGCGACCCGGCGAAGATCAACCCGCTCTCGCCCGCCGAGATGGTCATCGACCACTCGGTCATCGCCGACAAGTTCGGCACGAAGGACGCCTTCGCGCAGAACGTCGAGCTGGAGTACGGCCGCAACAAGGAGCGCTACCAGTTCCTGCGCTGGGGCCAGACCGCCTTCGACGACTTCAAGGTCGTCCCGCCGGGCACCGGCATCGTCCACCAGGTCAACATCGAGCACCTGGCCCGTACCGTCATGGTCCGGGGTGGCCAGGCGTACCCCGACACCCTCGTCGGCACCGACTCGCACACCACCATGGTCAACGGCCTGGGCGTGCTGGGCTGGGGCGTCGGCGGCATCGAGGCCGAGGCCGCGATGCTCGGCCAGCCGGTCTCCATGCTGATCCCGCGGGTCGTGGGCTTCAAGCTGACCGGCGAGCTGCCCACCGGCACCACCGCCACCGACCTGGTGCTCACCATCACCGAGATGCTGCGCAAGCACGGTGTCGTCGGCAAGTTCGTCGAGTTCTACGGTGAGGGCGTCGCCGCCACCTCCCTCGCGAACCGCGCCACCATCGGCAACATGTCGCCGGAGTTCGGCTCCACCGCCGCGATCTTCCCGATCGACGACGAGACCCTGAAGTACCTGCGCCTGACCGGCCGCGACGCCCAGCAGGTCGCGCTCGTCGAGGCGTACGCCAAGGCCCAGGGCCTGTGGCTGGACCCGGCCGCCGAGCCGGACTTCTCCGAGAAGCTGGAGCTCGACCTCTCCACGGTCGTCCCCTCCATCGCCGGCCCGAAGCGCCCGCAGGACCGCATCGTCCTCGCCAACGCCTCGCAGCAGTTCGCGCTCGACGTGCGCAACTACGTCGAGGACGACGACGAGGCCGGCAAGGAGTCCTTCCCGGCCTCCGACTCCCCGGCCACCGTCAACGGTGTGCCGACCCGCCCGACCCTGGTCACCCTGGCAGACGGCTCCTCCTTCGAGATCGACCACGGCGCCGTCACCGTCGCCGCGATCACCTCCTGCACCAACACCTCGAACCCCTACGTCATGGTCGCCGCGGCGCTCGTGGCCAAGAAGGCGGTCGAGAAGGGCCTGTCCCGCAAGCCGTGGGTCAAGACCACCCTGGCCCCGGGCTCGAAGGTCGTCACCGACTACTTCGACAAGGCCGGCCTGACCCCGTACCTCGACAAGATGGGCTTCAACCTCGTCGGGTACGGCTGCACCACCTGCATCGGCAACTCCGGTCCGCTGGACGAGGAGATCTCGAAGGCGATCAACGAGCACGACCTCGCGGTCACCTCGGTGCTCTCCGGCAACCGCAACTTCGAGGGCCGGATCAACCCCGACGTCAAGATGAACTACCTGGCCTCCCCGCCGCTGGTCGTCGCGTACGCCATCGCGGGCTCCATGAAGGTGGACATCACCACCGAGGCCATCGGCGTCGACACCGAGGGCAACCCGGTCTTCCTCAAGGACATCTGGCCCTCCGAGGCCGAGGTCAACGACGTCGTGGCGAACGCCATCGGCGAGGACATGTTCAGCAAGTCCTACCAGGACGTCTTCGCGGGCGACGCCCAGTGGCAGGCGCTGTCGATCCCGACCGGCAACACGTTCGAGTGGGACCCGCAGTCCACCTACGTCCGCAAGCCCCCCTACTTCGAGGGCATGACGATGGAGACCACCCCGGTCTCCGACATCGCCGGCGCCCGCGTGCTGGCGAAGCTGGGCGACTCGGTCACCACCGACCACATCTCCCCGGCCGGTGCGATCAAGGCCGACACCCCGGCCGGCAAGTACCTCACGGAGCACGGCGTCGAGCGCCGCGACTTCAACTCGTACGGTTCCCGCCGCGGCAACCACGAGGTCATGATCCGCGGCACCTTCGCCAACATCCGCCTGCGCAACCAGATCGCGCCGGGCACCGAGGGAGGCTTCACCCGCGACTTCACCGTCGAGGGTGCGCCGGTCTCCTTCATCTACGACGCCTCGCAGAACTACCAGGCCGCCGGCATCCCGCTGGTCATCCTGGCGGGCAAGGAGTACGGCTCCGGCTCGTCCCGTGACTGGGCCGCCAAGGGCACCGCGCTGCTCGGCGTCAAGGCCGTCATCGCCGAGTCCTACGAGCGCATCCACCGCTCCAACCTGATCGGCATGGGCGTCCTGCCGCTGCAGTTCCCGGAGGGTGCCACCGCGGCCTCCCTGGGTCTGACCGGCGAGGAGACCTTCTCCTTCACCGGTGTGGAGGAGCTGAACAACGGCACCACCCCGCGCACGGTCAAGGTGACCACCGACACCGGTGTGGAGTTCGACGCGGTCGTCCGCATCGACACGCCGGGCGAGGCGGACTACTACCGCAACGGCGGAATCATGCAGTTCGTGCTCCGGAACCTCATCCGCGGCTAAGCACGGCTCACCGGCACCAAAGGGCCGTATCCCCGTCAAGGGGGTACGGCCCTTCCGCTTGTCCGGCGGCGTGTCCATGTGACGGACAGGTCTCAACTCGGAAAAACTGGTGGCCATAAATGTGCATGATCTTGCTCACACGAGCGGGAGTGGACTATACCTGTGCCCGTCCGGATCACCGCTAGACGAGTGGCTCCGGGCCGGGGGACGGGCGGGGACCTGTGGTGATGTCCGCATGCACGGCGACCACCGTGAATCTCCGGCCTCCTTCACACTTCTGACGAAGGCGAGGACATGAGCATGGGATCCACTGGTGAGGGCCTCGGACGCCGCGACCTGATCAAGCGCTCAGCAGCACTCGGACTGATCACGGTGCCGACGATGAGCTTCCTGTCCGCCTGCGCCTCCGGCGGTGAGGAGAACTCCACGAAGGGCCCGGCCAAGGCGCCGGTGACCAAGGAGAACCCCTTCGGTGTCGGGAAGGGCGGCAAGCTGGACGTCGTCGTCTTCAAGGGCGGGTTCGGCGACGACTACGCGAAGGCCTGGGAGGCCGCCTTCGACAAGAAGTGGGGCACCACCAGCTCCCACCTGGGCACCCAGGAGATCACCGCCAAGCTCCAGCCGCGCTTCAACGGCGGCAATCCGCCGGACGTCGTCGACGACTCCGGCGCCCAGCAGATCAAGCTGGACGTGCTCGCCAAGGGCGACCAGCTCGCCGATCTCACCGCCGTGCTCGATGCGCCCTCGCTGGACGACCCGACCAAGAAGGTGCGCGACACCCTGGTCGAAGGGGCCTACGAACAGGGCCTGCAGGGCGGCAAGTTCGTCGTTCTGAAGTATGTCTACGCCGTGTTCGGCTTCTGGTACTCCGGCAAGCTCTTCAAGGAGAAGGGCTGGACGCCGCCGAAGACCTGGGACGAGTTCCTGGCCGTCTGCACCCAGGCCAAGGAAGCCGGCATCGGCGGCCTCGCCCACCAGGGAAAGTTCCCGTACTACATCAATGTCGTCATCATGGACCTGATCGCCAAGAAGGGCGGTCTGGAGGCCATGAAGGCGATCGACAACCTGGAGCCGAACGCCTTCGAGGGCAACCCGGCCGCCCTCGCCGCCGTCGAGGCGGTCTACGAGGTGGTCGAGAAGGGCCTGCTGATGCCGGGCACCAACGGCCTCACCCACACGGAGTCCCAGACCGCCTGGAACCAGTACAAGGCCGCCTTCATCCCCTCCGGCTCCTGGCTGGAGAACGAGCAGCTGAAGCAGACACCGGAGGACTTCGACATGAAGTTCCTGCCGATGCCGCTGCTCGCCGACAGCAAGCTGCCCTTCGAGGCCATCCGGGCCGGTGTCGACGAGCCCTTCATCGTCCCGGAGAAGGCTGCCAACAAGGCCGCGGGCTTGGAGTTCCTCCGCTCGATGCTGTCCCGCGAATGGTCGACGATCTTCGCCCAGCAGGCCAACTCGCTCACCGTCGTCAAGGACGGCGTGGACCCGAGCGTCAAGCTGCGGCCGGGCACCCAGTCGGCGGTGGACGCGCTCAAGGCGGCGGGCGGCAACACCTTCAGCTACCGCTACCCCGACTGGTACAGCGAGATGGACAGCGAGATCCAGAACGCGTCCAATGAACTGATGGCCCAGCGGATCCAGCCGAAGGAGTGGATCAAGCGGGCCCAGGCCGCGGTGGACAAGGCCGCCAAGGATCCGAACGCCAAGAACAACAAGCGCGTCTGACACCGCGGGGACGGACACCATGAGCCATGTAGCCCAGGGCAGGGGGCGGGCCGGTTTCATCGCCGGCTTCCTCATCGCGCCCCTCGCGCTGTACCTGACCTTCGTCATCTGGCCCTACGTACAGACGTTCGGCTACTCCTTCACCAACTGGAGCGGCCAGTCCCCGACGTTCGATTTCGTCGGCACGGACAACTACGCGACGTTGCTGAAGGACGAGGTCTTCCGCGGCGCCCTCTGGCACAACCTGCTGCTCCTGGTGTTCGTCCCGGTCGTCACCATCCTGCTCGCCCTCTTCTTCGCCTTCATGGTGAACGCGGGAGGGCGCAGCGGGGCCGGCGGCGTGCGGGGCGTCGGCGGATCGCGCGTCTACAAGGTCGTCTACTTCTTCCCGCAGGTCCTCTCCCTCGCCATCCTCTCCGTGCTCTTCGGCGCGATCTACCGAAGCGACGAGGGCGGCCTGCTCAACGGCTTCCTCACCAGGATCGGCCTGATCGACGCGCAGCACCCGGTCGAATGGCTCAACGAGCCCGACTTCGTCCTGTGGGCCCTGCTGTTCGTGGTCGTCTGGCACGGAGTCGGCTTCTACCTCGTGCTGTTCTCGGCGGCCATGCAGTCCGTACCCAAGGACATCTACGAGGCCGCGCTGCTCGACGGCGCCGGGCGCGCCCAGACCTTCTTCAAGGTCACGCTGCCCCTGCTGTGGGACTCCGTGCAGACCTCCGCGGTCTATCTGGGCATCGCCGCGATGGACATGTTCGTGCTGGTGTCGACCATGACCTCCGGCCAGTTCGGCGGCGGACCCGACCACCACAGCGAGGTCATGTCGACGGTGCTGATGCGCAACTTCCTCTACTTCGGCAAGAGCGGCTACGCCTGTGCCATGGGCGTGGTCATGCTCGCCCTGACCATGATCCTCTCCATCGTCACGCTGCGCGCCACCCGCCGCGAGCGCATCGAGTTCTGAGCGGAGTTCCCACATGGCTGCACAGTCCACAGTGATCAAGGTCCCGGGTGAAGCCGCCGCGGAGCGGCCGGGCAACACGGGCCGGACGGGGGAGCGGGACAAACGACGCTCCGAGGGCGTGGTCCTCAACGTCTTCTCGCACGGCTTCCTCGTCCTCTGGGCGATAATGATCGTGCTGCCCCTGATCTGGCTCGCGCTCGGCTCCTTCAAGACGGACGCGCAGATCGGCGGCTCGGCCCTGAGCTGGCCCGGCAACTGGCACTTCGACGCCTTCGGCCGGGCCTGGGAGAAGGGCATCGGCGGCTACTTCGCCAACACCCTCATCGTGCTGGTGTTCTCGGTCCCGCTGACCATGCTGTTCGGCTCGATGGCCGCGTACGTGCTGGCCCGCTACCCCTTCACGGGCAACCGGGTCATCTACTACTTCTTCGTCAGCGGGGCGATGTTCCCGGTGTTCCTGGCGCTCGTACCGCTGTTCTTCATGGTCAAGCGCTTCGACATGCTGAACACCTACCAGGGCCTGATCCTGGTGTACGTCGCCTACTCGATGCCGTTCACCGTCTTCTTCATGCACTCCTTCTTCCGGACACTGCCCACGGCGATACACGAGGCGGCGGTCATCGACGGGGCCTCCGACACCCGGATCTTCTTCCAGGTGATGCTGCCCATGGCCAAGCCCGGCCTGATCAGCGTCGGGATCTTCAACGTCCTGGGCCAGTGGAACCAGTACATCCTGCCCGCCGTGCTGATGCAGCCGCAGACGAGCGGCGAGCCCGAGCGCTACATGCTCACGCAGGGGCTCATCCAGCTCCAGTACCAGATGGGCTACGAGACGGACCTGCCGGTGCTGTTCGCCGGTGCCACCATCGCCATCATCCCCATGCTGGCGGTCTACCTCTCCTTCCAGCGCCAGATCCAGGCGGGTCTCACCTCGGCGACGCTGAAGTAGCGCTCCGGCGTCCGGCGTCCCGCGTGGGGCGTCAGGGGCCGGCGGAGGCCTTCCGCAGCTTGTAGAGCTCTCCGGAACCCGGGTCGCCGATGTTCTGGTGGATCCGGGGCTCCCGGGCGGTGCCGCCGACGCCCCAAGCGGGCCAGCCGCACCCCGGGACGTCTATGCGGACCTGCTGCGTCCAGGCGTCCCGGCCGGGCTCGTACGACCAGGTCCCGGAGCCCGAGCAGCTCGGCGACGGGTCGCTGGGGTAGTCGACGGCGAGGCGCCCGCCGACGTCGGAGGCGGTGACCCGGCCGTCCGAGGTGAAGACCAGGGTTCCGCCCGTGTGGTCGATCCAGCTGCCCGGCATGGTCTGCGGACCGATCGCCGGCGGCTCGTACGCGGGCAGCAGGCCGGCGGCGAGCCCGAGTGCGCCGAACAGGCCCGTCCCCGCCACCACCGCCGTGCCCCACAACGCCACCCGCCGCAGCAGTCCCTCGCCCCGGGGCAGGGCGATCAGCGCCCCCAGCGAGAGCGAGGCCGTGGCCGAGGCCCAGAAGACGAGCACGGACCGCGGCTCCACGTCGTTGTACGCCACGAAGCACATGAGGGGCGGCGCCAGCAGGGCCGCCACCACCAGCGGCGCCGGCCACCACGCTGCTCGCCCGCCGAACCGGCGGCCGAGGAGGTCGGTCAGCGCGACCGCCGGCAGTACGAAGATCCGTGACAGCAGGAGCGAGATGAAGCCGACGAGGAGCGTGAGGGAGATCAGGCTTCCCCCGATCGCGGTGTAGTCGGCGGGTTTGTCCGGCGGCGGCTGCGTCTGCAAGTAGAGCAGGACCACCACGACGGTGAGCGCGACCTCCAGGCATCCCACCAGTGTGGAGACCACCAGCACGCGCCCGTACGACCGTTTCTGATGCACGATCAATCCCCCTCGTGGCACGGCGAACCCGCGCGTCCGCCCGGCCGGCGGCGTCCTGGATCCATAGTGCCAGCCGGGCTGAACGTGTTCAATTCATTCTTCGTGCGGCGGCCGCGTTCAGGCCCCGCACGTTCGGTCCGGTGAGCAGCACCGGCCCCTCCCTTCTCCTACAGCCAGGTGTTGAACCGGCGGATGTACCAGGTCTTCACGAGCTGGGTGAGCGTGCAGTACGCGAGCAGTACGCCGATCAGCCACGGGAAGTAGCTCGCCGGCAGGGCCACGAATCCCAGCGAGGGAGCCAGCGGCGAGAAGGGCAGCCAGAGCCCGGTCAGCACCGCGAGGACGGTCATCACCATCACCGGCCAGGAGGCGCGGGACTGGATGAAGGGGATCTTCCGGGTGCGGATCATGTGGACGATCAGGGTCTGCGAGAGCAGGCCCTCGACGAACCAGCCGGACTGGAAGAGGGACTGGCTCGCCTCGCTGTCCGCCGCGAAGACGTGCCACATGATCAGGAACATCGAGATGTCGAAGACGGAGCTGACCGGCCCGATGGTGACCATGAAGCGGCCGATGCCCTTGGCGTCCCAGTTGCGGGGCTTGCGGAGGTACTCCTCGTCCATCCGGTCCCACGGGGTCGCCAGCTGCGCGATGTCGTAGACCAGGTTCTGGACCAGCAGCATGATCGCGAGCATCGGCTGGAAGGGGATGAAGGCGCTCGCCACCAGGACCGAGAAGACGTTGCCGAAGTTCGACGACGCGGTCATCTTGATGTACTTGATCGTGTTGCCGAAGGTGGTCCGGCCCTGGACGACGCCCTGCTCCAGGACGGTCAGGTCCTTCTCCAGCAGGATGACGTCGGCCGACTCCTTGGCGATGTCCACGGCGGTGTCCACCGAGATGCCCACGTCGGCGTCGCGCAGCGCGGCCGCGTCGTTGATGCCGTCGCCGAGGAACCCGACGGTGTGCCCGCCGGCCTGCAGGGCCCGGACGATCCGGGCCTTCTGGACCGGGTTGACCTTGGCGAAGACCGTCGTACGGGCGGCCAGCGCGCGCAGCTCCGCGTCGTCGAGGGCGTCGGTCTCGGGGCCGAGCACCACCTGCCCGACGTCGATGCCGACGTCGGCGCAGACCCGGGCGGCGACGAGGCCGTTGTCGCCGGTTACGACCTTGACCGCGATGCCCTTGTCGGCGAGGCCCGTCAGGGCCCGGGCGGCGTCGGCCTTCGGCGGGTCGAGGAAGGCGAGGAAGCCGATCAGCGTCAGCCCGTCCTCGTCGGCGACCGTGTAGGTCTCGCGCGGGCTGTCGATCGTGCGGGTGGCGACGGCCAGGACGCGCAGGCCCTGCCGGTTGTTGTCCTCGGCGATCCGGGTGACGTGCCGCCGCAGCTGCTCGGTCAGCTCGACCGTCCCCCAGCCTTCGGCCGGGGGGACCCCCTGGCCGCGGTCCCTCATGTGCGTGCAGAGGTCCAGGACCTCTTCGACGGCACCCTTGGTGATCATGATGTGCTCGCGCTGTCCGAAGTCGCCGACCAGACAGTTGCGGCCGAGGACCACGGACATCCGGCGCCGGGCGAAGTCGAAGGGGATCTCGTCGACCATCGAGAACCGTGCGTCGACGACAACCTCCTCGGCCTCGTCCACGCGGTCGATGACCGCCTGGTCCATCAGGTTCTTCAGACCGGTCTGGAAGCGCGAGTTGAGGTAGCCGTACTCCAGCACCTCACCGTCCTCCTCGCCGTGCACGTCCAGGTAGCGGTCCAGGACGATCCGGTCCTCGGTGAGGGTGCCGGTCTTGTCCGTGCAGAGCACGTCCATCGCGCCCAGGTTCTGGATCGCGCCCAGCCGCTTGACGACCACCTTCCGCTTGGACATGGCGACCGCGCCGCGCGCCAGGTTGGCGGAGACGACCATCGGCAGCATCTCGGGGGTCAGCCCGACGGCGACGGCGACGCCGAAGAGGAAGGCCTCGTCCCAGTCGCCCTTGGTGAAACCGTTGATCATGAAGACGACGGGGACCATCACCAGCATGAAGCGGATCAGCAGGAAGCTGACCTTGCGCACGCCGGTGTCGAAGTTGGTCTGCGGGCGCTCGCCGACGAGCGAGCCGGCCATCGAACCGAAATAGGTGTCGGCGCCGGTGGCGACGACCACCCCGGTGGCGGTGCCGGAGGTGACCGAGGTGCCCATCAGGGCCAGGTTGTCGGCCTCCACCGGGTCGGTGGTCTCCTGCTGGCCGAGGTCCCGGGTGCGGGTGTCGGCCTTGGCCACCGGCAGGGACTCGCCGGACAGCGCGGCCTGGCTGACATTGAGGTCCTTGGCGGTGACGATCCGCAGGTCGGCTGGGATCAGGTCGCCGGCCGCCAGCGCGACCACGTCGCCCGGGACCACCTGGTCCATGGGCACCTCGAACGTGGTGGGCGCGGAGCCGCTGCCGGCCCGGCGCTGCACCGCGCACGTGGTGGTGACGAGCTGCTTCAGCGCTTCGGCGGCGCGGCCCGAGCGGAACTCCTGCCAGAAGCGCAGCAGTCCGCTGATCCCCACCATCACGGAGAGGATGACGACACCCGGGTCGCCGGGGTCCTGCCAGTACATGACCGCCGCGAGGAAGACCAGTACGGCGATGAAGGGGTTCCAGAAGGCCCTCGCCAGCTGGAGGTGCCAGTGGGGGGCGCGCTCGTGGGCGACGGTGTTGGAGCCGTGCCGCTCCAGGCGCAGCGAGGCCTCGGCGTGGGTGAGGCCGGCCGGGGAGGTGTCCACCTCCTGCAGGACCTGGACGCCCGGGCGGGCGCTGATCCCGGCGAGACGCTCGCCGACGAGCCGGGTACGGGCCTGGAGCTCGGCGGCCTTGCGCTCGCGGCGGGAGCGGCCCGGCGGTGCGAGCGTGGTCGGGGTACGGGGGGTGAGCATGGTCATGACGAATACCTCCCTCCACGGTGTCCGGGCAGCGCGAAGCCGAGCGGTCACGTGGAGTGAACATGGTTCGGCGCAGAGCGGCCCCGATGGGCCCTCGGCACGCCGGTGGGCATGGGTGACGCACGCCCGGCGGAGTTGGCAGGGCATGCGGAAGGAAGGGAATGTGGAAGGAGTGAACGCGAAGGCGCGCGAAGGAACGCGACGCGATGCGAACGGAACGCCAGCGCGCACGGGAACAGCGGTCCACCGCTGCCGTGCGTCCCCGGAGAGAGGTCAGCCGGTCACAAGGTCAGCCGACGAGAGCGACGAGCGCGCTGCGAGGACTTCGATCGGGACTCATCCCGAACACCTCCTTGCGTAGCGCGGTCATTGCAGGACGCCAGGTCCGGCCGAAAGGGCCGCTGAGGACCGGCGTCTCGGCGACCGTAGCACGATCCAACGGCCGCTTCTCTCCCCTTTAGTCCAGTACCAGCCGTTTCATGCCGTGTCAGCCTCTTGACGTGTGGATGCGTAAAGGCTCGACTTAAGGTTCACAAGTTGGAGAGATGCCGGGGTCTCGGAGCGTGAAGCCGTGACGTGTCCCGGCCGGGGGGCGACGGCTGGCCGTCGCTAATGGGCAGGAGTGGATGAGTCGTGCAGACTCCCGGATCGCAGTCGTCGCTGCATCGCGCGAATCTCGAACGGGTCGTGCGGGCGGTGCGGCTCGCGGGATCGCTGACCCAGGCGGAGATCGCCCGCGCCACCGGACTGTCGGCGGCCACGGTCTCCAACATCGTCCGGGAGCTGAAGGACGGCGGGACCGTCGAGGTCACCGACACCTCGGCCGGCGGCCGCCGGGCGCGCAGCGTCTCGCTCAGCGGCGACGCGGGGATCGTCATCGGTGTCGACTTCGGCCACACCCACCTGCGGGTGGCGGTGGGGAACCTGGCCCACCAGGTGCTGGCCGAGGAGTCCGAGCCGCTGGACGTCGACGCGTCCTGGGCGGACGGCTTCGACCGGGCGGAAGCCCTGGTCGGACGGCTGATCGCGGACATCGGCGTGGGGCTGGAGAAGGTGATCGGCGTCGGGCTCGGCGTGCCCGGTCCGATCGACGTGGAGTCCGGGACCCTGGGCTCGACCGCGATCCTGCCGGGCTGGGCGGGCATCAACCCCCGCCAGGAGCTCTCGCAGCGCCTCGGGGTGCCCGTGTACGTGGACAACGACGCGAACCTCGGCGCCCTCGGCGAACTCGTTTGGGGGAGCGGGCGCGGAGTAAAGGACCTGGCCTACATCAAGGTGGCCAGCGGCGTCGGCGCGGGCCTTGTGATCAACGGCCAGATCTACCGCGGACCCGGCGGCACGGCGGGCGAGATCGGGCACATCACCCTGGACGAATCGGGCCCGGTCTGCCGCTGCGGCAACCGCGGCTGCCTGGAGACCTTCGCGGCCGCCCGGTACGTACTGCCGCTGCTCCAGGGCACGCACGGACCGGAGTTGACCATGGAGCGGGTGGTCGAACTGGCCCGTGAGGGGGACCCGGGCTGCCGCCGGGTGATCACGGACGTGGGCCGGCACATCGGCAGCGGCGTGGCCAGTCTGTGCAACCTCCTGAACCCCAGCCGGGTGGTGCTGGGCGGCTCGCTGGCGGAGGCGGGTGAACTCGTCCTCGCTCCCATCCGTGAATCGGTGGGAAGGTACGCGATCCCCAGTGCGGCGCGGCAGTTGTCGGTGCTGACGGGGAACCTGGGCGGGCGGGCCGAGGTGCTGGGCGCACTGGCGCTCGTCCTCAGCGAGATGGGCGATTCGACGCTTTTGTCAGATCATGGAAGTGGAGTGCGCGCTCCAGCGGTCTTGTCTTCAGGTAGATAACGAATGGCACCGTTGTCATCTCGTTAAGAATTCACTCCTTGACGGCAAAACGCGGCCGGGGTTGACTCACATCCACCTCGGCCGCGCCGCTGCGGCCTCGTCAGGGAGGTTCAAGTAATGAACACGCGTATGCGCAGAGCCGCCGTAGCTGTAGCCGCTGGTGCCATGGCCGTTTCGCTCGCCGCTTGTGGCAGTGCGAAGGAGGCCGGCGACACGACGAAGGCGTCCTCCGGCGCTGCCAAGGGCGACGAGATCAAGGTCGGTCTGCTCCTGCCGGAGAACCAGACCGCGCGTTACGAGAAGTTCGACAAGCCGCTGATCGAGAAGAAGGTCGCCGAGCTCACCGGCGGCAAGGGCAAGGTCGTCTACGCGAACGCCAAGCAGGACGCGACCACGCAGAACTCCCAGGTCGACACGATGATCACCAACAAGGTGGACGTCCTGATCATCGACGCGGTGGACTCCAAGGCCATCGCCGGCTCGGTCAAGAAGGCCAAGGAGGCCGGCATCCCGGTCGTCGCCTACGACCGCCTGGCAGAGGGCCCGATCGACGCGTACACCTCCTTCGACAACGAAGAGGTCGGCAAGGTCCAGGGCAAGGCCCTGCTGGAGGCGCTGGGCGACAAGGCCAAGGACGGCCAGGTCGTCATGATGAACGGTTCGGTCACCGACCCGAACGCCAAGCTCTTCAAGTCCGGCGCGCACTCCGAGCTCGACGGCAAGGTGAACGTCGGCAAGGAGTACGACACCGTCGAGTGGAAGCCGGAGAACGCCAACACCAACATGGCGGCCGCGCTCTCCGCGCTCGGCAAGGACAAGGTCGTCGGCGTCTACTCCGCCAACGACGGCATGGCCGGCGGCATCATCACCGCCCTCAAGGCCGCCGGCGTCTCCCCCCTGCCGCCGGTCACCGGCCAGGACGCAGAACTCGCCGGTGTGCAGCGGATCGTCGCGGGCGAGCAGTTCATGAGCGTCTACAAGCCGTACGCCCCCGAGGCCGAGGCCGCCGCGAAGATGGCCGTCTCCCTCGCCAAGGGCGGAAAGGCCGAAGGCACCACGTCCACGGTCGACAGCCCGACCACCAAGGGTGTCGCGTCCGTCCTGATCCCGGTCGTCTCGCTGACCAAGGGCAACATCAAGGACACCGTCGTCAAGGACGGCGTCTACACGGTGGACGAGATCTGCACCGACAAGTACGCGGCGGCCTGCGCCGCCGCCGGCCTGAAGTAGCGGCCCCCGTCGCCTCCCCGCGAGGCGGCCCCCCGTGCCTGACCGGCGCCCCGCCACTCTCTCCCCGCCACCCGGCGGGGCGCCGGGCAGAAACGTTCCCCCATTCGCCCCGCTCCTGCTCTTCTGCACGACATCCCCGCCGGTCAGGCGGCGAAGGAGATGGTTCATGTGTCCGCTGCGCCCGTGCTGGCGTTGCGAGGGGTCTCGAAGCGGTTCGGCGCCGTTCAGGCCCTGACCGACGTAGAACTCGAGATCCACTCCGGTGAAGTGGTCGCCCTCGTCGGCGACAACGGCGCCGGAAAGTCCACGCTGGTCAAGACGATCGCCGGCGTGCACCCCATCGATGAAGGAGTCATCGAGTGGGAAGGCCGTGCGGTTTCCATCGGCAAGCCCCACGACGCCCAGAACCTGGGCATCGCGACGGTCTACCAGGACCTGGCGCTGTGCGACAACATCGATGTCGTCGGCAACCTCTTCCTCGGCCGTGAGCTCAAGAGCTACGGCATCCTCGACGAGGTGGAGATGGAGCGGCGCGCCCGCGAGCTCCTGACCACCCTGTCCATCCGGATCCCCAGTGTCCGGATTCCCATCGCGTCACTCTCCGGCGGTCAGCGCCAGACCGTGGCCATCGCCCGATCCATGCTGGGCGAGCCCCAGCTCGTCATCCTCGACGAGCCCACCGCCGCCCTCGGCGTCGAGCAGACCGCACAGGTTCTCGACCTGGTGGAGCGGCTGCGCGAGCGCGGTCACGCCGTCATCCTCATCAGCCACAACATGGCCGATGTGAAGGCCGTCGCCGACAAGGTGGCGGTCCTGCGGCTGGGCCGCAACAACGGTGTCTTCAACGTCGCCGACACCTCGCAGGAAGAGATCATCTCCGCCATCACCGGTGCCACGGACAACGCCGTGACCCGCCGGGCGGCCCGCACCTCGGAGGCCGGCAAGTGAGCACCCAGAACCCTGCCACCGGTCCACTGGACAAGGGCTCGGTCGAGCAGCAGGAGCACATCGACCCGGTCAACCCCGCGGCCGCGCACGACGCGATCCCGGCCGTGGACCCCCGCCTGCTCGTCAGGGAGGAGGGGCTCGCCGGGTACGTGGGCGAGTTCAAGCGGAAGCTGAAGGCGGGCGACCTGGGTTCCCTCCCGGTCGTCATCGGCCTGATCGTCATCTGGTCGATCTTCCAGGGGTTGAACTCGAACTTCCTCTCCCCGGAGAACCTGACCAACATCGCGATCACGATGACCGGCACCGGCATGATCGCCATCGGCATCATCTTCGTGCTGCTGCTCGGTGAGATCGACCTGTCGGTCGGCTCGGTCAGCGGTGTCTCGGGCGCGATCGTCGCAGTCATGGCCGTCACGCACGGCGTGAACGAATGGCTGGCCATCCTGGCGGCCATCGTGGGAGGTGCCCTGATCGGGTCCATCCACGGCTTCTTCTTCGCCAAGGTCGGCGCCCCGGCCTTCGCCGTCACCCTGTCGGGCCTGCTCTTCTGGCTCGGCGCGATGCTGCAGATCCTCGGCAGCAACGGCACGATCAACATCGACTCCGACGGTGTGGTCGGGCAGCTGACCACGTACTTCTTCTCGGACGTGGCCGTCGCCTACGGGCTGGCCGCGCTCGCGGTGGTCGGCTACTTCCTCGCCTCCTTCTTCGACGCGAGGCGCCGCGAGGCCGCCGGGATGCCCTCCCGCCCGCTCGCCGAGATCCTGCTGCGCACCGGCCTGCTCGCGCTGTGCACCTTCGGTCCCGCCGTGCTGTTCAACCAGTACAAGGGCCTGCCGCTCGCGGTGGTGCTCTTCCTGCTGGCCCTGGTCGTCACGGACTTCCTGCTGCGCCGCACGACCTTCGGGCGAAACGTTTTCGCACTGGGTGGCAGCGTCGAGGCCTCCCGCCGTGCGGGTATCAACGTCACACGGATCCGGATCACGGTCTTCGCGATCTCCAGCACCTTCGCCGCCATCGGCGGCCTGTTCTGGGCCTCCAAGATCGCGGCGGCCAACCAGAGCGCCGGTGCCGGCGACCTGCTGATGAACGTGATCGCGGCGGCCGTCATCGGTGGCACCAGCCTCTTCGGCGGCCGGGGCCGGACCTGGAACGCCCTCCTCGGCGTCATGGTCATCGTCTCGATCCAGTACGGTCTGGCCCTGGAAGGCATTGCGACGCCGATCCAGTACATGATCACCGGCGCGGTGCTGCTGGCGACCGTGGTGATCGACTCGGTGACGCGCAAGACCCAGAAGACGGCCGGACGCGCCTGATCGCGCGCCCGACTGCCCGCCGGAGTGACATCCGGCGGTAAGACCGGTCACAGTGCCCGGCGCCACTTCTCGTGGCGCCGGGCATCTGCGCGTGCATGTACGAGGTACTCATGTGCGGGTATACGCCCGTATGTGATGTGTGGCCGTCAGGTCGTGCGTACATGTATGACAAAGGTGTGACTCCCTCGGGACGGCCCGATGACCGTGGCCGGGGGCGGAACATTAGACTCGACAGACCAGCAAGCAACTGCAAGGAGGCACGGGTGCTGCTGACCCGCATCAAGGGACCGCGCGATCTGGACCGGCTCAGCCAGGAGGAGCTCGACCAGCTCGCGGCCGAGATCAGGTCCTTCCTCGTCGACGCCGTCTCCAAGACCGGCGGGCACCTCGGCCCCAACCTCGGGGTGGTCGAACTGACGATCGCCCTGCACCGGGTCTTCGACTCGCCCAAGGACAAGGTCCTCTTCGACACCGGCCACCAGGCCTATGTCCACAAGCTGCTCACGGGCCGCCAGGACTTCGCCGGCCTGCGCACCAAGAACGGCCTGTCGGGCTACCCCTCGCGCGCCGAGTCCGACCACGATGTGATCGAGAACTCGCACGCCTCCACCGTGCTCGGCTGGGCCGACGGCCTGGCCAAGGCCAACGAGGTGCTGGGCCGCGAGGACCACCACGTCGCCGCCGTCATCGGCGACGGCGCGCTGACCGGTGGCATGGCCTGGGAGGCGCTCAACAACATCGCCGCCGCCAAGGACCGCCCGCTCGTCATCGTCGTCAACGACAACGAGCGCTCGTACGGCCCCACCATCGGCGGCCTCGCGAACCACCTGGCGACCCTGCGCACCACGGACGGCTACGAGCGCTTCCTGGCCCGCGGCAAGGAGATCCTGGAGCGCACCCCCGTCGTCGGGAAGCCACTCTTCGAAACCCTGCACGGCGCCAAGAAGGGCCTCAAGGACTTCATCGCGCCGCAGGGCATGTTCGAGGACCTCGGGCTCAAGTACATCGGGCCCATCGACGGCCACGACATCGAGGCCCTGGAGTCCGCCCTGCAGCGCGCCAAGCGCTTCAGCGGCCCGGTCATCGTGCACTGCCTCACCCAGAAGGGCCGCGGCTACACCCCGGCCCTGGAGCACGAGGCGGACCGCTTCCACGCGGTCGGCGTGATCCACCCGGACACCGGCCTGCCGGTGAAGACCGCCGCCGCCAGCTGGACCTCCGTCTTCGCCGACGAGATGGTCAAGCTCGGCCACGAGCGCGAGGACATCGTCGGCATCACCGCCGCCATGCTCCACCCGGTCGGCCTCAACAAGTTCGCCGAGGCCTTCCCGAACCGGATCTACGACGTGGGCATCGCCGAGCAGCACGGCGCCACCTCGGCGGCGGGCCTGGCCACCGGCGGGGTCCACCCGGTCTTCGCGGTGTACGCGACCTTCCTCAACCGTGCCTTCGACCAGGTCCTGATGGACGTGGCCCTGCACAAGTGCGGTGTCACCTTCGTCCTGGACCGCGCCGGTGTCACCGGCGACGACGGCGCCTCCCACAACGGCATGTGGGACATGTCCATCCTGCAGGTCGTCCCCGGCCTGCGGCTCGCCGCGCCGCGCGACGCCGAGCAGCTGCGCGCCCAGCTCCGCGAGGCCGTCGAGGTCAAGGACGCCCCGACCGTCGTGCGCTACTCCAAGGGCGTCGTCGGCCCGGCCGTCCCGGCCGTCGGCCGGATCGGCGGCATGGACGTCCTGCGCGCCCCGGGCGCCGAGGTCACCCGTCCGGACGTACTGCTCGTCTCGGTCGGTGCGCTCGCCCCGATGTGCCTGGAGATCGCCGACCTGCTGGACAAGCAGGGCATCTCCACGACCGTGGTCGACCCCCGCTGGGTCAAGCCCGTGGACGAGGCCCTGGCCCCGCTCGCGGACCGGCACCGCGTGGTCGTCACCGTCGAGGACAACGGCCGTACCGGCGGTGTGGGCGCCGCCGTCTCGCAGGCCCTGCGGGACGCGGGTGTCGACGTACCGCTGCGCGACTTCGGTATCCCGCAGCGCTTCCTCGACCACGCCCTCCGCAAGGAGATCATGGCCGAGATCGGCCTGACCGCGCCGGACATCGCCCGGCAGGTCACCGGCCTGGTCGCCAAGCTGGACGGTCGCTACGACAGCGAGCCGGCCGCCGCCGTCGACTAGCCGGAACTCGCCGCACGCGCCGTTCGTAGATCGACGCGCGGTTGCACGTCACGGGCCGGGAGATCACTCTTGAAGGGTGGGCCTCCCGGCCCGTTCGTGCGTCGTCACCTCTCGGAGGCGTCGGTGAGCAAGGATCTGAACAGCCCATTCCGCACCAAGACGGTGGAGCAGTCCATCCGCGACACGGAGGAGCCGGAACACGCGCTCCGCAAGTCGCTCTCCGCCTGGGACCTCACGGTCTTCGGTGTGGGCGTCATCATCGGCACCGGCATCTTCGTCCTCACGGGCATCGCCGCCCGGAACAATGCCGGTCCCGCTACCGCCCTCGCCTTCGTGGCAGCGGGCATCGTCTGCGCCCTCGCGGCGCTCTGCTACGCCGAGTTCGCGTCCACCGTCCCGGTGGCCGGGTCGGCGTACACGTTCTCGTACGCCTCGATCGGTGAGCTGCCCGCCTGGATCATCGGCTGGGACCTGGTGCTGGAGTTCGCACTCGGCACGGCCGTGGTCGCGGTCGGCTGGTCCGGGTACGTGCGCCACCTCATGGACACCAACCTCGGCTGGACCCTGCCGACCTCCCTGTCCGGCCCCGATGCCGGCGGCCACTTCGACGTGCTGGCGTTCCTGCTGGTCCTGGTGCTGACGTGGATCCTGGTCGTCGGGACGAAGCTCTCGGCCCGCATCACCGCGGTCGTCGTCGCCATCAAGGTCACGGTCGTGCTGCTGGTCATCGTCGCGGGCCTGTTCTTCATCAAGGCCGACAACTACTCGCCGTTCATCCCGCCGGCCCAGCCCCAGGCCGAGGGCGTCAGCGGCTGGCACTCGCCCCTGGTCCAGCTGCTCTTCGGCTACGAGCCCACGAACTTCGGCGTCATGGGCATCTTCACGGCGGCCTCGCTCATCTTCTTCGCCTTCATCGGCTTCGACGTGGTGGCGACGGCGGCCGAGGAGACCAAGAACCCCCAGCGGGACATGCCGCGCGGCATCCTCGGCTCGCTGCTGGTCTGCACGGTGCTCTACGTCGCCGTGACCCTGGTGGTCACGGGCATGCAGAAGTACTCGGAGATGTCCCCGACCGCGCCGCTCGCCGAAGCCTTCAAATCGGTGAACCAGCCGTTCTTCTCGGGTGCCATCAGCCTCGGCGCCGCCGTCGGTCTGATCACCGTGTGCATGATCCTGCTGCTCGGTCAGACCCGCGTGTTCTTCGCGATGAGCCGGGACGGACTGCTGCCGCGGGTCTTCTCCGTGACGCACCCGAAGTACCGCACCCCCTACCGGGCGACCATGCTGCTCGGCGGGATCATCGCGGTCGTCGCGGGCTTCACCAGCCTGGAGACTCTCGCGGAACTGGTGAACATCGGCACCCTGTTCGCCTTCGTGGTGGTCGCACTGGGCGTGATCGTCCTGCGCAAGACCCGCCCCGACCTGCACCGGTCCTTCCGCACCCCGTGGGTGCCGTTCGTCCCGATCGTGTCGATCGCGGCCTCGTTCTGGCTGATGCTCAACCTGCCGGCCGAGACCTGGCTGCGCTTCGGCGTCTGGATGGCCATCGGCATCGTCGTCTACTTCGCCTACGGCTACCGCAACAGCCGGCTGCACAAGGTCGGCCAGAACGCGGAGTTCTGACGGGTGACCCGTCCGCCGCGGCGGACCGGCGAGGGCCGTGCGGGCAACCCGTACGGCCCTCGCGGCCGTACCCGCGGCGCCAGGTCCGGGAGCCGTGTGGGGGCGCCCATGACGCACAGGGAAGAGCACCGGTTCGACGTGTGGACGGCCGGGGTCGGCTACGAGCGCTACATGGGCCGGTGGAGCCGCCCCGTCGCGGAGCGGTTCACCGCGTGGCTCGGCCTCCCCGGCCGGCTGCGGTGGCTCGACGTCGGATGCGGCACCGGCGGGCTGTCGGCGGCGGTGGCCGCCCGGTGCCGGCCCCGTGACGTCCTGGCGGTCGACCGGTCACCGGGGTACGCCGCCTGGGCCCGGGACGCGGCCACGGCCGGGACGCACGTGGTCGTGGCGGACGCGACGGCCCTGCCGGTGCGCGACGATGCGTGCGACGCGGTGGTCAGCGGCCTGACCCTGAACTTCCTCACGCCGCCCGCCGCGGCCGTCGCCGAGATGGTCCGCTCGGTCCGCCCGGGCGGCCTGGTCGCGGCGTACGTGTGGGACTACGCGGAGGGCATGGACCTCCTGCGGCTCTTCTGGGACGCGGCAGTCCTCGCGGACCCGCCCGCGGCCGCGCTGGACGAGCGCCGGCGCTTCCCCTCGTGCCGTCCGGAGGCACTGCGCGCGCTGTGGACGCGCGCGGGGCTCGGCGAGGTCGCGGTCGCCCCGATCGAGGTCCCCACGGTGTTCGCCGACTTCGCGGACCTGTGGGAACCGTTCCTGACGGGGCAGGGCCCGGCCCCCGGATACCTCGCCGCCCTGCCCGCGGCCGACCGGGAGCGGGTACGGGACGTGCTCCGCGAGGCCGTCCCGTACGGGCCGGGCGGATCCGTCGCGCTCACCGCCCGGGCCTGGGCGGTCCGGGGGCGGCGCGCCGGGTGAGGGCGGACCGCGGACGCGGCCCCCAGGCCTCGTTCAGCCCTTGGCGGGGGAGTTCTTCGCCGAGGCCGGGATCTGCTGGTCCTTGCGAATGGCGTCCCACAGCTGCGTCGCCTGCGGCTCGGCCACGATCACGCGGTTGGGGTCCACCTTGTCGTACGCGACCGGCAGCATGATCGTCTCCATCGTCTCCGGGTTCACGCCCTTCATGCTCTGCGCGAAGTCGGCGAGCGCCGTGAGCGAGCCGAGGCCGGAGTCGGTGGTCAGCGACTTGGTGCCGGCGTCCGCGAGCTTGTAGAGCCGCGCCGGGTTGCCGAGGGCGTCCTGCTTCTTGATCTCGGACAGCATCGCCAGCATGAACTGCTGCTGGAGGCCTATGCGTCCGAGGTCGCTGCCGTCGCCGTAGCCGTAGCGGGTACGGACGAACTTCAGCGAGTCGGTGCCGTCCAGCCGGTGCGTGCCCGCGTCGAGCTTGAGGCCGCCCTTGGCGCCGCTCATCGGCTTGTCCAGCGTGACGGTTACCCCGCCCAGCGCGTCGACCAGGCCCTTGAAGCCGGCGAAGTCGACCTCGACGAAGTGGTCCACGCGGACACCGGACAGCTGCTCCACGGTGTTGACCACACAGGCCGGGCCGGCGAGCGAGTAGACGGAGTTGAACATGACCCGCTTGGCGGACGGCAGCGTCTTGCCGTTCCCGTCCTTGCACTCGGGCCGGGTGATCAGGGTGTCGCGGGGGATGCTCACCGCGGTGGCCTTGGCCCGGCCCTCGGGTATGTGCACCAGCATCGCGGTGTCCGAGCGGGCACCGCTGACATCGCCGTGGTCGAGATCGGCATTGGCCCCGGCGCGCGAGTCGGAGCCGAGCACCAGGATGTTCTGGGCGTTCGCGACGACCTTCGCGGGCCGGTTGTCACCGATCGCCTGGTCCAGGTCGACGCTGTCGATGTTGGAGTTGAGGTGGCTGTACGTCCACCAGCCCGCCCCGGCCGTGCCCAGGATCAGCACGGCGACCAGCAGCAGGGTGATCCGCAGAATGCGGCGGCGGCGCCTGGGCCGCGCGTGCTTTTCCGTCATGGGGGTGAATCTTAGACAGGTATTCGAACGGCGATGGCCCGCCCCCCGGAAGGGGCGGGCCGAGCCGTCGAACAGCCTTCGGAGACCCGGACTAGGCCGGGATGCTCGCGAGGCCGGGGGCGAGGAACTTCTTGCCGTTGACGCGCTCCGAGACGCCTTCACGGTCCAGGTACGGCGTCACGCCGCCCAGGTGGAAGGGCCAGCCGGCGCCCGTGATCAGGCAGAGGTCGATGTCCTGGGCCTCGGCCACGACACCCTCCTCCAGCATCAGGCCGATCTCCTGCGCCACCGCGTCCAGGACGCGGTCGCGGACCTGCTCCTCGGTCAGGACGACATCGCCCTGGACCAGGAGCGCGGCGACCTCGGGGTCCAGCTCCGGCTTGAAGTTGTTCTCGGCGGAGTAGACGTAGAAGCCGCGCTTGCCGGCCTTGACGACCGCGGCAAGGTTCGGGGAGACGGTGAAGCGCTCCGGGAAGGCGCGGTTCAGGGTCTCGGAGACGTGCAGACCGATCGCCGGGCCCACGAGCTCCAGGAGCACCAGCGGGGACATCGGCAGGCCGAGCGGCTCGATGGCCTTCTCCGCCGTGACGACCGGGGTGCCCTCGTCGATGACGTTCTGGATCTCGCCCATGAAGCGGGTCAGGATGCGGTTCACGACGAACGCCGGGGCGTCCTTGGTGAGGACCGCGGTCTTCTTCAGCTTCTTGGCGACACCGAAGGCCGTGGCCAGCGAGGCGTCGTCGGTCTGCTCACCGCGGACGATCTCCAGCAGCGGGAGGATCGCGACCGGGTTGAAGAAGTGGAAGCCGACCACGCGCTCCGGGTGCTGGAGCTTGGAGGCCATCTCCGACACCGACAGCGAGGAGGTGTTGGTGGCGAGGATCGCGTGCGCCGGGGCGACCGCCTCGACCTCCGCGAACACCTTCTGCTTGACGGACATCTCCTCGAACACGGCCTCGATGATGAAGTCCGCGTCCGCGAAGCCCTCGGCCTTGTCCAGGACGCCGGTCACCAGGGCGGTCAGGCGGTTGGCCTTGTCCTGGTTGATGCGGCCCTTGCCGAGCAGCTTCTGGATCTCGGCGTGGACGTAGCCCACACCCTTGTCCACGCGCTCCTGGTCGATGTCGGTGAGGACCACCGGCACCTCCAGGCGGCGCAGGAAGAGCAGCGCCAGCTGCGAGGCCATCAGGCCCGCGCCGACGACGCCGACCTTGGTGACCGGACGGGCCAGGGACTTGTCCGGGGCACCGGCCGGGCGCTTGGCGCGCTTCTGCACCAGGTTGAAGGCGTAGATGCCCGAGCGCAGCTCGCCGCCCATGATGAGGTCGGCCAGCGCCGTGTCCTCGGCGTCGAAGCCGGCCTGGAGGTCGCCCGACTTGGCCGCGGCGATGATGTCCAGCGCGCGGTAGGCGGCGGGAGCGGCGCCGTGCACCTTGGAGTCCGCGATGGAGCGGCCCTTGGCGACGGCCGCGTCCCAGGCCTCGCCGCGGTCGATCTCGTCGCGGACGACCTCGGTGGTGCCGTTCAGGACGTTCGCGGTCCACAGGAGCGACTGCTCCAGGAAGTCCGCGCCCTCGAACAGCGCGTCGGCGATGCCCAGGTCGAAGACCTGCTTGCCGCGCAGCTGCTTGTTCTGGTTGAGCGAGTTCTCGATGATCACCGAGACCGCGCGCTCGGCGCCGATCAGGTTCGGCAGGATGGCGCAGCCGCCCCAGCCGGGAACCAGGCCGAGGAAGACCTCGGGCAGCGAGAAAGCCGGGATGGCCTTCGAGACGGTGCGGTAGGAGCAGTGCAGACCGACCTCGACGCCGCCGCCCATGGCCGCGCCGTTGTAGTACGCGAAGGTCGGGACCGCCAGCGCCGAGAGGCGCTTGAAGACGTCGTGGCCGCCCTTGCCGATGGCGAGCGCCTCGTCGTGCTTCTTCAGCAGCTCGACACCCTTGAGGTCGGCGCCGACCGCGAAGATGAACGGCTTGCCGGTGATGCCCGCGCCGACGATGGAGCCCGCGAGGGCCTCCTGCTCGACCTGGTCGATCGCCGCGTTCAGGTTGGCGAGCGACTGCGGGCCGAAGGTGGTCGGCTTGGTGTGGTCGAAGCCGTTGTCCAGCGTGATGAGCGCGAAGCGCCCGGCGCCGAACGGCAGGTCCAGGTGGCGGACGTGCGCGGACGTGACGACCTCGTCCGGGAACAGCTCGGCCGCGCCCTTCAGGAGCTCAGCGGTGGTGCTCACTTGGAGTCTCCCTCGGCGTTGAAGTTCGGGTTCTCCCAGATGACCGTGGCGCCCATGCCGAAGCCGACGCACATGGTGGTCAGGCCGTAGCGGACGTGCGGCTGCTCCTCGAACTGACGGGCCAGCTGCGTCATCAGGCGCACGCCCGAGGAGGCGAGCGGGTGACCGAAGGCGATGGCGCCGCCGTACTGGTTCACGCGGGCGTCGTCGTCGGCGATGCCGTAGTGCTCCAGGAACGCGAGGACCTGGACCGCGAAGGCCTCGTTGACCTCGAAGAGACCGATGTCCTCGATGGTCAGGCCGGCCTGGGCCAGGGCCTTCTCGGTGGCCGGGATCGGGCCGTAGCCCATGACCTCGGGCTCGACACCCGCGAAGGAGTACGAGACCAGGCGCATCTTGACCGGGAGGTTGTTCTCCCGGGCGAAGTCCTCCGACGCGATGATCGCGGCGGTGGCACCGTCGTTGAGACCGGCGGCGTTGCCCGCGGTGACCCGGCCGTGCGTACGGAACGGGGTCTTCAGGCCGGCCAGGTTCTCCAGCGTGGTGCCCGGGCGCATCGGCTCGTCGGTGGTGACCAGGCCCCAGCCCGTCTCACCGGCCGCCTCGTTGGTGTTGCGCACCGAGATCGGGACCAGGTCCTGCTGGATCTTGCCGTCGGCGTACGCCTTGGCGGCCTTCTCCTGCGAGCGCACGGCGTACTCGTCGGCGCGGAGCTTGGTGATCGTCGGGTACCGGTCGTGCAGGTTCTCGGCGGTCATGCCCATGAAGAGGGCCGACTCGTCGACCAGCTTCTCGGAGACGAAGCGCGGGTTCGGGTCCACGCCCTCGCCCATGGGGTGGCGGCCCATGTGCTCGACACCGCCGGCGAGGGCGACGTCGTAGGCACCGAAGGCCACACCGCCCGCGACGGCGGTCACGGCGGTCAGCGCGCCGGCGCACATGCGGTCGATGGAGTAGCCCGGGACGGACTGCGGAAGGCCCGCGAGAATGCCGGCGGTACGGCCCAGCGTCAGGCCCTGGTCACCGATCTGCGTGGTCGCGGCGATGGCGACCTCGTCGATCTTCTTGGGGTCCAGGTCCGGGTTGCGGCGCAGCAGCTCCCGGATCGCCTTCACGACGAGGTCGTCGGCGCGGGTCTCGTGGTAGATGCCCTTCGGGCCCGCCTTGCCGAACGGGGTGCGGACGCCGTCGACGAAGACGACGTCCCTGACGGTACGAGGCACGTTGGCTCTCCTCCAGGTGCGGGTGTGCACTGCTGCGCGCGGGGGCGTTCGGCGTACGTCGCTGAGCGCCCGCTCACCCGACCATGCTACTTGCGGGTAACCAATGTGCACACCCCCTCCCGGAGGAGCGGCGAAGGTCACACTCGGGCCGCGGCGCCGCGGCCCTTCGCCCCGACCGATCGGACCCGTCCGGCCAACCCGTTCAGGTCACGTACACCCGGCCCCCGGCCGTGATCGTGGCGCCGTCCCCGGGCAGTCCCGATCCTGACCGGGCCGGAGCGTCCCCTCCGGCCCGGTCGACGGAGGATGCGAGCAATGGCCACCACCCCACCCATCAAGCACCAGGTCGAGCACGTCTCTGCGGTGCCCGCCAACGCGGGACAGACCGTCCATCTGTACGTGCGGGAGTACGACGGCACCCCACCCGGCTCCAACGCGCAGCGCAAGGCCGTCCTGATGCTGCACGGCCGGAGCGTTCCCTCGGTCGTGGCCTTCGACCTCCAGCACGACAACGGCAAGTACAGCTGGGCGCAGCACCTGGCCAAGGCCGGATTCGACGTGTTCCTCATGGAGCTCACGGGCTCCGGCCTGTCGCCGCGTCCGGAGATGGACAAGCCCTGCAACGCCAACCCCCAGCACCAGGAGATCCTGAACCCGAACCCGCTGACGTACACCTGCACCCCGCCCTACCCGCACGAGCTCGGCAACTCCGCGAGCGAGTGGGGCGAGGTCGACGCGGTCGTCGAGTACATCAAGGCCACGAAGGGCGTCACCAAGGTCGCCCTCGTCGGGCAGTCCGCCGCCGCCTTCGTCTTCGGGCCGTACGCGATCCAGAACCCGGGGAAGGTCGAGAGCCTGCTCCTCCTGGCGCCGGTCTACCCGCCCGCCGGCCGCGCCAGCGCACCGCCGAAGAGCTTCGGCGCACCGGTGGCGTCGTTCCCCGTGTCCACCCCGGCCTCCCTGTTCGGCTTCCCGATGAACCTGTCCAGCAGGACGGGCCTGGAAAGCGCCTGGGACAAGGAGGTGCGGTCCCCGAAGCAGCGGGCGGCGGGCATGGTCGACGCGGTGTGGAAGGAGCTCATGGCCGTCGACCCCCTCGGCAAGGCCTGGGGCGGCCCGACGGCCGGAGCACCCGAGGGCGTGCTGCGGTTCCGCAACTCCTACTGGTGGGGCTGGAACCAGGACACCGTCCCGATCGGCGGCGTGCTCGGCGACAAGGTTCCCGTGATGATCGTCTACGGCGAGCACGACGCGACGGCGAACTCGCCGACCTTCTCGGTCCCCGCCTTCTACGACGCGGTCCCCGGGGTCCGCAAACTGATGTTCCGGGTGTCCTGCGCCGGCCACTCCATGGTCTGGGAGCGCCAGTCCAAGGTCCTGCACCGGCTGTCCAGGCAGTGGCTGAAGCACGGGAAGGTCGACGACCTGGAGAAGGGCAGCTACTACGTGGACGAGGACGGCGCCTACACGGACACCCTCTAGCCACGCCCTCCCAGGAGGCCCCGCTCGCAGGCGGGCGGGGGCCTTCCGGCGGCCGCGGAACCGCTTCGTTCCGGTCCGCGGCGACACGCGTGCTCGTTCAGGCCTCGCGCATACGGCGGAAGACGACGTAGCCGACGGCTCCCGCCGCGGCCAGGACCCCGGCCGCGCCCAGCAGCCAGGGAGCCGCCTGCCGGACCGCGCTCGCCCGGGGCGCGACCTCCGGGTCCCGGCAGTGGTCCCCGACGGCTGGGGTCACCCGGTAGCGGGCCCATTCCCTGGCGGGCTTGCCCTTCTCGTTCCAGTGCACGACGTAGAGGCCGGGCTCCGCGGCGCACCGGATGCGGACCGTGGCGGAGACCAGCTTGTCGCCGCGCATCACGAACGGCCGCGTGAACCCGGGGGACGTCAGCTTCACCATGCCGTCGTGGCCCATCGCCAGGCCGTCACCGGCCTCCAGCTCCCCGCCGGGCTCCACGGAGCGCACGTCCCAGGGCCCCGACGGCCACCCCGAGCCCTCGGGGTACCGCTCCTCCATGGACTCCGGCGGCCGCGCGGCCACCTGCCGCGCGCACTCCGCCCGCTCCGCCGCATCGGCCGGCGCCACCCGCACGATGCCCCACAGGCGGTCGATCCCACTGATGTTCACGTCCACCGCCGAGCCGAACCGCACTTCGTAGGAGCCCGGTCCGGCGGTGCAGGAAACCGTCGCCACCGCCTTGAGGAGGCTGTCGTCCATCCGGAACGTGCCGTCGGCGGCGAACGCCGGGGAGGTTATCCGGACACCGCTGAACGCATCCCCGGACCGCATCGCCTCGGTCGTCACACCGACCCGCTCCCCAGGCCTGACCGACAGCTCCGCACCGCTCGGCACCTGCCGGGGCGGATCCGGGGCCGGCGCGGCCGACGCGCTCCCCGCTCCCGCTGCCAAGAGCAGCGTCGACGCCGCCACGGCACCGTTGCGAAAGGCTTGTAAATGCACAGCGCCCCGTCTCTCTTCCGTCGACCGTCTCCGCCCCCCGCGTCGCCGCGGAGACCGGGTACTCGACGGCTGAGCGTACGGCCCGGTGCGCGGCCGCGGCGGTCGATCAACAGCCGGAGCCCCCGGCACCGGGCCGGGGGCTCCTGCGGGTGGGACCGGATCGCGGTCCGCCGGTTCAGGCGGTCGCGGCCAGGGCCGTGACCAGCGCCGGGGTCACCAGTTCGATCTGCCAGGGCCGGGCACCGTAGCCCGCCAGGGCCTCCGCCACCGTGTCCGCGTGCGGCCGCTGCGGCGGCTCCCAGCACAGCCGGCGCACCGTGTCCGGGGTGATCAGGTTCTCCTGGGGCAGGTTCAGTGCCTCCGCCAGCGCCGAGACGGCGGTGCGGGCCGCCGAGAGCCGGGCCGCTGCCGCCGGATCCTTGTCCACCCAGGAGCGCGGCGGCGGGGGACCGGCCGGGGTGGCCCCGGGCTGCGGCAGCTCGTTCTCGGGCAGGGCCTTCGCCCGGTCCACGGCGGCCATCCACTGGTCCAGCTGGCGGCGGCCCATCCGCTGCCCGTAGCCGGGCAGGGCGGACAGGGTGTGCACGTTGGCCGGCAGGGCGAGAGCGGCCTCGACGATCGCGGCGTCGCCCAGCACCTTGCCCGGCGACACGTCACGCCGCTGCGCGATCCGGTCCCGGGACTCCCACAGCTCCCGTACGACCGCCATCTGCCGGCGCCGGCGCACCTTGTGCATGCCGGACGTACGGCGCCACGGGTCCTTGCGCGGCGGGGCGGGCGGGGCGGAGGCGATGGCGTCGAATTCCTGGTGGGCCCATTCGAGCTTGCCCTGCCGGTCCAGTTCCTTCTCCAGCGCGTCCCGCAGGTCCACCAGCAGCTCCACGTCCAGGGCGGCGTAGCGCAGCCACGGCTCGGGGAGCGGGCGGGTGGACCAGTCGACGGCGGAGTGGCCCTTCTCCAGCGCGTAGCCGAGCACGCTCTCGACCATCGCGCCGAGTCCGACCCGGGGGAAGCCGGCGAGGCGGCCGGCGAGCTCGGTGTCGAACAGGGAGGTGGGCACCATGCCTATTTCGCGCAGGCACGGCAGGTCCTGGGTGGCGGCGTGCAGGATCCATTCGGTGCCGGACAGGGCTTCGCCCAGTGTGGACAGGTCGGGGCAGCCCACCGGGTCGATCAGCGCGGACCCCGCACCCTCACGGCGCAGCTGCACCAGGTAGGCGCGCTGGCCGTAGCGGTATCCGGAGGCCCGTTCGGCGTCGACGGCCACGGGGCCGGTGCCCGCGGCGAAGGCCGCGACCACTTCGGCGAGGGCGTCCGCGTCGGCGATCACCGGAGGAATCCCCTCACGGGGCTCCAGCAAGGGAGTCGGCAGCCCACCGGGCGGAACAACGACGTCGTCCGAGGGGCCGCCCCCGGTGGTGGTGCGCAGGTCTGCTGCGGGATCTTGGGCGTCGGTCACCGGTCAAGGGTATCCGTGTATACGACGCGCCCGTCGCCGGAACGTTCCGTCGACGGGCGCGAGCGGTATGCGGGGAGTTTTCCCGGGGTATTCCGGGGGTCTCCCGCCAGGTTTCCCGGCGCAGGCTTCCGAGGCGGATATCCGGGGGCTCCGGCCCGCGGTCAGTGGATGATCCCGGTACGCAGCGCCACGGCGACCATTCCGGCGCGGTCACCGGTGCCCAGCTTGCGGGCGATCCGGGCGAGGTGGGACTTGACGGTCAGGGCGGACAGGCCCATCGAGACGCCGATGGCCTTGTTGGACTGGCCCTCCGCGACGAGGCGCAGGACCTCGACCTCGCGGCCGGAGAGCTCTCGGTAGCCGCCCGGGTGGCTCGGGGCACCCGGGGGGCGGCGGTGCATACGGGCGGCGGCAGCGCCGATGGGAGCGGCGCCGGGCCGGGTGGGGAGCCCGATGTTGGTCCGCGTACCGGTGACGACGTAGCCCTTGACGCCGCCCGCGAGGGCGTTGCGCACGGCGCCGATGTCGTCGGCGGCGGACAGGGCCAGGCCGTTGGGCCAGCCGGCGGCCCGGGTCTCGGAGAGCAGGGTGAGACCGGAACCGTCGGGCAGGTGTACGTCGGCCACGCAGATGTCGCGCGGGCTGCCGACGCGGGGGCGGGCCTCCGCGATGGACGACGCCTCGATCACGTCACGTACTCCGAGGGCCCACAGATGGCGGGTCACGGTGGAGCGGACGCGCGGGTCGGCCACGACGACCATGGCCGTCGGCTTGTTCGGGCGGTAGGCGACCAGGCTTGCGGGCTGCTCGAGAAGAACGGACACCTAGGCCTCCTGGGGGAGTGGCGGGACGGCCGGCTCGGGGAAGGAAGCCGGTGCGAACCGTGCGGATGGTCACCCACTCCTTCGGCACGTCACCCGCCCGGCTTTAGGGAATGATCACGATTTGGTGAGTAACAATTCGGGCAATTCGGACGCACGATCGATCATCGGTTGATCAGAAGCCCACAAGGGACGCCGCGTTTCGACCGTCCGCCCAGTTCTTCGATCAGCCGTTCTGTGTCGCGCGCCGATTCCGGCGGCCGTCCGGCCCTGTGGCTACGGGTGGTGCGGACCGCGACGCTGTGGCAGGGAGACCACACCCGTCGCCGTGTCCGTCGGACCCACCGGCGGCAGCCCCGCGATCTGGCACAGCAGTTCGCACCACGCCGACAGGTGCGCCGAGGTGTCCGGTACCCCGCCCACGCCCTCGCGCGGCGTCCACGAGGCTCTGATCTCGATCTGCGTGGCCGGCCGCCGCTCCGCGAGCCCGCCGAAGTAGTGCGAGCCCGCCATGGTCACGGTGCCGCTCGCCTCCCCGTACGCCAGCCCGCGCGCCTCCAGCGCCCCCGTCAGCCAGGACCAGCACACCTCGGGCAGCAGCGGGTCCGCGGCCATCTCCGGCTCCAGCTCCGCGCGCACCAGCGTCACCAGCCGGAAGGTCCCCTGCCAGGCGTCGTGCCCGGCCGGATCGTGGAGCAGGATCAGCCGGCCGTCGGCCAGGTCGTCCTCGCCGTCCACGACCGCGGCCTCCAGTGCGTAGGCGTGCGGCGCCAGTCTCTGGGGCGGTTTCGTGGGGTCGATCTCGATCCCCGGACGCAGCCGGGCCTTCTTCAAGCCGTCGACCGCCCGCCGGAACGGGAGCGGGACGGAGCTCTCCTTCGCGCTGTCCATACCCTCGGCGCCATCTGAAAATCGTCCCTGAGCCGCAGCCATGCGGGGAAGACTAGGCGGAACGAGCGCCCGTACGGCGCAGGGACACCCTCGCCGGGTCGGACACTTCTTCATACGTGCGAAGATTTGGGTCGTGAGCGCCAACACCCGCCCCACGGGCCAGCCGAGTCAGACGTACGATTCCGCCTTCCTGAAGGCGTGCCGGCGGGAGCCGGTGCCGCACACCCCGGTGTGGTTCATGCGGCAGGCGGGGCGCTCACTGCCGGAGTACCGCAAGCTGCGCGAGGGCACGCAGATGCTGGAGTCCTGCATGCGGCCCGACCTGGTCACCGAGATCACGCTGCAGCCGGTGCGCCGCCACAAGGTGGACGCGGCGATCTTCTTCTCCGACATCGTGGTCCCGCTGAAGGCCATCGGCGTCGACCTGGACATCAAGCCGGGCATCGGCCCGGTCGTCGCCCAGCCGATCCGCCGCCGCGAGGACCTCGCACAGCTGCGCGACCTCACCCCGGAGGACGTCTCGTACGTCACCGAGGCGATCGGCATGCTCACGGGTGAACTGGGCTCCACGCCGTTGATCGGATTCGCGGGCGCGCCTTTCACCCTCGCGAGCTACCTGGTCGAGGGCGGTCCTTCCAAGAACCACGAGCACACCAAGGCCCTCATGTACGGGGACCCGCAGCTGTGGGCCGACCTCCTGGACCGCCTCGCGGAGATCACCTCCGCCTTCCTGAAGGTCCAGATCGAGGCCGGCGCCTCCGCCGTCCAGCTCTTCGACTCCTGGGTCGGCGCCCTAGCCCCGGCGGACTACCGCCGCTCGGTGATGCCCGCGTCCGCGAAGGTCCTGGAGTCCGTCGCCTCCTACGGAGTCCCGCGGATCCACTTCGGCGTGGGCACGGGTGAGCTCCTCGGCCTGATGGGCGAGGCCGGCGCCGACGTCATGGGCGTCGACTACCGGGTCCCGCTGGACGAGGCCGTCCGCCGCGTCGGCCCCGCCAAGGCGCTCCAGGGCAACCTGGACCCGGCCGTGCTCTTCTCCACCACGGAGGCGGTCGAGGCCAAGACGGACGAGGTCCTCGCGGCCGCCGCCGGCCTGGAGGGCCACGTCTTCAACCTGGGCCACGGCGTCCTCCCGACGACCGACCCGGACGCGCTGACCCGCCTGGTGGACTACGTCCACACCCAGACGGCCCGCTGATCCGGACCCGCCCGAGAAGATCGAGAACGTCGGTACCGTGCCCTGCAAGACATGGCACGGACCGACGTTTCGCATATCCGACCGCGGGCCGCGCACCGGGTCCGGTAGGAGCTCCTAGACCCCCGCCGAGCGGACCGCCGAGACCGCCTTGCGGGCCGCCACCAGGATCGGGTCCCAGACCGGGGAGAAGGGCGGGGCGTAGCCCAGGTCCAGGGACACCATCCGGTCCACCGTCATGCCCGCCGTGAGGGCGACCGCCGCGATGTCCACCCGCTTCGCCGCGCCCGCGCCGCCGACGATCTGGACCCCGAGGAGGCGGCCCGTACGGCGTTCCGCCAGCATCTTCACCGTCATCTCCGCCGCGCCCGGGTAGTAGCCCGCCGTATTGGTGGAGGTGATGGTGGCCGTCACGAACCGCAGGCCCGCCTCCAGCGCGTCCCGCTCGCGCAGCCCCGTACGGGCGATCTCCAGGTCGCAGACCTTGCTGACCGCCGTCCCGACCACCCCGGGAAAGGTCGCGTAGCCGCCGCCCACGCCCGAGCCGATGACCTGGCCGTGCTTGTTGGCGTGCGTGCCCAGCGGGATGTGCCGCGTGAGGCCCGCGACCAGGTCCAGGACCTCCACGCAGTCGCCGCCCGACCAGATGTTCTCGTGCCCCCGGACCCGCATCGAGAGGTCGGTGAGGATGCCGCCCGAAGGGCCGAGCGGGAGGCCGGCCGCGCGGGCCAGCGCGGTGCGGGGCTCCACGCCGATGCCGAGCACGACCACGTCCGCCTCGTACTCCTCGCCCGCCGACGTGGCCACCGCCCGGGCCCGGCCCTCCTCGTCGGTGAGGATCTTCGTCACCTCGGCGCGGGAGACCGTGCGGATCCCCATCCGGTTCATCGCGCTGTGCACCAGGCCGCCCATGTCCGGGTCCAGCGTGGCCATCGGCTGCTCGCCCCGGTGCAGGACGGTGACCTCGTACCCCCGCGCCACCAGGGCCTCCGCCATCTCCACACCGATGTAGCCGGCGCCGACCACGACGGCCCGGCGGCCCTCGGTGCGCCGCAGGGTGTCCATCAGGCGCTGGCCGTCGTCCAGGCTCTGGATGCCGTGGACCCCGTGCGCACCGATGCCGGGGAGCCGGGGACGGACGGGGCGGGCGCCCGTCGCGAGGACCAGCTTGTCGTAGTCCGTCCAGGATTCCGATCCACTGTCCAGATCGCGGGCGCGGACCCGGGACCCGGCGAGGTCGAGCTCCACGACCTCCGTGCGCGTGCGCAGATCGATGTCCCGGGCCCGGTGCTGCTCGGGAGTACGGGCGATCAGGTCGTCGCGCTCGGCGACCTGACCGCCGACCCAGTACGGGATCCCGCACGCCGAGTAGGAGGTGAAGTGCCCGCGCTCGAAGGCCACGATCTCCAGTTCCGCCGAGCCCTTCAGCCTGCGGGCCTGGGGGGGGGGGGGGGGGGGGGGGGGGGGGGGGGGGGGGGGGGGCGAGGGGGAGGGGGGGGGGGGGGGGGAGGCGCATGCGAGGTCCGTCTTCCTCCCCCCAACAGGCGGCGCGACGGCGATAAGAG
>NZ_JBVIAH010000005.1:391993-415695 GCF_055574035.1 Streptomyces sp. NPDC030021
GAGATGAAGAGCGGAGGGGAGGGGGTAAACTGCCATCTTCAGAAGGCAAGACCCTACATCTCCACTCGTCCTTTATTCCGGCGGTCTGGGACCCCCCCCCCCCCCCCCCCCCCCCCACCGCCCACCACCACCAGTCGTTCCGTCGCCATCGTCCGTACCGCCCCTTCACCACCGTCGGATGGTGAACACGCTACGGCCGAACGCGCGTTCAGTCCTGTACGCCGGCCTCGGTGTCCGGAGCCGTGCGGGCCGCCGGGACCGTCGCCTGCCACGGCACCGGGGCCGGCTTCGTCACCGCCGGACGCCACCGCCGGTACAGCCGGAACAGCAGCAGCCCCGCCACGGCCGTCAGCGCGAACGGCAGCACCGCACCCACCGCCACCGTCAGGTAGCGCACGACCTTGGTGAAGACGTCCCAGCCCCCGCCCAGGGCCCCCAGGAAGGTGGGCTCCTTCTTCTTCTCCTTCTTCTCGGCCTCCGGCTTGGCGGCCGGCTCCGAGACCTCCAGCGTGATCGTGCCCAGCGAGGTCTGGTCCTTCAGCGCCGTCTGCTGCGCCAGCAGCGACTCCAGGTCGGACTGGCGGCGCGACAGCTCGCTCTCCAGCATCACCACCTCGCTCAGCGCCGAGGCCTTGCCCATCATTTCCCGCACCCGGGCCACACTGGCCTGCTGCGAGGAGACGCGGCTGCCGATGTCGGCGACCTTCTCCGTGACGTCCTGCGCGTCGACCTTGCGGTGCAGGAGCTTCCCGCTGCCCTCCATGGCGCCGAGCACGGCGTCGTAGCGCTCGCCCGGCACCCGCAGGGTCAGCGTCGAGGTCATCCGGCCGTCCTCGCCGCGCTTGGTGGACTCGTTGCCGACGTAGCCGCCCGCCTCGTCGGCGGCCGTGCGGGCCGCGGCGAGCGTCTTCTGGACCTCCGCCGTCTCGATGCCGAGCGTCGCCGTCCGGATGACGTTCGGGCGGACCACGGCCGGCGGCGCGGCGTTCTTGCCGGCGGCGGAGCCCGCGGCGCCCGCGGACCCGGCCGGTGCCGGGGCCGCCGCGGCGCCCTCCGGGGCCTTGCCGTCGGCGGCGGGCGCCACCGCCGCCTTGTCGCTCGCGGAGCCCTGGCCGCTCGCGCCGCAACCGGTGAGCGCGAGCGCCCCGGCCAGCGCGAGGGCGGCCAGGGCCGCCGCGGAACGGTGTCTGTCGAAACTGCGCATCGCTGTAAACCCCCGAGGATCGGCTGGTGTTGCCGGTTCGACGTCCAGAGTCCCGTCGCGGGTTTCGAATCCACGGTCCCGGGGTGATCCCGATGCGGTCACGGTCCGGCCTCGGAGATCGGTCTGAGACGATGTGTCCATGCACGAAGCGGACATGCGTACGGATCGGCCGGGCGGCTCCCCCCGGTCCGCCGGCTCCCCGGGCCACGCCGTCGTCATCGGCGGCGGTATCGCGGGCCTCGCGGCAGCCCATCGGCTGCTCGCCGAAGGCCTCCGCGTCACCCTGCTGGAGGCCGGGCCGCGGCTCGGCGGCAAGCTGTACGCCGGTGAGCTCGCCGGGGCCCGCGTCGACCTCGGCGCCGAATCCATGCTCGCCCGCCGCCCCGAGGCCGTGGCCCTGGCCGAGGCCGTGGGCCTCGGCGAGTCCGTGCAGGCGCCCGCCACCGCCACCGCCCACCTGTGGACCCGCGGCGCGCTGCGGCCGATGCCGCGCGGCCACGTCATGGGCGTCCCCGGCGACCTGGGACCGCTCGCCGCCTCCGGGGTGCTCTCCGCCGAGGGACTGGCCCGCATCGAGGCCGAGCGGACGCTGCCGCCCACCGAGATCGGCGACGACGTCGCCGTCGGCGCGTACGTCGCGGCCCGCCTCGGCCGCGAGGTCGTCGACCGGCTCGTGGAACCGCTGCTCGGTGGGGTGTACGCGGGCGACGCCTACCGCATCTCCATGCGGGCCGCCGTCCCCCAGCTCTTCGAGGCCGCCCGCACGCACGCCCTGCTGGGCGACGGCGTACGCGCACTGCAGCGCCGGGCGGAGGCCGCGCCCCAGCCGGCCGGTCCGGTCTTCGCCGGTATCGACGGCGGCATCGGACGGCTCCCGGTCGCCGTGGCCGGGGCCTGCCGCGCCTCGGGGGCCCGGCTCGTCACCGACACCCCCGTCCGCGAGGTCGTCCGTACGGCCGGGGGCTGGCGGGTGGTGGCCGGCGCCGAGGTCATCGAGGCCGACGCCGTGATCCTGGCCACCCCGGCCGGGGCCGCCGCACGGCTGCTGGACGGGCTCGCCCCGGCCGCCGCGGCCGAGCTGCGCGGCGTCGAGTACGCCTCGATGGCCCTGATCACGATGGCCTTCCGCCGCTCCGAGCTGCCGGCGGCCGTCTCCGGCGGCGGCGCCAGCGGATTCCTCGTACCGCCCGTCGACGGCCGGACCATCAAGGCCTCCACCTTCTCCAGCAACAAGTGGGCCTGGGCCGGGGCGGATCCCGGCCTCTTCCTGCTGCGCACCTCGGTCGGCCGCTACGCCGACGAGAGCGACCTGCAGCGCGAGGACGGCGAGCTCGTCGACGTGTCCCTCGCCGACCTCGGCGAGGCCGTGGGCCTCGCGGCCCGGCCGGTCGCCTCCACCGTCACCCGGTGGGACGGCGGACTGCCCCAGTACCCGGTCGGCCACCTCGACCGGGTCGCCCGGATCCGCACCGCCGTCGCGGCCCTGCCGGGCCTCGCGGTGTGCGGCGCGGTCTACGACGGAGTGGGCATTCCGGCCTGCATCGCGAGCGCCGGCAAGGCCGCGGACGCGGTGATCGCCGCGCTCGGTGCGCGTACGGCACCCCTGGCACCGACCACTGATCAGCGCACGGGACAATAGGCACATGACTGCACCAGAGAAGATTCCCAACGCGGGGAAGAAGGCGAAGGACCTCAACGAGGTCATCCGCTACACCCTGTGGTCCGTCTTCAAGCTGAAGGACGTTCTTCCCGAGGACCGCACCGGCTACGCCGACGAGGTCCAGGAACTCTTCGACCAGCTGGGCGCCAAGGACATCACCGTCCGCGGCACCTACGACGTCTCCGGCCTGCGCGCCGACGCCGACGTCATGATCTGGTGGCATGCCGAGACGGCGGACGAGCTGCAGACCGCCTACAACCTGTTCCGCCGCACCAAGCTGGGCCGCGCCCTGGAGCCGGTGTGGTCGAACATGGCCCTGCACCGCCCGGCCGAGTTCAACAAGTCGCACATCCCGGCCTTCCTGGCCGACGAGGTCGCGCGCGAGTACGTCAGCGTGTACCCCTTCGTGCGCAGTTACGACTGGTACCTGCTGCCCGACGAGGACCGCCGCCGCATGCTCGCCGACCACGGCAAGATGGCCCGCGGCTACCCGGACGTGCGCGCCAACACCGTCGCCTCCTTCTCGCTGGGCGACTACGAGTGGCTGCTGGCCTTCGAGGCGGACGAGCTGTACCGCATCGTCGACCTCATGCGTCACCTGCGCGCCTCCGAGGCCCGTATGCACGTCCGTGAAGAGGTGCCCTTCTACACCGGGCGCCGCAAGTCCGTCGCCGATCTGGTGGCCGGGCTCGCCTGATACCTCCCCTGGGGGGAAGGACCGGAGGACGACCACACCGTCAGGTGAGTTCCTCCGGTGGATCGGGAGGCTGGTCCGAAAGACGGCCCCTGCCCCCGAAACGACGCAGCCGGAGATCCCGCCCGGAAGTTCAGACGACTGGCGGCAGCAGTGCCCTGTGGGCGCTCGCTGCCCGGTCGTCCAGCGACACCGGTGCGGGCTCCGGATGCGGCGCACATGTGACACGCCACCCCGGGGTGGCGCCCGTCAGCAGATACCGCTCCACGTGACGGTCCACGCAGCCATTGCGTCCGCCGACCACTCCGTGGGAGCCGGCCCCCTTCTCCGTCACCAGCGAAGCCCCGGCGCCGAGCCGCCGCTGGAGTTCCAGCGCGCCCGCGTACGGGGTCGCCCCGTCCCGCTCCGCCGCGACCACCAGGGTCCGGGGCAGCCGCTCCGGCTGGGCACCGACCGCCACCGGCCGCTGCCGCCCGCGCACCGGCCAGGAGGCGCACGGGAGGTTCAGGAAGGCATTGGCCCAGGCCTCGAAGGGGGCCCTGCGCGCCAGCTCGGTGGTGTCGCGGTCCCAGATCTCCCAGTCCGCGGGCCAGGAGGCGTCGTTGCACAGCACCGCCGTGTACACCGCCGTCGCGTTCTCCGCCTCGGCCGCCGCTTCCGGGTCGGGTGCGGCCTGGGCGGTCAGCCGCGCCGGATCGCCGCGCAGGAAGGCCGCGAGGGCCGCCGCCCGGTCCGGCCACACGTCGTCGGAGTACGCCGCCTGGAGGTAGGCGGCCCGGAGTTCGCCGGTGCCGACGACCCCGCCCGCCGGAGTACGGGCCACCGCGTCCCGCACGCGCGCGTAGCTCGCCTGCACGGCCGCCGGGGTGGCGCCGAGTCCGTACGTGCCATGGTGCCGGGCCGCCCAGGCACGGAAGTCGTACCAGCGGCGCTCGAAGCCGGATGACTGGTCGAGGTTGTTGCGGTACCAGACGCGGCGCGGGTCGGGGTCGACCGCCGAGTCCAGGACCATCCGGCGGACGCGGCCCGGGTGCAGGGTGGCGTACACGGCGCCGAGGTAGGTGCCGTACGAGGCGCCCATGAAGCTCAGCTTCCGCTCGCCGAGCGCGGCCCGCAGGACGTCCAGATCGCGGGCGTTGTTGAGCGTCGTGTAGTTCGGCAGGGCCGCGCCGGCCCGCCGCGCGCAGCCGCGGGCGTAGACCCGGGCGGCCGCGAGGCGCTGCCTCTTGTACGCCGGGGAGGGGTCGGCCGGGTCGGCCGGGTCCTGGGTGGGGCCCTTGGCTCGGTCGGCCGGGTCCTGGCAGGACAGCGGGGCGGAACGGCCGACGCCGCGCGGGGCGTAGCCGACCAGGTCGTAGGCGGCGGCGATCCGCTCCCAGCCGGGGACGTCGGCGAAGAGCGGGAAGTGCATGCCGGAGGCTCCGGGGCCGCCGGGGTTGTGGACGAGCGCGCCCTGGCGGGCGGTGCCGCGGGCCCCGGTGGCGGCGACCCGGCTGACGGTGAGGGAGATCTGCGGGCCGTCGGGCCGGGCGTAGTCGAGCGGGACGCGCAGGGTGGCGCACCGGACCGGGCCGGGGAGTTCCTCGGCGTCGGGGCAGCGGCGGAAGTCGAGTCCGCCGCTGCCTCCGGCCGGGGCCCGGGCCGCCGCGCGGCGGGCGGCGAGGGCGGCGCCGGCGGCCTCGGCGGCCGTCCCGCCGAGGGGTCCGGGCGAGGCCGGCCGCGCGGCGTGGGCCGGGACGCAGAGGAGGAGGGAGAGTGCCGCCAGGGCGGCCGCGCAGCCTGCGAGTCCCGTCCGCATGGCGGCCCCTTCCTCTCATCCGATGAACCGATGAGAGGGCTGGGCGGCGGCGTTGTAAAGGATCACCGGCCGGTGTCGGCGCCGATGGCCCCGTTGCCGCGGATTCCGCCCCCGGTTGCCGTAGGACCGGCGGTCAGGAGCTGCTGCCGCAGCTGGAGCTGGACGAACTGCCGCAGCTCGACGAACTGCCGCAGCTGGAGCTGCTGGTGGAGCAGCTGGAGCCGCCGCCGGAGGACCCGCAGCCGCTCCCCGAGGAGCCGCAGCCCGAACCGCCGCCGCAGCTCGAACCGCCGCCGCAGCCGGAACCGCCGCCACCGCCCCCGTCGCTCCCGGCGCACCAGACGATCGGCAGCACCTCGGCTCCCGACCAGTGCGAGGAGCTGTCCGTGCCGTGGGAGTGCGTGCGGTGGGAGTGCGTGCGCGCCTGGGCCGCGGCCAGCCGGGTACCGCGCACGGCGGGCACCAACTGCTGACGCAGATAGGGGTCCCGCAGACCGCGCAGCCCGAACAGCGCGGTCTGCACGTGCGGGGTCCGGTCGTTCAGGTGGGCGGAGCGGATCGCGCGCAGCGCCCGCGCCCCCGCCCGGGTCACCCGGCTCTTGGCGCGGGCCGCGCAGACCAGGCCCACGACGATGCCGCCCACCAGGGCGAGCAGCACCTTGAGGATGAACGGCACCCCGGGGCCGGATTCGAGGGCGATCCCCACGAAGGTCAGCACCATCGACACCGGCAACAGCAGCGCGCACACGGCGGCCTGGACGAGCCCCCAGCGACGCCGGGTCCGCGGCCCGGATCCGGGCGGGGCGATCAGCCCGCGGGCGGCCAGCGCGTCCCCGATCTCCTGGACGGCCGGGTCGCACATGGCGGCGTAGCGCACCTGGTAGAGCCAGCCCGAGGACGCCCCCCGGTGGGCCTGGAGGACGGCCCGCTCGGCGGGGTCGGTGGCCCGCGCCCCGGGGTGGACCTGCACGATGCCCGGACCGCCGACGATCAGCCGGCCGTCGCCGAGCATCGAGACGAGCGCGGCGTCCACGACGGTGCCGGGGCCGCCCACCACGAAGGCGGCCTCGGACAGGTCGTGCAGGGCGGGCGCGGGTCCCGCGGGCACGGACCGGGATCTGCCGACCCCGGTCATCAGCAGGACGGAGGAGGTGACGACGGCGATCCAGATCGCCAGGGCGAGGAGGTTCATGCCGCTCTCCCCGCCAGCGTCCGGGCCCAGCGCACGATCCGGCGGGGCGGCCTGGCCCCGGCCCGGTCCCGCCACCAGGTGGTGAGCCGGCGCCGGGCGGCCGGATCGGCCGGCAGGTCCCGGATCAGCAGGTCCTCGGCGAAGTCCAGCGCGTCCCGGCGGTACCCGGAGGTCATCGGGCGGCCCTTGGCGTAGGAGAGGAAGGCCTCGCGGTACGGGTCCGGGCCGCCCAGGATCACGGGCAGCTCGGGAGCCAGCTTCGCCACCACGTCGGCCCGCTTGGCGGCCAGCGCCCGGGCCTGCACCCGGATCCGCCGGCGGTCGAAGCCCTCGGGTACGGGGGTCCCGGCGACCAGCGCCGACAGCAGCGCGGCCTGTCCGAGCGCCACCCGGGTCCGGGCCGGCTCCTCGACCGGGCGCGGTTCGGTACCGGGCCCGGTGCCGGGTCCGCTGCCCGCTTCGTTGCCCGCTTCGATGCCCGGTTCGGTTCCCGGTCCGTAGCCCGCCGGGCCGGACCCGGCGGTGACCGGCTCTGCGGGCGCGGCCGGTCCGGCCGTCACCACGGCGCGGATCGCGGCCAGCTCGCCCGCGAGCTCGGCCTCCGGCGGGAAGTCGTCATCCCGCTCCAGCAGGACGCCCGCCGGTTCCACCCGGGAGCGCAGCTCGGCCAGCAGGTCCAGCACCACCGGCGGGACCGGGTGCGCGTGGGTGTCGTGCCAGACACCGTTCCGCTCGATGCCGCCCGCCACGTGCACGTACGCCAGCGCCTCCAGCGGGATCGCGTCCAGCACGGCGGCCGGGTCCTCGCCCCGGTTGACCCGGTTGGTGTGCAGGTTGGCCACGTCGATGAGCAGCCGGACACCGGTCCGCTCGACCAGCTCCGTGAGGAACTGCCCTTCCGTCAGCTCCTCGCCCGGCCACGAGAACAGCGCGGCGATGTTCTCCAGCGCCAGCGGGACCGGCAGGGCGTCCTGCGCGATCCGCACGTTCTCGCACAGCACGTCCAGCGCGTCGCGGGTGCGCGGCACCGGCAGCAGGTGCCCCGCCTCCAGCACCGGCGAGGAGGTCCGTACGAAGGCGATGTGCTCGGTGACGAGCGGCGCCCCCAGCGCCACCGCCCGCTCGCCGAGCGCCGCCAGCTTCGCCGGATCGGGGCGGTCCGCGCCGCCGAGGCCGAGCGAGACCCCGTGCGGCACGACGCGCGTGCCCCGCTCGCGCAGCCGCAGCAAGGACTCGGGCAGGTGGCCCGGGCATACGTTCTCGGCCACCACCTCGACCCAGTCCAGGCCGGAAAGCCGCTCGACGGCGTCCGCGATCTCCGGCCGCCAGCCGATGCCCACCCCCAGGTGTGCCATGGGCTTCATGTCCCCTCGCCCCCTCTCGTCGCACCGTGTGCCGATGTCATGGCCCCGACGGAGTCGCGCCAATCGCAGGAGGGGACGTTCAGAGGAACATTTGAGGTTCCCGCCGCCTGCCGGGGAACCGCGTCAGAGCCGGGCCCGCAGCGCCGGATGGTCGGCGACCACCGTCGCGCTGCCCGGCGCGATCTCGGTGAATCCGGCGTCCCGGACCACCGGCAGACCGCTGCCGCCCAGCTCGGCCCACCGCTCGCGCGGGGCCGTCCGTACCGCCAGCCGGAAGCCGGAATCCTGCCAGGCGGTCCGCTCCGCCCCCGTCAGCTCCCACCACGCCAGCTGCGCCGCGTGCCCGGCCTGGGCCATGGCCTTGCCGGCCGACATGTCGAGGCCGGGGTTGAGCCACAGCACCGGCAGCCCCGGCTCCACGGTCGCGGCTACCGGCTGCGGGTCGTCCAGATCGGTGCCCGACACCTGGAGCTTGGCCAGTTCCCTGGGCCAGCCGTCGAGGGGCACCGGCGGGAAGACCCGTACCTGCGCGCCGTCCCCGTGCACCGTGACGCCCGGCAGGGTCTCCGCCTTGCGCCATTCCGCCCCGCGCGCCCGCCGGACCACCTTGCGGATCCGGGCGTCCTGCCAGTCGCGGACGGCCTGGGCCCACTCGCCCTCGCCGTGCGCCCGCTCGTCGGTGAGCAGGACCAGCACGGCACGGGCTGTCGTCTCCAGGGCGTCCGTCCGGGCGGGCGGCTCGGCCTTCTCGATCCGCACCACCAGCGGCAGCACGAACTGCGGGGCCTCGTCACGCAGTACGTGCTCCTGCCGGAAGGGGCTGTCCGCCCCGACCGCGGGGACGTCGGAGATGTCGTTCGTGTGCTGGCTGCTCATCCTGCCAAGGATGCCAGCCTCCGCCTTCAGGATGATGCCCCGGGTGGTCGGCCCGGGTGAGGATCGAAGCCATGAAGAGTGATCTTTTCGCGTCCGAGAACCTGGCCCAGGCGGCCGTCGCCCCCGGCATGACCCTGCAGAACGCCAAGTCCGTGAAGTACAACGTCAACGGTGAAATGCTGGCCAGGCAGGGCTCGATGGTCGCCTTCCGCGGCAACCTCCAGTTCGAGCGCAAGGGACAGGGCATAGGCGGCATGCTCAAGCGCGCCGTGACGGGCGAGGGCCTCGCGCTCATGTCCGTACGCGGCCAGGGCGAGGCCTGGTTCGCCCACCGGGCGGGCAACTGCTTCATCATCGACTTCGAACCCGGTGACGCCCTCACCATCAACGGCCGCAACGTGCTCTGCTTCGACCCGACCCTGTCCTACGAGATCAAGATGGTGAAGGGCGCCGGCATGACCGGAGGCGGCCTCTTCAACAGCCTCTTCACCGGCACCGGCAAGCTCGCCGTCGTCTGCGACGGCCACCCGATCATCATCCCGGTCACCCCCCAGGCCCCGGTCCACGTGGACACGGACGCCGTGGTCGGCTGGAGCGCCCGGCTGGAGACCGGCCTGCACCGCTCCCAGTCGGTCGGCTCGATGATCCGCGGCGGCTCCGGCGAGGCCGTCCAGCTGAAGCTGAGCGGCGAGGGCTTCGTCATCGTCCGCCCGAGCGAGGCCGTCGAGACGGCGGCCGCACACTGAACCTGACCGACGTGGGCCGCCGCTACGGACGGCGCCGCCCCTGGGTGCTGCGCGGGATCACGCTCGACCTCCCGCGCGGCACCCTCGTACGCGTCGAAGGCGGCAACGGCGGCGGCAAGTCCACCCTGCTGCGGCTCGTCGCGGGGATCGAGGCCCCGACCGAGGGGCGCGTCACCGGCCGCCCGCCCCGCACCGGCTACGTGCCCGAACGCTTCCCGGCGGCGCTGCCGCTCACGGCCGCCGACTATCTGACCCGGCTGGGCCGGGTGCACGGGCTGCCGCGCGCCGAGGCGGCCCGCCGGGCGGCCGACCGGCTGGAGCGGTTCGGCGCCGCCGCGTACGCCCGCACCCCGATGGCCGAACTGTCCAAGGGCAGCAGCCAGAAGGTGGCCGTCGCGCAGGCCCTGCTCGCCGAACCGGGGCTGCTCGTCCTCGACGAGGCGTGGACCGGCCTGGACGGCTCCGCCCGGGAGGAGCTGGACCGGGCCGTCGCCGAACGCACCGCCGCCGGAGGCACGGTGGTGTTCGTCGACCACGACCCGCAGCGGCTCGCGGGTGCGGCCGACGCCCACTACCGGGTCGAGGGCGGGGCACTCGTACCGGTGTCCGCGGCGGGCGGGCCCCGCGTACGGATCCACGCGGTCGGCCCGCCCGGCCGGGCGCTGCCCCCGGACCTCGCCGCCTCGCCGGCCGCCGGCGGGGGAGTGCTGCTCACGGTGGAGGCCGCACGCTCCGACGCGGTCCTGCGCGACCTGCTCACCGCCCGGCCGCCCTGGCACATCCGCGCCGTGGAGGAACTCCCGTGACCGCCCTGCTCCGTTACCAGGGCGCCCTGCTGCTGCGCTCCCAGCGCTGGCTCGCGCCCCTCATCACCTACGCCGCCTTCGTGGCCGTCGGCATCCGGCCGGGCGACCCGGTGCCGGACTCCCTCGGCCTCGCGGCCGCCGGCCTGGTCCCGGCCACCGCCTGGCTGGTCCGGATCTGCGTGACCGTCGAACCGGACGCGGCCCGCGACTGCACGGCCGCCGCGGCCGGTCCCGTACGGGTCCACGCGGCGGCCCTGCTCACCGCGTCGGCCGGGGCGCTGCTCGCCGGAGCCGCGGCGGCCGCCGTGGCACTGCTGACCGGCGACCGGGCCGGCGCCGGCCTCGGCGCGGCCGCCGTCGCCGGGGCCCTCGCGGTGGCGGCCTGCGCGCTGACCGGCGCGGCCGTGGGCGCCATGTGCAGCCGGCCGCTGCTCCGGCGCCGGGGCCACTCGGTCCTGGCCGGATCCCTCGGCTCCCTGCTCGCCTTGGTCCTAGCGGTCTCCCCGGCCCGTGCCGCGGTGTCCGCCCTGGTCACGGCGGGCCGCTCGGGGCCGGTGCCGCTGCCGCTCACGGCCCTGGCGGCCGCGCTCCTCCTGGCCGCCGGAGCGGGCACGACGGCCTGCCTGACCGCCGCGGGGCGGCGCTAGGGCCGGGCCACGGGCAGACGGGTGAGGGGCCGCCGCCATTCGAAGTCTCTCGCGATTCCAAAGAGTGATGACTCGTAACCTTAAGTGATTAGATGGTCGCGAGCGGGGATGCCCCTTCCCGTCGAAGGGCCACGCCGCGCATGTGGCGGCGGGCCTCCCCTCCAGGAAAGGACGCACATGAGGAAGCTGGCTTGGGCCGCGCGGGGCATGTCGGTGGTATCGGGAGCGGTACTGCTCGGGGCGCTGATGGTCCCGTCCGCGGTCGCCGACGACACCCCGGGGAGCACCGCGTCCCCCAACAGCTCCGTGATGGAGCAGGGCAAGAAGTGCGGTTCCCGCGACGTCAGCTCCGCCGCTCCGGACTTCCTCAACCTCCCGCCCGGCCTGATCTTCCGCGTCGCGACCGACGCGCAGGGACACTCGTTCCTCAACGACAGTCGCAACCCGGGTGTGTGGATCAACCTAGGCCTTCTCGCCAACGCGCCGAAATGTGTCACTGACAGCGCACTGTCAGTGACCGAAGCTGCCATCGGCGTCCTCTACATCACCCTGCTGAACCAGGACGGGGTGCTGCACGAGGCCCGGTGCACCACCAGCACCACGCCCTTCACACCGGTGAACATCGTGGCGGCCTGCGGCACCGGGTTCTCGATCCTCCCGAACACCCCCGTCGTCTGAAATAGGCCGTGGCTAGGGGTGTCCCGCCTGCTGCCTGCAGCCGGCGGGACACCCCTAGCCCACCCGGGCGGGGGAGGAGCCGCCCGGGACGAGGAGGGTGGGGTCGCCCGTGCCGTCGGCCAGGGCCGACCAGATGTCGCTCGCGCGGCCGTCCTGGCCCGGCAGGGCGTAGGCGAGGGTCGCGTCGTCCAGCCAGGCGGCCTGGTCGTCGACGCTGTGCGGCTCGGCCAGCGGGTGTTCGCGCATCGTCGCCAGGTCGAGGACGTACAGCCGCCAGGGTGCCCGGGGGTCGTCGGAGACCTTCTTCTTGAAGGCGACGCGGGCGCCGTCCGGTGACAGCGAGGGGCATTCGGCGTTCTCCCGCAGGGCCTTCGCCGACCAGGCGCGCAGGTCGCCCTCGACGAGGTGGGTCGCGCCCCGGGTGGAGACGGTGGCGTAGAAGCGGTTGTCGTCGGCGGCGAAGGTCACGCCCCAGTAGTTGACGTCCGGGTCGTGGTGGCGGGCCCCGCCGAGGGTCAGCGGGATCTGCTCGATCGACTTGATCAAATAGCCGGTGCGCAGGTCCAGGATCGCCGTCCGGGTGGAGAACGCGGCGGTGTTGTAGGAGTCGCCGGTCGTGAACGTGGTCCAGGACAGGACCTGGCCCGACGGCGAGACACGGGCCCGGTTCGGGATGCCGGGCACCGTCACCTTGCGGACCTCCCGCATGCGCCGGTCGAGTACGAGGGCCTCCGTGCGGGCCGGGACCCCGGGCAGCCTGCGCAGGCACAGGGCGTGGTCCCCGGCGGTGTGGAAGCGGTCGCAGGACGGGCCGCCGGTCGCCGGCGGCAGGCCCGGGCCGCCTTGGCGCGCGATCCGCCCGTCGGCCGTGTCCCGGAAGTAGAGGCCCGGCTCCAGGGCGCCGAAGGAGGCGTCGGCCTGCTGCCCGGGCGGCCGTTCGCGGTGCCGCGCGTGCAGGACGTAGCCCAGCGAGCCGCCCGCCAGCAGCAGGACGGCGGTGACGACGAGGGCGAGGCGCAGCCGGCGGGACGGGGGATTCACGGGGCCTCCGGGGCGGTCGGGGGAGCGGCGGGCAGGATGCGCGAGGCGGCCGCGAGCGCCCCGGCCAGCGCGAGGGCCGCGGCCCACAGGGCGGGCCGCGGCCCCCAGAGGGTCCACGCCGCCCCGAATCCGGCGGCGCCCAGCAGCCGGGCCAGCGCCTGGCCGGTCTGCAGCACCGCGAGCCCGCCCGCCCGGCCGGCCGCGGGGAGCGCGGGAGCGGCGAGCGCCATCAGGACCCCGTCGGTAGCCGCGTAGAAGACGCCCAGCAGGGCGAGCACCCCCACGACGGTCGGCGGGGAGACGGGGGCGAGCAGCAGGGCGTACGCGCCGAGCAGCGCGCAGTGTCCGAGCAGGAAGGCGGTCCGGCGCCCGGCCCGGCCGGCCGTCCGGTCGGCGATCCGGCCCGCGGGGACGGCGAGCACCAGGTAGACGGCGGCGGCCCCGAGCGGCAGCAGCGTGAACAGGGCGGGCGGCAGGTCGAGTCCGCGCAGGAGCAGCAGGTAGAGGAAGGCGTCGCCGATGGTGGTGGCGCCGAGCAGGGCCGAGGCGCAGAGCACGCGGCGGAACGCGGGGTCGCGCAGGACCGGCCGGCGCGGCGGACGGGGCCCGGCCGGGGGAGCGGCGGCCGGCCCGGGCGCCGCAGGCACGTACACGACGAGCAGCAGCACACCGAGCAGGCCGGTGCAGAAACTGACGGCGAACACCGCGTCGTAGGCATCGGCGGTCGCCCACAGCACGGCGAACGCGGCGAGCGGCCCGAGCAGCGCGCCCGTGGTGTCCATGGCGCGGTGCACGCCGAAGGACCGGCCGAGGCTCTCCGGGGGGCCGCTGAGGGAGATGAGGGCGTCGCGCGGGGCGGTACGGATGCCCTTGCCCAGCCGGTCGGCGGCGAGCGCGGCGGCGATCCCACCCGTGGCGCCTCCGGCGAGGAGCAGTCCGAGCCGGGAGAGCGCGGACAGCAGGTAGCCGGCGCCGGCGACCCGCTTGTGGTGGCCTCGCCGGTCGGCGAGGCGCCCGCCGAGCAGCCGGACGAGGGCGGTGGCTCCGTTGAACATGCCGTCCAGGAAGCCGAACTGGAGGGGGGTCAGGCCCAGGCCCAGGACGAGGTAGAGCGGCAGTACCGCCGTGACCATCTCGGAGGAGATGTCGGTGACGAGGCTGACCGCGCCGAGCGCGAGGACGGCGGCGGGGACGCGCCGCCGAGCCCCTGGGGGGCGGGGCGGCGCGTCCGGGCGGCCGTTGGCGGCCAGGTACATCAGTGGCAGCTGTACTTCGGGCTCGTGTCCTTGACCTGGCCGTCGGTGGCCACGTAGGTCCACCCGTAGCCGGAGTCGGTGAAGTCCAGCTTCACCACGCCGTACGGTCCGCTGATCCGCTTCTGGCTGTTGGGCTGGACCTCCTCGATCGGGTAGGGCTCGGCGCCGCCCATCCCGCCGACGATCTCCACGATCCCGTCGGCGGTCGCCCGGCCCTCGGGGTCCTGCGGGGCGAACCGCTCGTAGTGGTGGTCGTGCCCGTTCAGGACCAGGTCGGCCCGGGCGGCGTAGAGGATCTTCCACACCGGCTTGGAGACGGGGTCGTTGCCGTGCCCGCCTGAGGAGTACAGCGGGTGGTGCCAGTAGGCGGCGACGCACGGCCTGGTGTTGGCGGCGAGGTCGGCCTTCAGCCAGTTGAGCTGGGCGGCCTGGTCGAAGGAATTGGAGTCGAGGGCGACGAAGTGCCAGTTGCCCTCGTCGAAGCTGTAGTAGCTCTTGCCCTGCGGGTAGGCGATGCTGCCGAAGTACGACTTGTACCCGGCGAGCGGGCCGGCCGGGTCGTACGTCTCGTGGTTGCCGGGGACCGGGCGGGTCTTGGCCTTGAAGGCGCCCCAGCTCTTGTCGTAGTAGGCGCGGTAGTCGGAGAGCCGGGCGTCGTCGTACTGGTTGTCGCCCATCGTCAGGTAGAACTTCGGGTCGATCCGCTGGGCGAGCGCGGCCGTCCTGGGGTGCGCGCAGCCGCTGTCGGACGCCGTGCACTGCGCGGCGATGTCCCCGGCGGCGACGACCGTGAAGGAGCCGCCCGGCGGCGGCCCGTCCCCGGCGGTGCCGTACACCTCGGCCTCGAAGAGCGAGTAGCCGTACGAGGTGCCGCGCGCGGTGCCCTGGATGCGCAGGTAGCGCCCCTTGCCGGACAGGCCCGTCCAGTCGTCGGTGCCGCCGTTGCCGGCGGTCTCGGTGGCGAGGGTGGTCCAGGCGGCGCCGTCGGCCGAGACCTCGACGCGGTACGCCTTGGCGTAGGCGGCCTCCCAGGTGAGCCGTACCCGCGAGACGGTGGCCCCGGCGCCGAGGTCGACCCGGACCCACTGCGGGTCCTTGCCCTCGGCGCTGGACCAGCGGGTGGCCGGGTCGCCGTCGAAGGCGTTCTTCGCGCCCAGCGAGGAGGACTCGGTGGAGGAGGCGGTGGCGGGCTTCCCGCGGGATATCAGGGGGTCGGCGGCGGCCCCGGCCCGTCCGGGCCAGGCCAGGAGGAGCCCGCCGACGAGGGTGAGGGCGGCGAGGCCGGTGAGGGCGGTGAGGAGGAGGGTGCGAAGTCTGCCGCGTAACAGAGGGGGGTGAGCGGAGGCGTTCAGGCGGTTCAGGCGCATACCTGGAACTCCCTGCCTTGAGGGGGCGGCGAGAGCTGGACACTGGCGCGGGGCGCCGCACCCGCCCGCGGGGCGGACGGGGGCGGCGCCACGGCGGCCGGGTCAGAGCTCTCACTGAGCGCGTCATGCCCGTGGGGGTGGGCACCGCGCCAAGCCGCCGCCCGGGACACTAACAGGAAGGAAAGTTTCCTACCAGTGCTCCCGCGGCAGTTGTCCGGCAGTTGTCCGTAAGCCGTCCGCCGGTAGGCTCGGACGCATGAACCGGCCGGACGAGCCCCCGTCGCAGCAGCCCCCGTCGAAGCAGACCCCGTCGTACTGCCCCGCACCCGCCGCCCCGGCCGGCCGGGTGGCGGGACCGCCGTACGCGGACTGCCTGGAGTGCGGAAAGCCCACCGAGTACGGGGTCGCCACCCCGGGCGTGGTGCTCTGCCCGGTGTGCGAGTGGCAGGAAGCCCAGCGCACCGCCTGTTCCGGCTAGGCCGTCCGCCCGGTCCACCCGACCGGAGCGGGCACAGGATGTCGGGTGCGGCGGCCCCGATCCTTCCTAACGTCAGTGGTGGAAAAGGAAGGAGGCCGGGGTTGCTGGATCGGCTGAATCAGGCCATGGAGCACATCGAGGGTCACCTCGACCAGCACATCGAGGTGTCCGTGCTGGCCAGGATCACCGTCACGTCGGAGTACCACTTCCGCCGGCTGTTCTCGTCGCTGGCGGGGATGCCGCTGTCGGAGTACGTCCGGCGTCGGCGGCTGACCGTCGCGGGGGCGGAAGTCCTGGCCGGGGAACCGACCCTGCTGGAGATCGCCATCCGCTACGGCTACACCTCGGGGGAGGCCTTCGCCCGGGCGTTCCGCGCCGTGCACGGCGTCGGTCCCGGTGAGGCCAGGCGTACCGGCGCCGCTCTGATCTCGCAGCCCCGGCTGTCCTTCCGCCTCACCGTCGAAGGGAACAGCACCATGCGGTACCGCATCGTGGAGAAGGAAGCATTTCGGGTCTTCGGCAGGAAGGCCCGCGTCCCGCTCGTCCACCTGGGCGTCAACCAGCACATCGCCGAGCACATCCGGAGCATCCCCGCGGAGACGATGCTGCGGATCGTCGGCCTCTCGGACCAGGAACCGGACGGGGTGGTGTCGGCGACCGTGCGCCTGTCGGACGGCTTCGAGGAAGGCAGCGAACTCGACTACTACCACGCCGTGATCACCGGTGCAGCCGAGCTGCCCGAGGACCTGGACGTGCTCGACTGCCCGGCCGGGACCTGGGCCGTGTTCGAGAACACCGGGCCGTTCCCGCAGGCACTGCAGCAGATGTGGGGCGACGTGGCCGCCCGGTGGATCCCGTCCAACCCGTACGAGTACCGTCCGGGCCCGGAGATCCTGCGCACCCGCCCGTCGCAGGACGACGCGGCGCGGTCCCAGGCGCAGCTGTGGATCCCCGTGACCCGCACCACCCTCTGACCCCGGTGCCGCGTGGCCCGGCCCACGCTACTTGCCGATCAGCTCGGAGACCTTCACGAAGCGGTAGCCGCGCTTGCGCAGCTCCGGGACGATCCGCTGGACGGCCTCCTCGGTGACCGGGGCGGCGCTGCGCGTGCAGTGCATGACCACCACCGAGCCGGGCTTCACGCCGCCGAGCACCTGCTCGGCCACGGCGCCCGGGTCCTTGGCGAAGGCGTCCCCGCTGACCACGTCCCACTGGACGGCCGTGACCTTGGCCGTGGACAGGGCCCGCAGCGCCTGGTCGTCGTAACAGCCGCCGGGGAAGCGGAAGTACGGGACGGTGTTGACCGCGCCCGCCTGCCGGAAGGCCGCGAAGGCCCGGTCCACGTCGGCGCGGGCGGCCGCGGCGTCGAGCGCGGGCAGCCCGTAGCACGGGGACTTGAAGGCGTGGTGGCTGTACGAGTGGTTCGCGATCTCGAAGTTCGGGTCGGTGCCGATGGACTTGGCCTGGTCCGGGTACTCCTCGGCCCAGCGGCCCGTCATGAAGATCGTCGACGGCACCTTGAGGGTGCGCAGGGTCGAGATCAGCGCGGGGTTGTCGAAGTGTTCCCCGTCCGCGGCGCGCGGGCCCTGGTCGGAGGTCATGTCGGCGTCGAAGGTCAGCGCCACGGTCTTGTCCGTCTGCTGCTTCGCCCGCTCGAAGACGGGCGTCAGGCCGTTCGGACCCGGCGCCATGGTCGGGGGCTTGGCGGGCGCACCGGCCTGCGGGGACGCGGCGGACGATCCGGAGGCGGAGGCGGAGGCGGAGGCGGAGGCGGAGGCGGAGGCGGAGGCGGAGGCCGAGGCGGCGGGGGTGCCCATACGGGCCTCGCGGCCGGCGTCCGGCGCGCCGGCGCCGCCCCCGCATCCCGCGAGGGCGGCGCCGAGCACCGCCGTGGCAGCTGCGGCAGCTACTTTTCGTACGGAATTGGTCACGTACGCAAACTATATGACTAACTGATCAGATGAATGCACGACAGGCGGTCGGGCGGAACTCACCCCGCCAGCAGCCTCCTGCGGCACTCCTCGACATCGAAGTCCCCCTTCGGATACTGCGGATCGATGTCCTCCAGGTGCTCCCGCAACAGCGTGCTGATGGCCCAGTTGCGGTACCACTTGCGGTCCGCGGGCACCACGTACCAGGGCGCCGCATCGGTGGAGCAGCGCTCCAGCGCCACCTCGTACGCCTCCTGGTACGCGGGCCACGCACTGCGCTCCTCGATGTCGCCCACGTTGAACTTCCAGTGCTTGTCCGGGTCGTCCAGACGCTCCAGGAGCCGGGCCCGCTGCTCCTCGTGGCTGATGTGGAGGAAGACCTTCACCACGGTCGCACCGTCGTCCGCGAGGGCCTTCTCGAACCGGTTGATCTGGGCGTACCGGGCGCGCACCCGGTTGCGCGGCACCAGCTCGCGGACCCGGGCGATGAGCACGTCCTCGTAGTGGGAACGGTCGAAGATGCCGATCTCCCCCGGCCGGGGGAGCTCCTGCTTGATCCGCCAGAGGAAGGGGTGGCTCAGCTCCTCCGCCGTGGGCGCCTTGAAGGCCTTGATCCGGCATCCGGAGGGGTTGAACAGGCCGATCACGTGCTTGAGGGTGCCGCCCTTGCCGCTGGTGTCCATGCCCTGGAGGACGAGGAGCACCCGGCGGCGGTCACCGGCGGTGCTCGCCGCGTAGAGCCGTTCCTGGAGGGAGCCGAGCGGCTGCGCCAGCAGAGCGGTGGCCGCCGCCCCGGCCGCCTTGCCCGCGGGGCCGCCGGGGGTCGCGGAGGGGTCGAGGCGGCCGAGGTCCGGCCGTTCGCCCGGGGGCACGCGCAGCAACTCCCGCAGCGGCCGGGCTCCGGAGCCGTCATCCCTGGAGCGCTTCCCGGGCGTGGCGGCCTTCTCCTGCTTCGGGGCCTTCTCCCGCTTCCCGGACTTCCCGGACTTCCCGTATTTCCCGGGCTTCGCGTCCTTCGCGTCCTTCGCGGGCTCGGCGTCCTTCTCCCGCTTCTCCCGCTGCTTCCCGGCCATCGCTGACCACCCCAATCCCGTCGGTTCCGTACGATCTTCCAGCAGACCGAACGGGAGCGCGAGGTCGGTACGAGGTCAGTGCGAGGTCAGTGCCAGGGCCCCGTCACCGCGAACGTGGTCCCCGGCGCGTAGGCGTTCACGTACATCGTCCGCCCGTCCGGGGAGAAGGTGACCCCGGCGAACTCCCCCCACTCCGGGGCCCCCGGCCGGCCGATGTCCTCGGCGTTGCGGGCCATCGGGTAGACCTCACCGCCCACCGTCACCCCGAAGACGTACTGCGCGCCGCCGCCGTCCTCGCACACCATCAGTCCGCCGTCCGGGGCCAGGCAGATGTTGTCGGGGGAGTCCCCGGGCAGCGCGATGTCGGCGGCCGGGCCGAAGCGCACGTCCAGGCGCAGCCGGGCGCGCCGCGGATCGTAGAACCACACCTGCCCGTGGTGGTCGGCGGCCGCGCCCTCGCCGCTGCGCGCGAAGCTGGACACGAAGTGCACCCCGCCGTCGCCCCAGTAGCAGCCCTCCAGCTTCTGCGCGTGGGTGATCCCGCCCGGCCCGAAGTCCTGGAGCCGGATCGGCGTTCCGGCCGCCGACGGGTCCGGTACGGGCACCCACTCCACCGGGAACTCCGCCCCGGGCTCGTCCACCACCGCCAGGTCCGCGAGCCCCGGCACCCGCAGGGCCTCCAGCCGGCCCCCGGCCCGCAGCGAGCCGAGCCCGCCGAGCGGCCGCTCCGGCAGGAACCGGTAGAACAGCCCGAACGGCCGGACGAAGGCGTCCTCGGTCTCGTAGACGACCCCGCGGTACGGGTCCACGGCGACGGCCTCGTGCGCGAAGCGGCCCATCGCGGTGAGCGGGACCGCGCCCGAGCGGTGCGGGTCGGCCGGGTCCACCTCGAAGACGTAGCCGTGGTCGCGGGTGTAGCCGGAGGTGCCCGCGCGGTCCTCGGTCTCCTCGCAGCTCAGCCAGGTGTTCCAGGGGGTACGGCCACCCGCGCAGTTGACGGCGGTGCCCGCGAGGGCGACGCGCTCGCCGGTGACCCGCCCGGCCGCGTCCAGTTCCAGGGCGGTGCAGCCGCCGAGGGCCTGGGGGTCGTAGGTCAGTCCCGGGACGGCCGGGACGCGCAGGGCGGCGGTGGTGCGGTTCTCGTGGTTGCGGACGAGGCGCACGCGGCCGCCGCCGGCCTCGAAGGCGGCCATGCCGTCGCAGTTGGCGGGCACGGGCCCCTCGCCGGAGCGCAGCGGCTCGCCGGCCCGGGAGAGCACCCGGTAGGTGAACCCGGCGGGCAGGTCGAGCAGCCCGCGCGGGTCGGCCACCAGCGGCCCGTACCCGCGGTCGGTGCGGGGGGTCCGCGGGGCCCGGGCGGCGGCCCGGGAGCCACCACCGGCGAACAGTGCGCCGAGCGCCCCGCTGAAGGCGATCCCGCCCGCGGCGAGCAGGCTGCGCCGGGTGACGTGCATGGGTGGCTCCCAGGGCGGCATCAGACGGACGGCTTGGGGCGGGTGGTGCCCGGAAGGCAGGTCACCGCCCGGTTGAAGGTCTCGAACAGGCCGTCGGGGTTCTTCTTCCAGAGCCACAGGTGCAGGGCGTAGTGCACCGGCTGACCGGGGAAGTTGCCGGGCTTGGGGCCCTTGAAGGGGATGCCGAACAGCGTGGGGCGGTCGTCGTCCGTCGTCAGTTTCTGGTCGCGGTCGTAGAGCAGCCACTGGACCGCGACGAGCCGCTTGCCGCCGCGCCCGTCGTCCTCGTAGAACAGCGCGGCGGGCTTCGCCGGGTCGAGGGAGTTGTCGTACTTGTGATTGAAGTGCGGGTAACCGAGCGCGCCCGGGCCCGCCTTGTCGACGACGCAGTACTGGTCGGGCTTGTAGCCGTCCGCCACGGCGTTGGCGTGCACCTGGTACCGGGCGGTCGCCGCGTACGTACGGGCAAGGTCGCCCTGGGCCCGGCCGGGGCCCGTGTCCGCGGCGGCGAGGGGAGCGGTGACGGCCGCCAGGGTGAGCGAGGCGGCTGCGGTGAGGGCCAGGGCGAGACTGCGGGCCATGCGCGGGCTCCTTGTGACGGGCTGGCTGGGGGCACCTGCAGCCCTTCCCCGGGCCGCCGGGCCCGCCACACACTCGGCCCGGACGGGCGACCGCCGATCGGCTGACGGTCGGCCGGACCCGCACCCGGACCCGCCCCGGCCCCCGGCCCCGCCGGCTCACTCGAACGGGAAAGGCGCCGTTTCGCGACGCATCCGCACGGGGAACCGGTGTTGTCCCCAGCAGGCGAGTGCGACGGAGGGTACGGACCATGGCGCAGCAGGATGCGGCACCGGACGGCGGCGGAGAGCTGCACGACATCGTGTCGGCCGTGTCCCGGGGCGCGCCGGAGTACCGGCAGTGCCCCCATCCGATGTACGCCGCCCTGCGCGAGCAGGACCCGGTGTGCCGGCTGACCCCTCCCCACGGGATCGAGACGTACCTCGTCACCCGTTACGACGACGCCCGCGACGCCCTGTCGGACCCCCGGTTCAGCAAGAACATGCACGGCGCCATCGACACCTACCACGCCGTGTACGGCAGCTTCTTCGACGCGCTCGACGACAACGTGCTCTTCTCGGACCCGCCCCGGCACACACGGCTGCGCCGCGTCCTGCGGAGCGCCTTCACCCCCCGGCGGGTGGAGCAGATGCGCCCGAGGATCACCGAGATCGCCGAGAATATCCTGCGCGAATGCCGGAAGGCGGGCACGGTCGACCTCATGGCCTCGTTCGCGTTCCCGCTGCCCGTCGCGGTCCTGTGCGAACTGATGGGCATCCCGCAGGAGGACCGCCCCGAGATCCTGGAGCAGTTCGCGGTGGTGACCCGCTCCCGGTTCGACCCCAGCAGGAGGGCGGAGCTGAAGGCGGCCGAGGAGCGCCTGCAGCACCGGCTGGAGCGGCTCATCTCGGACACGCGCGCGCACCCGTCGGACTCCTTCCTCAGCGACCTCCTCCAGGCGGAGGAACGGCTGGAGGATCCCGAACTGGTGTCGTCGCTGTGGGTCCTGTTCTTCGCCGGCCACAAGACCACCGCCTACCAGATCGGCAATTCCGTCCTCAACCTGCTGCTCCGCCCCGATCAGGCGGCGTTGCTGCGCAAGGACCCCGCGCTCGTCCCGCGGGCGGTCGAGGAGATGCTGCGCTTCGAGGGATCGGTGGAGACGTCGACCTTCCGGTACGCGGCGCGGGACGCCGAGATCCGGGGCACGGCGATCCCCGAGGGCTCCCTCGTGCAGATCGCGATCTCCTCGGCCAACCGCGACCCCGAGAAGTTCGACCTCCCCGACGAGCTGGACGTGACGCGCGAGGGACTGCAGGGCACGCACCTGGGCTTCGGGCACGGAACCCACTACTGCCTGGGGGCACCGCTGGCGCGGCTCGAACTCGAGATCGCGCTCGCCACCCTCCTGCGGGAGTTCCCGGACATGGAGCTCGCGGACGCGCAGGAGACCGGCAGGGCGTGGCTCAAGGGTCCGGTGCCGGCGTTCCGGGGCCTCGAACACCTCCGGCTCGTCCTGGAGCCGTCCCGCCCCGGCGCGGACCCGGACGAGTCGTCCCTGGCCTCCGTGGCCTCCGGCAGGTAACCCAGACCCGATGGGCGGTGGATTGGCATGACGGATTCCGTGAGTACCTCCGCGCTGCGCCTCCTGGGGACGCCGGCGGACGAACTGCGGATCGCCGCGGTGGGCACCAGCGAGGTCATCCGGGTTGCGCGGGGCCACTCCGCACCGGGTGCGGACGCGGCGCGCGCGGGCCATTCGAAGATCGACATGCATCATCACTTCTGCGCGCCGCAGTGGCGCGACTGGGCCGCGCACCACGAACTGATCAAGCCGGAACGGCTGCCCCCGTGGAGCCGGCTCGACACCGATGCGGCGATCCGCTTCATGGACGGCGCGGGCATCACGACCGCCGTCCTCAAACCGATGCTGCCGGCGCGCTACCGGTCGTCGGCGCAGCTGCGCGAGGCCATCAACATCACGCTGCAGTCGATGACCGAGGTGGCGCAGGCGCATCCGGGACGGTTCTCGTACTACGTGCCGCTGTTCCTGGACGACCCGGAGGCATCGTCCTGGGCCATCCGCCGCGGGCTCGGGCAGCTCGGGGCCGTCGGGGTGAACGTGACGGCCAACTACGGGGGCGTCTACCTCGGTGATCCCGCCTACGACCGGCTGTTCCACGAGCTGAACGAGTTCTCCGCCGTGGTGGACACCCACCCGCACAACCTTCCGGACGGCCCGTGCGGCCCGCCCGGTGGGTCCGGCCCGACGTCCGGCCCGCCGTCCGGCCCCGGTGCCTCCGGCCCGCCCGGTGCGTCGGGTCCGCCCGGTGGGTCGACGGTTCCGGGTATCCCGAACTTCATGTGCGACTTCCTGCTGGACACCACACGGGCCGCCGTGAACATGATCAGCCGCAGGACGCTGGACCGCTTCCCGGACATCTCCGTCGTCCTGCCGCACGCCGGAGGCTTCCTGCCGTACATCGCGACGCGCCTGCAGGCCCTGGGGCGGTTCTGCGAACCGCCCGTCGAACCCGCCGCCGTCCGCGACCACCTGGGCCGCTTCTACTACGACACGGCAGGCCCCATGGCGCCCGCCGCGACCCTGCTGGAGCACGTACCGGCCGACCACATCCTCTTCGGCACGGACTGGCCCGCCGCCCCCGCCGACACGGTCATGGACCTGGCACTGCCCGCCCTCGAAGCCGACCCGGCCTTCACCCCGGAGCAGCTGCGGGGGGTCTACCACGACAACGCGATGCGCCTGATCCCGCAACTGGCGACCGCCTGACGGGGGTGGGGGGGGGGGGGGGGGGGGGGGAGAAAAAAAAAAAAAAAAAAAAAAAAGAGGAAAAAAAGCCCGAGTTCCCGGAACCTCT
>NZ_JBVIAH010000005.1:415705-490691 GCF_055574035.1 Streptomyces sp. NPDC030021
CACCACAACCCTCCCCCCCCCCCCCCCCCCCCCCCCCCCCCTCCCTCTTCTCCCCCCCCCCCCCCCCCCCCCCCCCCCCCCCCCCCGCCGGAGCGGAAGCGGGAGCGATCAGACGAGCTTGGCGCTCAGGGTGATCGTGGTGCCCGTCAGCGCCTGGCTGACCGGGCAGTTCGCCTTGGCGTCCTCGGCCGCGGCGGTGAACGCGTCGGCGTCCAGGCCCGGCACCTCGCCCTCGGTGGTGAGGTGGATGCCGGTGATGCCCTTGCCGGGTACGAAGGTGACGGCCGCCGAAGTGGTCAGCTTCGCCGGCGGGTTGCCCGCCTTCGCGAGGACGTTCGAGAAGGCCATGTTGAAGCAGCTGGAGTGCGCGGCGGCGATGAGCTCCTCCGGGCTGGTCCGCCCGTTCGCCACCTCGTCGGTGCGCGCGGGCCAGGAGACCGGGTAGCTGCCGAGGCCGGACGAGTCGAGGGTGACGACGCCCTTGCCCTCGAACAGGTCGCCTTCCCAGACGGCGTGTGCGTTACGTGTGGCGGCCATGGTGGATCCCTTCGTAGAAGTGGGAACGCCCGGGCCCCGAAGGTCCCGGGCGTCCCCAAACCTACTGGGAGACCAGGGGCTTCGCGTCGCGCGCCAGCGCGGTGAGCCGCGATATGGCGCGGAAGTACTTCTTCCGATAGCCGCCGTTCAGCATTTCCTCACTGAACAGCCGGTCGAAGGGGACCCCGGAGGCCAGCACCGGGATCTCGCGGTCGTACAGCCGGTCGGCCAGTACCACCAGCCGCAGCGCCGTCGACTGGTCCGGCACCGGGCCGACGTCGGTCAGGCAGACCGCCGTGAGGCCGTCGGTCAGCGCGCCGTAGCGGCTGGGGTGCACCCGGGCCAGGTGTTCGAGCAGGCCGGGGAAGTCGTCCAGGCTCGCGCCCTCGGTCGCGTACGCGGCCTTGGTGACCTGTTCGTCCGAGAAGGGCGCCGGGGCCTCCGGGAGACCGCGGTGGCGGTAGTCCTGGCCGTCGATCCGCAGCGGCCGGAAGTGCGCCGACAGCCCCTGGATCTCGCGCAGGAAGTCGGCGGAGGCGAAGCGGCCCTCGCCGAGCTTGCCGGGGAGGGTGTTGGAGGTGGCGGCCAGTGCCACACCCTGCTCGACGAGGCGGCTGAGCAGCGAGGACACCAGTACGGTGTCGCCCGGGTCGTCCAGCTCGAACTCGTCGATGCACAGCAGCCGGTGTCCGCCGAGGGTCTGCACGGTCTGCTGGAAGCCGAGCGCGCCGACCAGGTTGGTCAGCTCCACGAAGGTGCCGAAGGCCTTGAGCGCGGGTTCGGCCGGGGTGGCGTGCCACAGGGAGGCCAGCAGGTGGGTCTTGCCGACGCCGTAGCCGCCGTCGAGGTAGACCCCGCGCGGGGCGGCGGGGGCGGTCGGCTTCTTCGAGAACCAGCGCTTCTTGCCGGCGCCGCTGGCGTGCGCACCGCCCAGACCGGCGGCGAAGCCGCTCAGCGCGGTGACGGCCTCGGACTGGCTGGGCTGGGCCGGGTCCGGGTCGTACGTGTCGAAGCGCACCGAGTCGAACCGCGGTGGCGGCACCATCTCGGCCACCAGCCGTTCGGCGGGCACCCGCGGCTCGCGCGCGCAGAGGGCCTGGGGCCCCGCGTCGGCTATGGGGGGCCGGCCGGAGGTGTAACCGGAGGTGGAGAGAGATGTCGACACAGCTCTCAACTCTACGGGGCGTGGCACACTGCACCGATGCGACGCCTGTTCCCTGTGACCGATCAGACATCAGCCTCGCCCCAGGACCGGGCCGACCGGGAGTGGTCGCTCGACGAACTGGCCGAGGCCTACGCGTACCCCGCGCTGAAGGCGGACGGCCACTGGCTCCGGGCCAACATGGTCTCCACCCTGGACGGGGGCGCCCAGCACGAGGGCCGCTCGCAGCCCATCTCCGGCGAGACCGACATGCGGATCTTCGGCACCCTGCGGGCGCTGGCCGATGTGGTGGTCGTCGGCGCGGAAACGGTTCGCCAGGAGGGCTACCGCCCGGCCCGCGCCCGGGAGGCCTTCGCCGCCCGCCGGGCCGCCTCCGGGCAGGGCCCGGCGCCCGCCATCGCCGTGGTCACCGCCAGCCTGGACCTGGACTTCTCGCTGCCCCTGTTCACCTCCCCGCTGGTGCCGACCCTGGTGGTCACCGGGGCCGCCGCGCCCGCCGCCCGGGTGGCCGAGGCCGTGGCGGCCGGGGCCGAGGTCGTGGTGGCCGGTGACGGCGCGGGCGTGGACGCCGCCCGGGCGGTACGGGAACTCGCCGCGCGGGGGCTGCGCCGCCAGCTCACCGAGGGCGGGCCCCGGCTCCTGGGTCAGTTCGTGGCCGCCGACGCCCTGGACGAGCTGTGCCTGACGATCTCCCCGATGCTCGTGGCGGGAGGCGCCCAGCGGATCGCCGGCGGCCCCTCCGTCACGGTTCCGCACCGGCTCGCGCCCGCCTGCGTACTGGAAGAGGCCGGGTTCCTCTTCACGAGCTACCGTCGGATCTGACAAGGCGCGGAATTTGTCGTTCCGCTTTGCTTCCGCTGGGCACATAACTGGGCAGGTATGTCTGCGCAGGGCCCCGTGCGACAGCGGGGCAGGATGGTTTCCGCAGGGGTCGGCCGGCCGGCCTCGGCCCATGAAGGAGAGGGCGTCCGTGTTCACGAGCGTATTGATGATCGAGCAGCCGCTGACCGCGGTCGACGTGGACTTCGTCACCAACCTGCACGGGGACGACGCGGTCTCCTTCATCGTGCTCATGCAGCCCCGGGGCGACCAGGACCGACTGCTGCGCGCCATCGACGACGTAGCGCTCGGTGAGCTCCCCGAGGCCATCCGTGAGGGTGACGAACCCGAGGGCGAGGACGCCCTCGGCCCCGCCGCGCACGCCCTCGCGCACTCCCTGAACGCGCTGCGCGCCAAGGGCGCCAAGGCCGTCGGGCAGATCATCGAGGACCACCCGCTCGACAAGCTGAAGTCCGTCGTGGACGAGCACGACGCCGACGAGGTGATCGTCCTGACCGCCCCGCACTTCGTGGAGGAGTTCTTCCACCGGGACTGGGCCTCGCGCGCCCGCCACAAGGTCGGCGTTCCCGTGCTCAAGCTCTTCGCCCACAACGAATAGGCTGGGGCCAGTCAGAGCCTCACGCGCACCCGCAAGAAAACACGATCCTGGAGCGACCTGAATGAAGCCCGGCCTGCCGACCGCCATGGAACGGCCCCACTTCATCGGCATCGGCGGCGCCGGCATGTCCGGCATCGCGAAGATCCTGGCCCAGCGCGGCGCGCAGGTGGCCGGCAGCGACAGCCGCGGTGACTCCGAGACCGCCGAGGCGCTGCGCGCCCACGGCGCCACGGTCCACGGCGGACACGCGGCCGGGAACCTCGCCGCCGACTCGACCTGCGTGGTCGTCTCCAGCGCGATCCGCGCCGACAACCCCGAGCTGGCCCGCGCCGCCGAGCTCGGCATCCCCGTCGTGCACCGCTCCGACGCGCTGGCCGCCCTGATGGACGGGCTGCGGCCGATCGCCGTCGCCGGGACGCACGGCAAGACCACCACCACCTCGATGCTGGCGGTGTCCCTCTCGGCCCTGGGCCTGGACCCCTCGTACGCCATCGGCGGCGACCTGGACGCCCCCGGCTCCAACGCCCACCACGGCGAGGGCGACATCTTCGTCGCCGAGGCGGACGAGAGCGACCGCACCTTCCACAAGTACACGCCGCAGGTCGCGATCATCCTCAACGCGGAGCTCGACCACCACGCGAACTACGCCTCCATCGACGAGATCTACGAGTCCTTCGAGACCTTCGTCGGCAAGGTCGTGCCCGGCGGCACCCTCGTCGTCGCCCACGGCCAGGAGGGCGCCGCCGAGATCGCCCGCCGGGTCGCCGGACAGGAGGGCCTCACCGTCGTCACGTACGGCGAGGAGGAGGGCGCAGACGTCCGGATCACCAAGATCACCCCGCGCGGCCTGACCAGCGAGGTCACCGTGATCCTGGACGGCCGGATGCTCACCTTCACCGTCTCGGTCCCCGGCCGCCACTACGCGCACAACGCCGTCGCGGCCCTCGCCGCGGGCGTGGCGCTCGGCATCCCGGCGCACAACCTGGCGAGCGCGCTCGGCAAGTACACCGGCGTCAAGCGCCGCCTCCAGCTCAAGGGCGAGGCCGCGGGCGTCCAGGTGATCGACTCCTACGCGCACCACCCCACCGAGATGACCGCCGACCTGGAGGCCATCCGCGGAGCCGCCGGGGACGCCCGGATCCTGGTCGTCTTCCAGCCGCACCTCTTCTCCCGCACCCAGGAGCTCGGCAAGGAGATGGGCCAGTCGCTGGCCCTGGCCGACGCCTCCCTGGTCCTGGACATCTACCCGGCCCGCGAGGACCCGATCCCCGGCGTCACCAGCGAGCTGATCATCGCGGCCGCGCGGGCGGCGGGCGCCGACGTCACCGCCGAGCACGACAAGGCGGCCGTCGCCGACGCCATCGCGGGAATGGCCAAGCCCGGTGATCTCGTTCTCACCATGGGCGCGGGCGACGTCACGGACCTCGGTCCGGCCATCCTCGCCCGGCTGTCGAGCTGAAGGTACGAGGGAGCGGGAGAGTCATGTCCTACGAGGTCGAGAAGACGGACGAGCAGTGGCAGGCGGAGCTGACCCCGTCCGAGTACCAGGTGCTGCGCCTGGCGGGCACCGAGCCGGCCTTCCGCGGTGAGTACACGGACACCAAGACGGAGGGCGTCTACTCCTGCCGCGGCTGCGGGTCCGAGCTGTTCCGCTCGTCGGAGAAGTTCGAGTCGCACTGCGGCTGGCCGTCCTTCTTCGACCCGAAGGACACCGACGCGGTCGAACTGATCGCCGACACCTCGCACGGGATGGTCCGCACGGAGGTCCGCTGCGCGAAGTGCGGCTCCCACCTGGGCCACGTCTTCGAGGGCGAGGGCTACCCGACCCCGACGGACCAGCGGTACTGCATCAACAGCATCTCCCTGCGGCTGACTCCGGGCGGCCAGGAGAGCTGAACCCGTCCGGTTCCCCTCGGGTCCACGTCCCGTAGGGAACCGGTCGGCATCGCCCGCCCGCCCGCCTGCCGCATCCGCTGCCGCGGGTGTCCGTGCCGTGTGGACTCCGGTGCGACCTAGTGCTGTGACCGGCAAGGTTCACCGGGTTGCGACGCCCGGCACGGCACCCCATCCCCCAGACTCCGTCCGGGGGGACCCCCAGGTTGTCGGACCGCGCAAGTACGTCCAGTACGAGCCGCGGCCCTCCGTCTTGCGATGCTTCCCCTAGGCCCTGCGGGCCTGGGGAGACCCCATGCACCGGACGCCGCAACCCGGCAAACCTTCCTGGCCACAGCACTAGGTCACGGGGCGGGCGGCAGTACGGCAGTGCCGGTGCGGTGCGGCAGCCAGAAGCAGGACGCGGCCAGGAGCGCCGCCGCCGCGGCGCCGGTCAGCACGGGGACGCTCCCCAGCCAGGCCGCCAGCGCGCCCGCGGACAGGGCCCCCACCGGGACGGTGGTCAGGAGTGCCGCCTGGGCGAAGCCGGCGACGCGGCCCTGGAGGTGGTGCGGGGCGATCAGTTGCTGGGTGGTCGTCATGGAGATCGCCCAAACGGTCGCCGCAATGCCGAAGACCAGTTGGTAGGCGAGCAGCGCGGGGAAGGCGAGACCCAGCGACGCCGCCGGCACGAGGAAGATCGCGAGAGCTGCCACCACCGCGCAGATCCGTGTCGCCCGGTACAGCTCGACGGACGTCGCGAACCGGCCCGCGAGCAGGACTCCGGCCACGGTGGCCACGCTGAACGCGGCGTACACGATCCCCAGCTGCCATGCAGAGAGGGCGAGTTCGCGATTCGCGTACACCACGAAGAGCGCGTCCGCAGCCCCGCTGCCGAGGTTGAACCCGGCGCCCGCGAGCACCTGCCGGCGCAGCACCGGTTCCGCCCGGACCACCGCCAGCCCCTCGCGGAGCGCGGCGAGCCGGGGGCCCTGGCGTCCGGTGGGCTCGGCCGGTCTGTTCAGCGACGCGGGCAGGGCGAACAGCAGCACGGCCTCGACCGTGTAGGCGGCGCCGCCGGCCAGCAGGGCGGAGGACGCCCCGACGAGACCGACGAGGACGCCGCCCAGGGCGGGGCCGCCGATCATGCCCGTCGTACGGGCGCCGGTCAGGGCCGAGTTGCCGGTCAGGAGCTGCTCGGGCCTGACCACTCGGGGCAGCGCCGCCTGCAGCGCCACCGAGAGGGTCCAGGTCAGCGAGCCCGACAGGGCGGCCACCACGTACAGGTGCGGCAGGCCGAGGCTCCCGAGTGCCCCGGCGAGCGGCACCGAGGCGACGACCACCACCTGCAGCGAGGTGAGCGTGACGGCGAGGGTGCGCAGCCGGGCCCGGTCGGCGAGCACACCGGCGAGGGGGCTGAGCACGGCGCCGGGGAGATAGGTCAGGGCCAGCAGCGCCGACGCCCCGAACGGGCCCGCGTCCAGTCGGGTCACGGCCAGCATCGCCAGTGCGAGCGCGGTGATCTGCCGTCCGACGGAGCTGGCCGCCTGTTCGCCGCAGAGCAGCAGGAACGGGCGATGCCGCCGCAGCGCACCCCACGGCGTGCCGCCGCCGTCGGCGGCCGTGGACGGGGGTCGGGTCGGCGACGAGGTCACAGGTCAGACGCTCGTGCAGGGGACGGGCCAGCGGCGCAGGCGCGGCGGCAGTGCCACCGCCCACCCCTGCGTGACCAGGACGAGACGTTCGTCCGCCAGCAGGGACACGGCCTCGCGCCGTGTCGCGTCGAGCTCGTCGAGGGCCGTGGGTTCCTGCACGGTGAGGAAGGCGCCGAGCAGTGCAGGCTGGTCGATGGTGAACCGGGCCGAGGCCGAGGGATCCCTGCGGTCCATGACCGTCACGAAATCCGGCCCGCGGCGGTGGTAGAGCAGGCCGTACGCGTACCGGGACCTCCACACGGCCGCCTCGTCGGACCTGCCGGACCTGCCGGACCCGTCCGGGGAGGCGGGGCGGGGAGCCGGTGGCGGGAGGTGGTGCAGCAGCCCGGTGTCGAAGGGCAGGGCGTCGCTGTCCGGGACCCAGCGCACCGTGAGCGCCCGGCTCTGGCAGTCGCGCAGGAAACGCACGGCGTCCGCCGCGCCGCGTCCGCCCGTGCCCAGCGGCAGTGGCTCGTCCACCACCACCTGCCCGCCGGTCATATGGCCACCACCTCGGTGTCGGCCCCCGCCCCGGCACCGTCCGTGACGGCGACCGTGCGGACCGGAGCGTTCCGCAGAGGCAGCGACACGTACGACCGTCCGTCGAAGAACAGCAGCCCCAGGGACACGCCCTCTCCGAGCCACTCCGTGAGCCGTTCCGGGGTGACCGGATGCCCCTCCTCGGTGAGGAGCCGGTGCAGGGCGGGCCCGGAGCGGCCGTGTTCCAGGTGCCGGAACGCGGCGGCCTCCCAGCCGCCGAGCCGATGCGTCCGGGCCGGCCATCCGCGCCGCCGGTCGTGCACCAGCAGGTCACCGTCCGCGCCGGATTCCATCAGCAGCGTCGAACCGGCGTGCCCGGCCCGCCAGTCCTCGACGGCCCGTGCGAGCCGCTCCTCCGTCCTGCCGCCGATCCCGCGGGGCGGGGTGTCGAAGAGGTACACCAGGTCGGCCAGTTCCTCCTCGGGGAGGTCGTACACATGGCCGTACATCTCGGCAGGGGTCCGCTCGGCGAAGCCGAGGGCGGGATCGGCGAAGTGCGGGCTGAACCGCTCCAGCTGGATGCGGAACGCGCCGCCCGGTGGCTGCAGGTGCACGAGCGCGGGGATCTGGTCGACGACCGGGTCGTAATCGTCCGCCGTCTCGCCCGGGAACCCGTACAGGTAGTTCCACGTGCACGTGAGCGACCGGTCGGCGCATTCCCGGAGCGTGCGGACGTTGCGGGAGCCGGTGACTCCCTTGTCCATGAGGCCGAGGACGCGGTTGTTGAGGCTCTCGATCCCCGGTTGGATGTGCACCGCTCCCGAGCGGGCCAGGAGCGCCAGCTGGTCCGTGGTGAGGTTGGACTTGACCTCGTAGTGCATCAGGAGGTCCCAGCCGCTGTCGGCGGCGAGCGGCAGGAAGTCCGTGAAGTACGCCATGTCGATGATGTTGTCGACCGTGACGATGTCGAGGATCCGGTGCCGCCGGACGAGCCGGTCGACTTCGGCCCACAACTGCTCACCGGGCTTGGCGCGGAACGCCATCGCCGAGCCGTTGAGACCGCAGAACGTGCAATGGTGCTTCTCGCCCCACCAGCAGCCGCGCGCGCCTTCCACGACCAGTTTCGGACGGACGTACTCGGCCACCGGGGAGGCGTCGAGCTCCGCCTGCCAGATGTCGTAGTCGGGCGAGGCGATGTCACGCGGCGCCACCGTACGGCGGGTCTCCTCGTTCGCCCGCGAGGTCCCGCCGTCCCACCAGCACAGGCCCGGTACGTCGACGGGCGGGGTCCCGGCGTCCAGATGGGCCAGCAGGGCGGGGAACGCGTACTCCCCCTCCCCGCGCACCACATGGTCGACGAAGGGATGGTTGCGGTGCAGGGCGTGGCCCATCGGCCCGTCGCAGTTGCTGCCGCCGAAGACCACGGTGAGGCCGGGGCGGCGGCGCTTGAGCTCGGCGGCGAGCGCGAGCGAGGACACGTTCTGCATGAACGTGCTGGTGAACCCGACGACGTCCGGGTCCTCGTCGAGGATCTCCGAGGCGCTGCTGGAGATGAAATCCGCCGCGTGGACCCGCATGGCATGCGCCTTGTCCACCGGGATCCCGCGCCGCTGCGCGTACGCGCCGAGCCGTGCGACGCCCCAGTCGGGGTCCGCGTAGAGCACGCCCGAGAAGACCCAGTCGCCAAGCCCGTCGAAGATCGAGTCGCTGCCCACCTCGGCGTGGTCGGCCGGGCGCAGCAGTCCGTCCGTCCGCTCCAGCAGGAATTCCGCCCAGCGCAGCGAACCGTGGAACTCGTGGATCTCGTCGGAGGGCCGGGTGCGGGTCAGGAGGGAGTGCAGCAGGCCGATCTGGAGCGAGGGCAGGTCGATCGGCTGCCAGGGCATGGTCACCAGATGGATGCGCATGCGGTCCTCCCCGCCCGGCCTCGCTCCGTCCGCCGGGCCGGCCGGTCGGCAGCCCGGCACGGGGCCTCAGGGGGTGTCTTGCCGATCACGCCGGGCTCGCGGGGTCCGGCCTGACCGACAAGAAACCCCCTGGCGCCCGGCGTCCTCGGTGCCGGGCCGGGCGCCGACTCCCGCGCGGTCAGGACGACGGTCGCTTGTCGATGGTGAGCCGGTCGCGCTTCCTGGCCTCGTCGCGGACGGCCACCTTCTTGATCTCCGGCTTGGTCCGGGTGTCGTCCTCTGGTGCCCTGTCGCTTTCCATGGTGCCTCCCGTTCCTCAAGTCCGCCGACCCTAAAGGCCGTTACCCGCGGTACGCAAGGGATGGTTTCGGCCGACGGGGCAGTGTGCCCTCCTCCGGGGCGGCGTCGGTTCCGCCGAGGCGCCGGACCGGATTCGAACCTGCGTCCACCTGGAGATCGCGAGCAGTCCCGCAGTCCCATCTCCCTTTGTCCCCGGGGTCGTTAGCATGTGAGATCAGGGCCCGGCCTTGTGATCGCAGGGGGATGAGGACAGGTGTGGCTCAACAGGTCTTCGGACGGCAGACCCCGCAGCCTGCGCAAGGCGCTGAAGCTGGTGGAGCAGACCTTCCGGCCCGCACTGCTGACCGGAAGAGAACTGGACCAGGCCGCCGAGGCCTTCGGCCGGGCGCTCGTGGAGGCGCTCGACCACGACCCGGCGCTGGCGGCCGACCTGCTGGAGCGGCCGGGCCGTCGACTGCCCGCCGAGGGGTACGCGGCGGCCCTGGGGCCGGCCCGGAAGGCGGCGCTGCACGAAGCCGTCGGGCACGGCGACCGTACCGCCCTCACCGTGATCGCCGAGGCGGCGGGCCGCGCCGGAGACCTCGCGCTGGAACGTGAGGCCGGGGGCCGGCTGGCGGTGCTGGCGGGTGAGCGGGACAGCGCCGACAGCCTCGTCTCCTTGCTGCGGCGCCGCCAGGACGCAGGTCTCCTCGACATCGGCACGACGACGCAGGCCTTACGGGCGTACACCGCGAGGGCCGCGCTCGCCCACGACGCCGCGCTGTGGAGCACCTTCTTCGACCACCTCGCCGACCCCCTGGTGCCGGACCTGTACCCGGTGAAGCTCTTCCTCGGCCGCGGGGGCGATGCCGTGCGGCTCGCGGACAACCCCGTACGCAAGCGCGAGGCGCTGGACTGCTGCGCGACCTCGCAGCGGATCGACGACGTCCTGGCCGCACTGGAACTGGCCCGGACGGAAGGCCTGTCCGAGCGGGCCCGGGACTTCCACGAGCGGGCCGGTGAACTCCTCCTCGCCGCAGGCCGGCCCGCCGAGGCGCTGGCACACTGCGAGCAGGCCGGCCGGCACGATCTGGTGAGCCGCTGCCACGAGCAGCTCGGCGATCACCGGGCCGCGCTCGCGACCTGCCCCGCCGAGGAGCCCGACCGGCTGGCCTCCCTGGCCGCCGCCTGCCGCCCGGACATCGACGGCCAGGTGCAACGGGGCGACCGGATCGCCGCCCTCGGGCTCGTCTCGGAGATCCTCGGCCAACTGGAACGGGCCGCGAGGCCGACGGAGTTGATCGTCGACCGGAAGGCCGAGCTGGAGGGGTTACGCGCGGCCGTCGTCGCGGTCGAGCGGCGCCGTCTGGACGATCTGCTGCGGCAGGCACCCGCGGAGGACCGCCCGGCCGTGCACCTGGAGTGGAGCCGGTTCGAGGAGGCGGCCAGCCAGCCCGCGGAGGCGGCCGGGCACGCCGAGGACGCCGGTGATCTCTACCGGGCGCACACCCTCTTCCGGAAGGCCGAGCGGTTCGGCGACGCCGACCGTGTCCTCAAGAGCGAGGACTCGGCCGAGGGCCGGGCTGCTCGCGCAGCGGCCCGCGAAGCCGGCGGCGACCTGCTCGGCGCGGCCCGCCTGCACGAGCAGGACGGGCGGTACGAGGAGGCAGTCGTGCTCTACGGCCGGGCGGACGACGCCTCGGCGGCGGCCCGCTGTCTGATCCGCTGGAAGGGCGGGGAGGCGATCGAGGACCCGCGGCTGGCTCCGTTCCTGCGCAGGACGGGCGACATCGCCGAGCTCGTCGAGCGCTGCCTGGACGCCATGGAACGCAGGGGACGCGACTCGGCGGCCCCGGGGCTGCTGAGGTCGCTGGTCGAACAGGACGACGCCGCCGTCCCCGAGCTGCAGCGGGAACGGGTGAGCCAGGCCCTGCAGGCGATCGGCGCCGTCGGCCGCAAGGAGTTCGAGGAGCGGGCCGCCGAGTGGGCGCAGCGGGCCCGCGCCGAGACGGACACCCGCTTCGCCACCGTCTGGGGCCTCGACCTCGGGACCCACTCGTGTGTCGCCGCCCTCTACGACGCGCACAGCGGACAGCCGGTGATCTGTCCGGACGGGGTGAACTCCCAGTTCGCCTCCACCTTGACGGTGACGAAGGGGGGCGAGGAACGCGTCGGACTGACCGGCGACCAGATCCTCGCCTCCTGGGTGGTCGGCCACATCAGCGCGTCCAAGCGCCGGATGGGCGACGGCATGTCCTACACCATCCTCGACCGCTCCTACCGGCCGGAAGAGGTCGCCGCCCGCCTGATCGCGCACGCCCGGACGCTGGTGGAGAAATACCTCGCCGGGCAGGTACGGGAACGGCTCGGTGAGCTGGCCCGCGAAGCGCTCGGACAGGTTCGCGAGGACTGGCTGGACTGGGCGGCCGGACATCACGACCTCACACTGAAGCGGGAGGAGGCGATCCTCACCATCCCCGCGTACTTCCTCAACAACGCCAAGCACGCCACCCGCAACGCGTGCGAGATCGCCGGGGTGAAGGCCAGGCGCCTGATTCACGAGCCGACCGCGGCCTGCCTGGCGGCCGCGGCCCAGCGGCGGCTGAGCGGCGAGGTCACCGTCGTGGACCTCGGCGCGGGCACCCTCGACGTGAGCGCCATGGAGGTCCGGGGCAACCGCTACCAGGTCCGGAACATCCTCGGCGACAACGAGTACGGCGGGTACGACTTCGACCGCATCGTGGCCGACGAGCTCGCGCGGCGGCTCCGCGCCCGCGGACTGGACGTCCCGGCGACCGGCCGGGCGCGCCGACGGCTCGAACTGGCCGCCGAGCACCTCAAGATCGCCCTCTCCTCCCAGCGCGAGGCCGAATACACCCTCAACGCCTACCTCGGGCAGCCGGAAGTGCGCCTGGAGCTGACCCGTGACGAGCTCGCCGCCCTGCTCGCCGACTCGCTGCGCACCCTGCGCGACGTCTGCGAGCGGATGATGGACGAACGCGGCCTCCCGCCCGACCACCTCGTCCTGGTCGGTGGTCCGATGCTCTCGCCGCTGATCAGCGGGACCGTGGAAGAGGTCTTCGAGGCCGACCGCACCGTCCTGTCGGATGCCCGGACGGCCGTGGCCTGCGGTGCCGCACTGGAAGGGGCGGTGCTCTCCGGCCACCTGAAGGACATCCAACTGGAGGACGTGACCCCCTTCGACCTCGGGATCGCGGTCGCCGAGGCCGACGGCACCGAGGGCTTCTCCGTCCTCATCGAGCGGAACACGTCCATCCCGACCCAGGAGTCGAAGATCTACACCACGACCCGGGACCTTCAGATGCAGGTGGACATCGTGGTCTACATCGGCGGGATCGAGCCCCGTTCGCTGGTGGGGGTCCTGCGGCTGACGGGCATCCCGCCGGTCGCGCGCGGAGTGCCGCAGATCGAAGTGACCTTCGGGTTCGACAGGAGCTGCGTCCTGACGGTCACGGCGCGCGACACGGTGACCGGGAACAGCAGCTCGGCCGAGTTCATCGGGACGACCCTGCTCGCACCGAGCGAGATCGAGACGATGTCGCGGCGGCACACCGTCCAGCGCGAACTGGAGGAACTCAGGCGCGCCCTGCGCCGGCTGGTCGAGGAGGCGGCCGAGCTCGGCGACTGCGAGCCGATCTGCCACGAGTTCCGCGAGCGCCTGAGCGCCCACCGGCCGTCCCGCCGGGCCCTGGACCCGGCCACGCAGGGCATGCTCGCCGAGATGTACGGCCCGCAGTCGGCCGAGCTGGAAGGCGAACTCCTCTCCCTGCGCGCCCCGTTGCGGGATCTGCTGACCACCGCGCGGGACCACCTCTCCCAGCCGGCCTTGGCGGAACGGACAGCCGCGGGACAGCACCTCGCCCACCAGCTCGGGGTGCACCTCGACGCCATGCGGCAGGGCATGGCCCGGCTGACGCGCTGGAACGGCGTGCTCGCCGCCCTCGCCGCCGTGGACAGCGACCCGCTGACGCGCTTCCGCGCCCTGCACGACGCCGGTGACCACGGCCGGGCGCTCCACGCGCTGGAGGAACTGGCCGAGCCGCTCACCGACCCCGACGACCTCCGGCGACGGCTGCGCTGCCTCGCCGGCGCCGGGGACGTGGAGGGCTACCGGCGGACGCTGCTGGCCGACGCGGCCCGGCTGCGCGCGGTCGTGCTCGACCCCGAAGACCCCGGGGCGTTCGTGGCATCGGCCAGGTCCGCCCTGGTGCGGGTGGCGGACGGCAGCGGCCAGGAGGGCGGCGGCTTCCTGATCTCGGACCGCCACGTCCTGACCAGCCGGCGGTGGTCGGCGCAGGACCCCGAGGGGATGACGGTGCGCCTGGTCGAAGGGGAGCGGGCCGTACGCCGGGTCTTCCTCGCCGACTCCCCCTCCATCGCCACGGCCGTGCTGCTCCTGGCCGAACCGGTGCAGGCGGCGCCGCTGCGCCTGGGCTTCCCCCGGCTCGTCCACATCGGTGACCTCGTCTGGGCCCCGGCCCCGGACGACGCACTGCTGCCCGGCATCGTCGAGAAGTTCGAGGTCTTCCCGGAGCAGCGACTCCAGTTGTTCAAGACCGATCTGGGACTGCCCCCCGAAGCGGCCGGCGGCCCCCTGCTCAACGAGCTCGGCGAGGTGATCGGCACGCTGGCCCTGCGCGCGGAGTCGGAGCCCGCCTTCGCCGTCACGACCGACTCGCTGGCCGGCCTGCTCGCGAGCGCCGGATTCGGTCTGACGGGCGCGGCGGGCGGAGACGGCGGGTGAGCCCGGTGACCGGCGCCACGGACGGCCGGCTGCTCGACGGGCGCTACCGGCTGCGCGTGCTGCTGGGGGCGGGCGGGATGGGCGAGGTGTGGCGCGCCCACGACGAACTGCTCGACCGGGAGGTCGCGCTCAAGCTGATCCACCCCGCCGCGGCGCAGGACATGCACTTCCGGGCCCGGTTCGAGCGCGAGGCCAGTTTCACCGCACGGCTGGCCGGAGACCCGCACATCGTCACGGTCTACGACTTCAGGAAGGACCCCTGCTACCACGTGGTGATGGAGCTGGTCGAGGGCAGCTCGCTGGACACCCTGGTCCGCGGCGGGGCACCGCCGCCCCTGACCGACGTACTCGCATGGGCCCGCCAGATCTGCGCCGCGCTGCACACCGCGCACGCGAAGGAGATCGTCCACCGGGACCTCAAGCCGTCGAACGTCATCCTGACCCGGACCGGAACCGTCAAGGTCGTGGACTTCGGCATCGCCGCGCTGCTGCCCGGAGCCGCGCCGGGCCGCCGGGGCCTGACCAAACTGACGGTGAGCGGGCACTTCCTGGGAAGCCCGCCCTACGCCTCCCCGGAACAGATCCAGGGCGTGGCGGTGGACGCCCGCGCCGACCTCTACTCGCTCGGCTGCCTCCTGTACGAACTGGTCACAGGGGCACCGCCGTTCGGAACCGGAGCGGTCCACTCCGTCCTTGCCCGGCACCTCCACGAACCTCCGCCCCCACCGACGGAGCTCCGCCCCGATCTGCCGGCCGGCCTGGAACGGCTCATCCTCGATCTGCTGGCCAAGGACCGCGAGGCCCGGCCGCCGGACGCCGCGGCCGTCGGCGGACGGCTCCGGCAGCTGGAGGCGCCGCGCGGCTACACGCCCACGCTGGCCGACCCGCTCGCCGAAGCGCACGCCCCGCGATCGCCGGACGGCGGGACGTCCCCGGCCACCGCGCTGCACCTCGCGCGGGTCTTCGACTTCCGGGGGCCCGACGGAGCGCCCGCCATCGCACCCGACCGTGAGCACGTGACCTCCGCCGAGGAGTGCGCCGCCCTGCTCAGCTCCCTCAGGGATGCTCCCGTGGCCCTGCACGGCCTCGTCCCGGAACCGGACCGCCTCGATCCGGCCCGGAGCAGGGTGGTGCCCGCCGGTTTCCGCACCGACGGCCTCTGGGTCTGGTCCGACCAGATCGCCTACTACCTCGAACGCTACCGGTGCGCCCCGGACCCGGCCCTGCGCCACCACCTCGCGCAGCGCGCCCGGCAGCGGCCGGACGTTCCGGCCCGGCTGCTGAGCGCTGCCGGAAAGCTCGTACGGGGCGAGCCGCAGGGATCGCTGACCGGCCGGCCGGCCACCGATGCGAGGTAGTCCGCCACCTCGACCCGAAGGACCCGGACCAGGCCGGTCCTTCACCGATTCCCGGCCTCGAATGCCTGGGCGACGGCGAGGCTGTCCTCGTAGACGTGGTGCCGGGTGACGAGGCCGTCCTCGACGGTGAGGTGCAGGGCGAACCGTGCGCGGTACGCGCGTCCGGTGGGCCGGGCGGTCTGGCGGATCTCGCCGAGCACGACCGCGTCAGTTCCGTCGATGAGGATGCGCTCGACCTCGGTCCCCACGTCCTCGGGCACGTGGTGCTCGGCAAGCTCGCGATAGTGGGCGGCCGCGTCGGCCCGGGTGGACCGGTGCCGGATCCACGGCGTGGCAGTACGGCCGTGCTCGGCCTCCGGCCAGTCGAGCTTCCAATCGCCCTGCTCGGCATACAACTCGGCGATGCGCTCGGGGTCGCCCTCGCCGATCCGGCGCAGCAACTCCTCGACCACGGTGCGCGTGTTCGTCCGTACGGCCATGGACATGGCTGACCTCTCCGTCCTGGTTCCGCGTCCTTCGACGCGGGGAGATCACCGATCCTGCCCGTGCAGGCAAGCGGAGACGATTACCTCCGAGGTAACGAGCCCCTCGCACCCACAGGTCATCCAGTGACGCCGTGGGGGTGCACCCGGCCGCCTCCGTGCCGAGGCCGGCACCGGCCGGCCGCCCGGAGCGCAGTCAGCCCTCCAGCAGCCCCGCGGCCTCGTCGATCGCCGGTCCCACCCGCATGCCCGCACTCTTCGTCACCGCAGTAGTCGGTTCACGGTAGCGAACCGGCCGGCGGGCCCGTACGGGCGGGTCAGGTGACGACCCGGACGGAATCCGGCTTGGGGAAGGGCGTCCTCAACCAGCCCTCGGGTCGGCCCCCGTCGCAGAGTCCCCGGGTTCGGTCACGAGCAGTCGGGGGAAGCGCCTCAGCCACCACTGCTCCTCGCCGTCGCGGCCGGGCCACGCGATCGTCGCCGCGCGGGGGCAAGAGGGACCGGACGCGGGCCAGGGCGGTCCGGCACCGGATGTCGAAGCCGGTGAGGGCGGCGAGGACAGGATTCGAACCTGCGTCCACCCGGAGATCGAGCCGGGCGCTCCTCCGCAGAGCTTCCTCGCCGCCGCCCCGATCATCCGCAGGCCGCGCCCTCCCGGTCAACGGGATTTCACCGCCGGGGCGTCACAGCCATTCCTCGGCCGCCGCGCGCTTGCCGCGGCCCGAGAAGACCCCCGCCGACCGCATCGCGCTCGCCATCAGCGGGTCGGCGACGGCCACTCCGTGGACCAGTTCCGGCGTGGGCCGGTAGCGGACGGCCTCCGCCGTCGGGCGGGGCGCGGTCCAGCCGCCCGCCACCGGGTCCACGCCGTGCCGGGCGCAGGCCGCCTCCACCAGCGAGCGCGTGCATTCCTTCTCGCCCCGCAGGACCTCCCAGGGCCGGGGCAGATCCGCCCACACGTACGTGTCGGGGTGCAGCCCGCCGCCCCGCCTGCGGTGCCACGCGGCCACGTCGGCCGCCATCAGCCGCGGGACCTTGCCCGGGCAGACCCGGTCCAGGACCTCCTCCTGGCCCAGCTCGGTCATCAGGGCGAACCAGTGCGCGCGGGCGGTGCCCCAGGCCTGGGCGGCCTGGTTCCACGTCGAGGAGTCGTCGCCGCGTCGCACCACCATGCTCGTGGCCTCGAAGCCGGAGCGGTTCCACGCGTCCTCCAGCAGCTCGGCCACCTCGCGCAGGAAGCGGTTCCACCGCACCAGCAGCCGGATCAGCTCCTGGTCGGACAGGTGCCCGAGCACCTCGCTGGTCGGGTGGACGTGCGCCACGGCGTACCAGTCCGTCCGCCCGGGCGCCGCGCGCAGGCGCCGCAGGAGCGCGTCGGCGACCTCGTCGTACGGCCGGCGCTGCCGGCCGCTGGTGAAGACGCTGCGCATGTTCGCGCGGGCGGTCAGGTACGCGATGAACGCGGCGGTGTCGGGGTCCGCGCCGAACACCTCGTACGGCAGCGTGTGCGCGAGCGCTCCCTTGCCGGTCATGGTGACCTCGTGGCGGCGCTGCTCGTGCAGCAGCCGGGCCAGCTTGGCCTCCATCCGCCGCAGCAGCCGGAAACGCTTGTTGTACTGACGCTTGGACAGCTCGCCGATGCCGGCTTCGGCCCGCTCCGTCCGGTTCAGCCGGTCCAGGCCGAAGTCGTTCTCCCCGTACTGCCGGTGAATCTCCTCGCCGGCCCGGCGGATGACCGCCTCGATTTCGGCGGGATCGTCCCCGGCCCCTTCGGGGAGTTCGGGAACGGACGCGAACAGCGCCGTGGCGCGGGCGAGCTGGCGCTGCGCGCCGACGGGCGCGGCGAACTCCTCCAGCATGGAGGTGTATCCGTGCCAGAGGCGGCGCAGGGAGTTCCTGGAGGCCTTCTCCAGGGCCTCGGCGGTGGCGGGGCCGGGATCGACCCGGCGGGCGGCGAACAGGTCCTGGACGAGCCGGGCGATGTCCTCGGGACGTCTGCGCAGCCCCAGCGAGGCGTGCAACTCGCGGATCAGCTGCTCGGCGTGGTGCGACGGCATGGGCCTCACCCTGCCACCGGACACCCGTGACCTCCACCGGTTAACCGGCGGCCGGAACAGGCCGGGGCGGCCTTGGTGTCGAGTACGTCGCGGTTCGATTCCGATCCGATCTCTGGCCTGCGATGATTTACCGCAGGTAGCACGCTTCGGGCTCGGAAGACACCTATCCGAATCTCCGCCATGTCTGGTTATGATCGGCCTCCCGCCGTCCCCCGCTCGCGAGGACCGATGTCTCCCATAGAACCCGAAGGCGTACGACGGCAGTCGACGACCCGTCGGTGGCGTTCCGTGCGTCTGCGCACCCTGCTGATCTGGCTGGCGGTGGTCCCCACCGTCGCGATGGGCACCCAAGTGGCGGTGACCGCAGAACGGTTGCTGGCCCAGTCGGAGGAGCTGCGGTCCGACGTGGCGGCCGCCGAGCAGGTCGGCGCCCCGCTCTACACGCTCATGGTCGACATGCAGGCCGAGCGGACGGCGACCGCCGCCCGGTGGACGGGCACCGACGGGTCCGAGGGCGAACTGCGCGTCCGCCGCGAGGCCACGGACTCGGCAGCGGCCGAGTTCCGCCGACTGGCGGTCGATCCCTCGCGGTCCTTCGCGGAGGTGACCCGGCAACTGGAGAAGCTGGCCGAGTACCGACAGCGCGCGGACACCCGCAGCGGCTCCGCCGACAGCACGCTGGCCTACTACTCCGATGTGATCGGCAAGGTCATCCAGGTCTACCAACAGGAGTTCAGCCACGCCGAGGACGCCGAACTCGCCCAGGCGAGCCGTCCCGTGGTGTCGATGCTCCAGGCCACCGAGATGGTGGCGCGCGAGGACACCGTCCTGGCCCTGGCCGGGCCGTCCGGGGACCTGAGCTACGTCGGCTACGACCAGTTCGTCAGTGCCCTGGGTGCCCAGCGGTACCTGCACGAGGCGCTGATCGTGCCGCACCTGACGGCCCGGGACCAGCGGTCCTACGAGCAGGTCGTCGGCTCCCCGGAGTGGCAGACCAAGACGCGCATCGAGAGCGCGGTCCTTTCCGGGCACAAGGACATCGCCACGGGCATCAGGCTCTCCGCCGAGACCCGCGGCTGGTCCTCCGCGCACGCGACCTTCTCGGTGCAGATGACCACGCTCAACATCGACCTGGCGCGCTCGGTGCTCGCCCGCGGCGAGGCCAAGGCCGCGGAGCTGCAGACCGAGGTCGCCTGGCTGATCGGAGGCAGCGCCGGCGGGCTGCTGGCCGTCGTGGTCGTGGTGGTCTTCACCACCCGGTCGGTGCTCCGCCGCCTGCACGACCTGCACGTACGCACGGTGACCGTCGCCGAGGAGACCCTTCCCGACGTCGTCGCCCGGCTCCGGCGCGGCCAGACCGTGGACCCCGAGGCCCTGCCGGCCGTGACCGGCGACCGGGACGAGGTCGGACGCATCAGCGACGCCTTCGCCCGGGCCGTCGCGGTGTCCGTCGACGGACACCGCGAGCTCGCCGCCGAGCGCCACGGATTCGGCCTGTTCGCCTCGGGCATCGCCTCGCGCACCGGAAACCTGGTCAGCCGCCAGCTGAGCCTCACCGAGGACCTCCAGGACACCTTCGGCCACGACGAGGCACTGCTCGCCGAGCTGATGCGGGCCGACCAGCTGACGGTCGGCATGCGGCGGCAGATCGAGAACCTCCTCATCCTGGCGGGCGGCGAGGTCCCCGACCCGCACACCGAGCCCATGCGCGTCGCCGACCTGCTGCGCGAAGCGGCCGCGGAGGTCGAGGACTTCCGGCGCATCGAGCGGCAGGCCCTGGACGAGACCAGCGTGGAACCGAGCGCGATCAGCCAGATCAGCCACCTGCTCGCCGAACTGCTGGACAACGCCACCCGGTTCTCCCCGCCGAAGTCCAAGGTGGTCATCCGCGCCGAACTCGTGACGGACGGGCTTTCCGTCGAGATCGAGGACCGCGGGCCGCGGGTGAGCCCGGAGCGCTACGAGGAGATGAACGGGCGCCTGCACGAGGCCCCGCCGTACTCCGTGCTGGCGCAGAACGCGCACCGGCTCGGCCTCTTCGTGGTCGGGCACCTCGCCGACCAGCTCCGCGCGACGGTCACCCTGCGCCGCTCGGTGTACGGGGGCACCTCCGCGGTGGTGATCGTGCCCAGGCAGCTGCTGGTGGCGACCGACGCGCGGGCCCCGCGCGAGATCGAGCCGCAGGCCCGGCTCCTGGAGCTGCTCCCGGCCCCGTCCCGGGTCACCGCCCCGGCCGCCCCGGAGCCGAGCCCGCCCGCGGTACGCGGCCCCGAGCCCGCCCCCGAGCCCGCCCCGGAGCCCGAGCCGGTCGTGCACACGAGCGCCGGGCTGCCGAGCCGCCGTACGAAGGCACCCGCGGCCGTGCCCGCAACGGTGCCCGCGCCCGCGGCCGTGCCGGCACTCGTACCCGTACCCGCACTTGCGGTCCGCCCGGCCCTCCCGGAGCGCGTCCCGCAGACCCACATCGCCGAACAGCTGCGCGAGCCCCGCGCGCAGGAAACCGTCGTCCGGCCCGACACCGCGACACCCGAAGAGGTGGCCGATGCCTGGGCGGACTACGAACAGGGGACCCAGACAGTGGAAGAAGAGCTCCGACGGGATCAGCCATGACCACCTCACCGAACACCGCGGCATCCAACGACGCGATCTACAGCGTCCTCGACAACAACCTGAGCAGGATCGCCGGCGTCCAGGGAGCCGTGCTGCTCTCCAACGACGGCATGAAGCTCAGCGCCTACCTGCTGGACGAGCCCCAGGCCGAGCGCATGGCGGCCGCGGCCTCAGGCATCGCGTCCACGATGAAGGCGATATCCCGGGAGATCGACGGCGGTCGCGTCATCCGCCAGCTCGTCGAGATGGACGACCGGTACCTCTGCATCGTCGGATGCGGCGAGGGCAGCACGCTCATCGTGGTGACCTCCCGCAAGGCGCGGCTCGGGGAGCTGGGCGGCGAGGCCGTACGGACCGCCCAGGCGCTCGGCGAGTGGCTGGGCACCCCCGAGCGCGGCCAGCCGTCCGCGTAATGCCGCAGGACGAGCCACAGCCGCAGCCGGCGGGCCGCCGCCGGACGCGGCTGTACGCCCTGACCGATGGGCGTACGGCCGCCGCGCAGTCCGTCCTCACCATGGACACCACGATCACCGCGGCGGCCGACGGCGAGGTGGACGGGACCCTGCCCACCGAGTGGCAGGAGATCCTCGCCATGTGCGCGCCGCCGGGCGGGCGGGCCGTCGCCGAGATAGCGGCGCGGATGCACATCCGCCTCACCCCCATGACGCTGCTCCTCGGTGAACTCGCCGACCGCGGGCTGATCCACCACCGGCCGCCCCTGGCGGTCGCCGAGACCACCGACGTCCACCTGCTCATGAGAATCAGGGACAGCCTTGCCCGGATATGACACGACCGCGACCGCCCACCGGGAACCGGCCCCGGTCAAGATCCTCGTCGCCGGCGGGTTCGGGGTCGGGAAGACGACCCTGGTGGAGACGATCTCCGAGATCGAGCCGCTGCGTACGGAGGAACGGCTGACGTCCGCCGGTATCGGCGTCGACGATCTCGACGGCATCGAGTCCAAGACGGTGACCACCGTGGCCATGGACTTCGGCCGGCTCACCCTCACCGACGCCGGTGTGGTCCTCTACCTGTTCGGCACGCCCGGCCAGGAACGCTTCTGGTTCATGTGGGACGACCTGCTGAACGGGGCGCTCGGCGCGATCGTGCTGGTCGACACCCGGCGCCTGGACCGCAGCTTCCCGGCCGTGGACTTCTTCGAGAGCCGCGGACTGCCCTTCGTGGTCGGCGCGAACTGCTTCCACGGCGAACAGCCCTACACCGCCGAGGAGATCGGGGCGGCGCTGCACCTGCGCGATCCGAACACCCCCGTCCTCATGCTCGACGCCCGTTCCCGTACGGACGTCCGCGGCTCCCTGCTCGCGCTGCTCGACCTGCTCATCGCCAAGGCGCAGGCTCCGGCGGCCGTCAGCCGCTGAGCCCCGGCCGGGCCCCGGTCACCGCAGCCAGGTGGTCCGCCAGGCTGCGGTGCGGGGCCCAGCCCTGGGCCCGCGCCCGGGTGAGGTCCAGGACCACCGGGTGCGCCAGCTGGTCCACCGCGTAACGGCTGAGGGCCGGCTCGGCCCCGGCCGCCGTCGCCACGGCCTCCGCGACCCGGGCCGCCACGGCGGCCACCGGCAGCGGGAGGTGCCGGATCCGGGCCCGGACGCCATGGGCGCGCAGGACCGCGCGGACCGCCGCGTCGCGGCCGTACGGCTCCCCGTCGGCGATGTTGTACGCACCCGGCGCCCAGGCCGCCGCCGTCAGGCAGGCCCGCGTCAGGTTCTCCACTGCGGTGAGGCTGAGCGTCACGTCCGGGCCGGGCAGCAGCAGGGTGCCCGCCCGGACCCGGGAGAGCAGCCGGGGCAGCAGCGTGATGTCGCCCGGCCCGTAGACGGCCCGGGGCCGCAGCACCACCGCCCCGGCGGCCAGCGCCAGGGCCTCGCCCTCCGCCTTCGTCCGGCCGTAGGCGTTCAACTGCCCGGCGCGCGGGTGCTCCTCGCCGACCAGGCCGCGGTCGTGCCGCGGATCGTAGACGCTGGCGCTGCTCACCCACACCACGGGCCGCCCGCCGGCCGCTCCGAGCAGCCGCTCCGTGCCGTCCACGTTGACCGCGCGCATCAGCGCCGCGGCCCGCGAGCCGGGGGCCGGATCGCCGACGGCCGCCGCGCAGTGCACCACCAGGTCCACGCCCGCCAGGTCCGGCGGCTCCGCGGCGGCGTCCCAGAAGCGGTGCGTGCCCACCGGGCCCGGCCTGCGGCCCAGGCACACCACCTCGGCCCCCGCCGCCGCGGCGGCGCGGGCCACGTGCCCGCCGCAGAAGCCGCTCGCGCCCGTGACCGCGATCACGACCCGGCCCCGGGGACCCCGGCCCGTACGGTCAGCACGCGCCAGCCGGGCAGCGCCGCGCCCCGGTCCACCCGGGCCCGCGTCACCACCGGCCGGTACGGGGCCAGCGCGCCCAGGACGTCGGCCAGTTGGGCCCGGGCCAGCCGGGCACCGGGACACGCGTGCGGTCCGGCGCCGAACACCAGCCGGTCCACGGCCGGGCCGGCGGGCCGCTCGGCGTCCGGGTCGCGCCGGTGCGCCCCGGCCGCGTGCCGGGCGACCAGCAGCAGCCGGTCGCCGCCGCGCACCGGGCAGCCGCCCACGACCCCGTCCGCCGCGGCCACCCGGGGCAGCAGCGGCGAGGCCGAGGTGACCCGCAGCAGCTCGTCGGCGAGCACCGGCCGCAGGGCCCCGTCCGCCGCCTGCTCCCACAGCCCCGCGTCGGCGCACCAGGCCACCGCCCGGGGCAGCGCGGCGACGGTGGTGTTGACGGCGGCCACCGCCACCATCGCCGGCAGGGCCTCGCCGGCGGGCCCCAGGAGCCGGCGGAGCCGGTCGGCGGCGCGGGCCGCAGCAGCCTCGGCGCGCGGGCGGCGCGGCCCCGGCAGGTGGCTGCGTACGGAGGCGGCCGCCGCCTCGGCCGCGGCCCCGGCGACCGCCCGCGGGTCGGCGCCGGACCCCAGCAGGGCGCACACCACCGACCCGGAGAGCTCCCGCGCGAGGTCGACGAGGTCCACCTCGCCGCCCCGGTCCAGCGGCGCGAGACGGCGTACGAGCAACGGCCGCCAGAGCGACCGGAGATCCTCGACCCCGGCACCGCCCAGGGAGCCCGCGAGGCCCCGCCGGTCCGCCCGGTGCCCGCCGCCCTCCTGGTCGAAGAGCACGCCCCCGGCCCCGCCCCCGCCGGCGCGCAGGGCCGTCCGCGCGGCGGCGCCCGTCGTACCGGCCGCCGTCCGGTCGAGCGGCAGCCGGGTCAGGGCCTCCCGGTAAGCCTCCGGGCCGTGCACCAGCAGGGTCCGGCCGAGCCGGCGCACCGGACGGCCGCGGGTGGCGGCGAGCAGCCCGAACAGCAGGGGATGGCTGTGCAGATAGACCCGGCGGTCGCGGCGACGCGCCCTGGTGTGGGACGTGGTGCTCATCGGGGGTGTACCTCCGTGGAATCGGCGGGCCGGGCGAAGACCCGGGGAAGGCTCCGGGCGCGCGACCCGGGACCCGGCCCGTACGGGTACCGCGGCCCGGGACCGGCGGCACGGGCCGTCATCGCGCCGGGCCCAGGCGTCGCGCCGCCAGTGCGGCCGTCGCCGCCCGGTCCGGTTTGCGCGAGCGCCCCGACAGCGGGATCCGCGCGAGCAGCAGGGCGTCGGGCCGGGCCGTGCCCATCCGCCGGACCGGCTCCGACAGGGCGGCGCGCAGGGCCCGTTCGTCCGCGCCGCGCCGCGGCTGCACGACGGCGACGAGCCGTTCGTCGCCGTCACCGGCCGGGATCCCGACGAGCACGGCCAGCTCCACCCCCGGCACGTGCAGGGCGGGCTCGTACAGCCCCGGATAGATGTTCTCGGCCCGGCGCAGCACCATGTCCTTGCTCCTGCCTTCGAGCACGATGCGGCCCGCGCCGTCCAGCCGTGCCCGGTCGCCCGTACGCACCCACGCGTCGGGCTCCTCCCCGAGGTAGCGGTGGCGGGCCGCCGGGCCGGACAGCAGCAGCTGCCCGTTCCCGTCCGGCTTGGCGAGCACGCCCGGCAGCGGCGCCCCGACCAGGTCCCCCGGCTCCCCGGCCTCCTCGAACACGGACTTCTCCCGCGACTCGACCGCGGCGGCCGGGAACAGCTCGGTCAGCGCGTACACCCCCCAGGCCTCGGCCGCGCCTGCCGCGCGTACGCGTTCCAGCAGCCCGGCGCCCGCCGGGGCCGAGCCCGTCCACACCCGGCCGTGGAAGCGGGCGCCCGCGCCCAGCGCGTCCCGCAGCCGGGGCGGGGTCAGATAGGTGTCCTCGGGCCGCAGTCGACCCAACTGGCGGGCCAGTGCGCGGGAGTTGCCCGCCGGGAGGGCGACGGCGGCGCCCCGCGCCAGCGAGGGCACGAGGACGAAGAAGGTGCCGCCGAGCACCGGCCGGTCCCCGTGCGCGTCGAACAGCGCGGAGACCGTGGTCATGCCCGCGGCCAGGCTCGCCCGGGTGTGGACGACGGCCCGCGGCAGGGAGGTGGTCCCCGAGGTGAACACGATCACCGCGTCGGCGTCCCCGTCCAGCCCGTCCCCGGGCGCGGGCACACCCTGGCGGGGCGCGGCCAGGTCCAGCGCGGGCGCGCAGCCCGGCAGCCGGGTCCCGACCGTGGCCACCGGCCCCAGCGCGGCCAGGTCCGGCAGCGCGAGCCGGGCCCGGCGGGCCAGCGGCCGCGCCCAGCCCGCCACCGCCTGCGCGGCCGCGTCGGCCAGCACCAGCGAGGGCCGGGCCAGCGCGAGGCGGGCGCGCAGCACGTCGGGCCCGGCACCCGGGTCCAGGACGGCCCCGCGCAGCCCGAGCCGCCACAGCGCGAGCAGGACGGCGAGGGCGCGCGGCCCGGGGCGTACGGCGACGCCGACGGTGTCCCCGGCGCGCAGCCCGCGCGCGTGCAGGGCCGCGGCGAAGGCGTCGGCCAGCTCGGCGAGTTCGCCGCGGGTGGCCCGTACCCGGGGCGCACCGGTGCGGGCGGCGGTGAGCACGGCGGGCCGCTCGGGGCGGCTGCGCAGTGCGTGGTCGAGGTGGTCCAGCATCAGCGGGGGTCGTCCGTTCCGTGCGTGCCGCTGCCCTGGTCCAGGTACCAGCGGGCGGTGCCGGCGAGCCCGTAGGCCCGCAGGCGCCGCGTCGAGTTCTCCACGACCATCCCCCGGCAGTGCGTGATCCGGTCGGTGTGGCGGCGTACGGCGTTGAGGAAGAGCCGGTCGGTCGGCGAGGGGCGCCGGGGCATCCCGCCGACGGTCAGGTACAGCTCGGCGGTGATGGCCATGTTGTTCCCGGCGTGCATGCGGTACGGCGCCCGGTAGCCGCGCCGCCGGGCGTGCTCGGGCCGCAGCCGGCCGAAGAGCGCGGCGAGGGCCACCAGCGCGCCGAACCCGGCCCGGCCCAGCGGGCCGTGCTCGTCGCGGCGGGCCACGATCCGTCCGCACACCAGCCCGGGGCTGCGGACCAGCGCGGCACGGGCGGCGCCGGTCCAGCCGGGCCGGGGCAGGCAGTCGGCGTCCGTACGGGCGAGCAGGGCCGCCCCGCGGCCGATCGCGTACCGGAAGCCGGTGTCCACCGCGGAGCCGACCCCCTTCTCCGGCTCCTCGATCACCTCCACCGGGAAGGGCGCGCCGGCCGCGAACGCGCGGGCGACGGCGCCCGTACCGTCCGTCGAGGCGTTGTCGACGACCAGCAGGGTGAAGTCCCGGTCCCGCTGCGCGGCGAGCGCCCGCAGGGTGGCGGCCAGCCGGGCCTCCTCCTCGTGCGCGGGCACGACCACCCACATCGGCGCGGCCGCGGCCGTCACGACTTCTCCCAGACCATCGTCATGATGCTGATGCCGCCGCCGAGACCCACGAACAACACCCTTTCCCCCGGGGCGAGTTCGCCGAACACCCGGTCCAGCTGGAGCCCGATGCTCGCGCTCGCGACATTGCCGAGCTCGGGCACCGTCACCACCAGCTTCCCGGCGGGCACCCCGGTCAGTTCCGCGAACCGCTCCAGGTACGGCACCGTCACCTGGTGCACCAGCACCTTGGCGAAGCCGTCCCACTCCATCCCCGTGCGGTGCAGCGTCCGGTCGATGACGGCGGTGCCCACCTTCTCGAAGACGCCCCGCAGTTCGTGCCCGTCGCCGCGGAAGTACGTGTACGCGTCCCCGCGCGGGTGCCGTGACCCGCCGCCCGGGATGCCCCCGACCTCCCAGTGCTCCGAATGGGTCTCGGTGTCCACGTCGATGATCCCGCCGCGCTCCACGGCCTCCACGACCACCGCAGCGCCCGCGTCGCCGAAGGTGTACCCGGCGAAGCCGTCGCGCAGTTCCGCGAGATCGGCCGGGTCCCTGCGCACCGCCCGGCTCGGCGTCTCACCGGTGACCACCAGGGCCCGCCGCGCCCGCCCGGCGAGGATCATGGAGCGGGCGAGGTCGATCCCGTTGACGAAGCTGTTGCAGGCGTTGGTGACGTCCAGGGCGTGGGCCCGCGAGCCCAGTTCCGCCTGCACGATGTGCGCGGTGGCCGGCTCGACCAGGTCGCGGGAGGCGGACGCGAACAGCAGCAGGTCGACGTCGAGCGGACCGAGTCCGGCGGCGGCCAGGGCCCGGCGGGCGGCGCCCACCGCGAGGGTGGAGGCGTACACGCCCTCGCCCGCGACCCGGCGGGAGACGATCCCGGTGGCCTGCGTCAGCAGCCTCGGCGGCAGGGTCAGCCCACTGCGGAGCGCCACCTCCCGCTGCAGGGCGTCGGAGGACAGCACCTCGTCGGGCAGCAGGCTGCCGACGGCGGTTATCCCGACGCGTATCCCGGCGCGCGGCAGTGGATCACATGGCTGAATGAACATGCACACACGATGACAAGCCGGCCGCGCCGGAGCCTGAGTACGGATGCTCAGTCCGCCGCCACCGGCCGCACAGACCGCCTGAGTACCCGCACCCCCGAGCCGCTTCCCGCCCAACCCCGCGACAGCCACGGGCCGTTTGCATAGGGTGGACGACACGGCCACGGGGGAGGACGCGATATGGCAGCACGCCGATTACCGGTGCTGGCGCAGTACCGGGACGACGCGGTGACCCGGCTGCTGTGCGCGGGAGCACACCTCGACGAGGGCTTCGCCCGCGAGGTGGACGTGGAACTCACCGAGGACCGGCTGCGCGCCATCGGGCTCTCGCTCGGCATCGACCTGGTGGCCCTGGCGCGCCACGCGCGGGCCTCCGTACGGCGGATCGACCGGCGCGACCGGCGCCTCGCCGGGCTCTGCGCGGCCGGCGTGTGGGCGGCGGTACCGGCCGCGCTGTACGGGCTCGTCGCGGACCTGCCCGTCCTCGCCCTCGGAGCCGCCGCCGCGTTCGTCCTCGCATACGCCACCGCCTGGGCTCTGGTCCGCCAGGCCGAGGACGGGGCCCGTACGGCGGCGCTCGGCGTCGAGCACGGCGCCGGGCGGCCCAAGGACCTCGCCCCGGAGGTCGGGGCGGAGGTGGAGGGCCGGCTGCTGGAGCAGAAGCGGGCCAACGTGGTCCCGTACACGGCGGGAGCCGCGCGCACCACCCCGTTCGTCGGCAGCGGCTCGAAGATCAAGGAAATGGTCTGGCAGCCCATCGACGTCAGCCGGCCCGCCGACGATCCGGCGGGCGGCGGCAAGCTGGTCATCAAGCCCTTCGACGCCGTCGACCTGCACAGCTTCGTCGCCCGCGAGATGGAGCACATCGCCGGGCTGAAGGGTCTGCGGGCCCGCAACCGGCTCTACGTGATAGGAGATCACGTCTCCTACGTCGGGCCCGACCTGCTCCCCGACCGGCTGCGCCGCCCGCGCGCCCAGATACCCAAGCAACTGGTGCAGGCCGGAGTGGTGCAGCCCGGCGCCGGCATGCGCACCTATCTCAGCCTGGAGCGGACCGGCGAGGGCGGCCGCGTCATCGTCTCCATGCACCTGCGGGCCCGGCTCCAGCACCCCAGTCTCACCTGGGAGGTGGCGGCGTACGGCATCCCCCCGCTCCAGTCGCGCTTCTACCGGGTGTACGAGCTACCCCTGGACGGCTGGGAACGCTGGTGGGACCTCTTCCGCGTCGCCACCGCCGCCACCTGGCCGGCGCTGCTCGGCGCCCCCGGACGGCTGGTCCGGCGGGCTGCCGCCCGGGGCGAGCGGGCCCGGTCGCTGGAGAGGCTGCGCCGCGAGATCGGCCGGCGGCACCTGCGCTACGACTACGGAGCCGTGGACAGCCTCCGCGAGCGGGTCGCCGACTGGGACCAGCTGGGCTTCTCCGAGCGGACCGACTCCCAGGACTTCCTCCAGCGCCTCCAGCAGGGCGTGCTGATAGCGACCGAACGGTTCCTGAAGGACCACCACGTCGACACCAGCTCCTACGACCAGGCGCAGCAGGTGATCAACACCCACAGCTACACCTTCCAGGGTGACATCCACTCCAGCAACATCGGCGCCCACGGCACCGTCAACCAGGGCGGTCAGGCACAGACTTCGGGGAAGCCGCCCGGGCAGCCCTGAGCGAGCACGAGGAGCACGCGTGAGCACCTACCACTTCCACGGGAACATCTCCGGCCCCAACAACATCGGGGACCACGGAACCATCAACATCGGGCAGCAGGACACCGCCGCGCAGACCCTGCGCCTCGCCACCGAACTCGCCCAGTGGCTCCGGGCGCAGGGCGCGGCGCAGGAGCGGCTCGACGCGGCCCAGGCCCTGCGCGGCGAGCTGGACCGCGCCGGACAGGAGGGGCGCGCCGCCGAACCGGGCCTGATCCGGCGGTCGCTGGAAACCATCACCCTCGGGCTGGGCGCGGGCAGCACCGGCCTCGCCCTCGCCCAGGAGATCAGCCGCCTGCTGGGCTGACGGGCCGGCTCACTTCGCCCGTACGACGGCCCGCGCGCCGCCGAAGTCCAGCTCCAGCCCCGAACGCAGCGGCACGGTCTGCCCCGGGGCGATCTCCTGCGTGCTGCCGTCCGCGCGGGTACCCGTCCACGCCGACCCCGAACGGTTGGCCAGCCCGAACTTCCCCGGCCGCTGGGGATGTTCGGTCAGCTGCGCCACCAGCGTGCCGTCGCCGTAGTCGTGCCGGGCCGGCTCCGGCGCCAGGTGGTGCGCCTGCACCCGCGAGGACCGGTGCAGCAGGATGTGGTGCTCGGTGCGCGGCGGGGGCGTGGTCAGCACCAGCCGGGGCGGCAGCACCAGCGCGTTCCCGCAGCTCCAGCAGGTGCCCGGGGTGGCGGACCGGGGCTCGGTCATGTTCTGCTTCCCGCAGTGGGCGCAGTCCACGACCGCGTCGAGGACCGCCCGGAGCGCGTCGCGCCACTGCGACTCCCGCACCCGGCCGGCCGGGTCGTGCAGGCCCCGCGTGAAGTTCCTGGTGAACAGATCGCGCAGGGAATCGGGCACCACCGCCCACGTCGCCAGGACGGTGGCGTGCTCCCCGGGATCGGGAGCGTTGGAGCGGTCCAGCGGGTCGAACAGGAACAGCGGGTCCTTCCCGTACAGCTTGCGCTCGGCGGCCTCGTCGAAGCAGCGGATGGCCAACTCCCGCCTGCCCATCAGCGGATGATGGTTCATCAGCAGCATGAACAGCAGCACGGACAGGGAGTGCAGATCGCTCTGGGTGCCGGGGGAGACCCCGGGCTCGCCGCGCACCAGCTCGGGCGCCATGAACGCCATGGTCCCCGAGATGCCCGTGCTGTCGCCCTCGACCACCGCGTTGTCGTTGTCGCAGACCAGCACCTCGCCGGTGGCCGGGTCGAAGAGCAGGTTCCCCCAGGAGATGTCCCGGTAGGCGATCCCGCGCGAGTGCAGCGCCTGGTACGCCTCGACCGTGTACAGGCAGGCGGTGAGCAGGGCGCGGATCGTGGTCCGCAGTTTGCGGCGGAAGAGCAGCGGCAGGCCCTTGAACCGGTCCGGGCGGATGTCCATCAGGTAGCCGAAGCCGCCGCGCCCGTCGCCCACGAAGTCCCGGGGCCACAGGAAGCGGTCGTCGTCGAAGCCGCGGTCCACCAGCTGGCGGACGATGTCCTCCTGCTCCGGTGTCGCGCAGGCCGGGTAGTACCACTTGAGGGCCTGGTCGCCGGCCGGGGTGCGCACCCGGTAGACCTCCCCCTGGCCACCGGCGCCGAGCAGGTCGAAGACCTCCACGCCCAGGCCGCTGTCGGCCGTCAGCCGGGTACCGCTGTCGAGCATGCCGCTCATTCGTCACTCCTGTACGGGTCTGTCAGGTCGGCCGGGTCGGCGGCGCCGGCGCTGTCGGGCGGCACCCCGCCGGGTTCGGTCAGGGCTGTGGCGGCGTGCCAGGCCGCCACCAGGGTGGTGTCGTCCCCCGAATGCCGGGAGGCCTTGGCCAGCCACTCCGGCAGGACGGCCCGGACGCACTCCGGGCCCTCCGCCGACAGCCGGTCGTCCAGTCCGGCCATGAACTGCCGGAAGCCGGCGTCCGAGGCGAAGCTCTTGGACAGCCCGTCGGTGGAGAGCGACACCAGCCGCGGCGCCCGCGCGGGGGCGGTCACCGGCGCCCAGTGCGTACGGACCCGCAGCCAGGCCTGCGGGGAGCACAGTGACTCCGTCTCGTCGCCCAGATCCGCTTCGTCCGGCGCGAGCGGTACGGTCACCTGCCCGTCGTCGGTCACCACCGTCAGCTCGCCGTCGCCGAGCTGCCAGGCCGCGAAGACCCGGGGGGTCAGCACGGCACCGACGAGCGTGCTCCCGTACAGCACCAGCTTGTCCGCCGGGGACAGCCCGGGCTCGCCGGGCGAGCTGCTGCGCTCCCAGTGCCCGAGCGCCTTCTCCTGCCAGGCGCTGACCAGCTGGCGGGGCAGGGTGTACTGGGCGTAGTTCATCAGCCAGGCCAGGCTGGGCGGCCGCGTCCCGCCCCGGGGCTCGGCGAGCGCGGCGAACAGCCGGGCCTGCTGGACGAACAGGTCCACGGCGAACCGGGACCCGAAATGACTGCGCGCGTGCACCGCCGATCCGTGGCCGTCGGCCACCGCCATGATCAGGGGCTGCGCGGCGGTGCCGAGCCCCTCCGCGTCGTGGTGGTCCTGGTTGCGCGCCTTGTTCACGCCCTGGACGCTGCCCTGGATCGTGTCCCAGAGCGGCAGCGGTCCGTGGGTCATCCGCACGGGCTCGCTCACCACACGTCGTCATCGTCGTCGAGCACCGGCGGGGCGTACGGCGGCTGCTTCACGGTCGCGTCCGCGAAGCCCGCCACCGGCTGGGAGGCCGCCTTCACCGCGGCCGTCGAGGCCCAGCGGATCGCCGCCGCCAGCTGCTTGGGGCTGTTCGCGTCCAGCGGCTGGAGCTCGGGATTGCCCAGGAACTCCTGGAGCACGTTGCGGTCGGCGTCCGCGCCGATCGCGATGGCCACCCGGACCGCCTTGCGGCCCCAGGGCGTCGCGTCCACCGCCCGCAGCCCCGCCTTCCAGTCGTCCGTCGGCACCCCGTCGGAGACCAGCGCCAGCACCGGCTTCAGGGCCCGCTGCGGCATCGGCGGGGTGTCCAGTTCGCGCGCCGCGAGCTGGAGGGCCTCACCGAGATTGGTCATACCGTCCACCTGCACGTCCTGCCAGGTGAACTGCTCGACCGGCACCGGGTCCTTGTGGTGCCAGCGGGCCGTCGTGGAGAACGTCATCGTGCGCAGCAGCAGCTGGGCCGCCGGGTTGTCCTGCGCCACGGAGAGCATCTCCGGAACCGCTTCTCTGATCGCGTAGTTGAGCTGGCCGATCTTCTCTCCCTGCATCGAGTACGAGCAGTCGATCAGCCAGATGAAATGGACGGGCCGGTTCGCCATCGGCCCGCCGGGGATGTCACTCACCGCGTGTCTCCTTCAACTTCCGGTCCATTGCGGGATGTACCGCACCAGCGCCGCCACCACGGCGGCCGCCGTCATCACGACCGCCGACACGAACAGGACCGCCATCATCCGCCGGCCCCGCGTGATCTGCGGTGTCATCATGGGGTGTTGCTCCTTTCCGCACCGGGCGCGACCTGCGGGTCCCGGGTGTCCTGTCGGGCCTGCGCCCCGTCCGGCCGGGCCGGCCCGTCCCGACGCTCCTGCCGGTCCCGTACGAGCCGTCCGACGCGCAGCCCGGTCCGTGACAGCAGCCACAGCACCGGCTCCGCCGCCCGCCGCCGTTCGGTGTCCAGGGCGCCCGCCCCGGTCGCGGCGCGGGCGCTGACCACCCAGTACCGGGCCGCCGCGAAGTCGTGGCCGAGGGCCCGGACCAGCTCGTCCAGCCCGATCCCGGCCAGCCATGCCTCGACCGGCTCCGTCGGCCGCGGCAGTGAGTCCAGCCGGTCCAGTACGTCCCGCTTGGTCACCACCGCGGCCACGGGGAGGCGCCCGCGACGGCCGCCGAGCCCCTGCAGCTCGCCGGTGAACCCCGCGTACGTCTCCACCGGGCCGAGGTCGGCCGGCCGGGCGCCCTGTGCCCGTTCGGTGTCACCCGCCTGCAGGGCACGGCGCACGACGGGCGCGGCGAGCACGTCGGTCACCAGCAGGACCCCGTCGGCGTGCGCGAGGTAGCCCTGGCCGCGGGTCGTGTCGGCGTCCCGGAGGGACTCGCCCATCGGGTCGTACAGGTACAGCAGCCGGCGCCGGCGGCCGTGCCCGACCAGCAGCATCAGGGCGCGCGGCTGCCCGCCCTGGGTCTTGAGGGTCCACCCGGTCCGGTTCAGCTGCTGCCCCAGGGCGTTGGCCTCGCGGAGGTCGTCGGGGGAGGCGTACTCGACGGTCAGCCGGGACTCGTGCGACCAGGACCGCAGTCCGTCGAGCACGGCCGCCAGCAGCATCGTCTTCCCGGCGGAGGTGCCCCCGATCAGCGGCACGTGCACGACCCGGGTGGTGCCGACGGCCGGCGGCAGGCCCCGGTCGCAGTGCGGGCACCGGGCGGCGAGCCCCCGCCGCCCGGTCATGAGCGTGCTCGGCAGGGCCTTGCCGCAGCGGCAGACGTGCCGAAGGGCGCCGAAGGCGCCGGGCCGCAGCTCGCGGTGGGCGGCCCCGCAGCCCGGGCAGAGGTGCACCGCCAGCGGGAACGGCCGGTAGCAGCCGGGGTAGGGGCACTTCATCCGGATGCCCAGGACCAGCTTCCACAGCCGCTCCGCGACGCGCCCGGCCAGGGTGGCGGCCAGGGCGGCGAGCGCGACCAGGAGGAGCTCCACCGCGAAGAACAGCGCGACGCCCGCCAGCAGGGCCGAGGCGAGCAGCGCCGACAGCAGCGCGGCCAGTGCCGTACCGGGAGCCAGCAGCCGCAGCAGCAGCCGGCCGAAGCCGTTCTCCGCGAGCTCGCCGGTCTGCCCGTTGCGGCCGCGCAGCAGGCGGCGGCGCACCACCTCGCCCAGCCAGTGCCGGGTCAGCAGGAACCAGACGGTCAGCGCCGCGGCCTGTCCGGCGAACCGGGCGTCCAGCCACATCTGTCCGGCCCAGTACGCGGGCCGCGCCGGTTCGGGACCGGTGTACGGGGTGATCCGCGGGTCGGTGCCGCCCGGCGGATGCGTCCGAAAGGCGGCCCAGGCGGCCGACAGGGCCAGCGCCAGGAACCGCCACAGCCCGTACCCGAGGCACACGGCGACCCCGACCACCCCGGTGAGGGTGGCGAGGATCCGCGCGATCAGCTCCGGATCCGTCACGTCAGCCCCCGTTCCCGGCACCGCCGGAGCGGCGCCCTCCGAAGCGTTCGCGCAGACGGCCGAAGGCACCCGGCCGCTGCCAGCCGCGGAACTCGTCCGCCCAGCGCCCGCCCAGCCGGGCCAGCGACTGCTCCAGCTCGGCCAGTTCCGCCGCCGGGAGGCTCCGTACGGCCGGCCGCAGCACCCCGTCGAGCAGGTCCGCGCGGGCCTCCTGCCAGGCCGGGCCGGCCTGCGGCTGGGAGGACCACACCGTGAAGCAGTCCGCGGCATAGCCCGGATCCAGCCGCAGCCGGTCACGGACCGCCGGTGTGCGCGCCGCCGCCCGGTAGGCGGCCAGCAGCTCCCCGTCGTTGCTCTCGATCAGCGCCCGCAGCTCGCTGTCCGGCCGGTCCCCGGCCAGCAGCCGCGCGCACAAGGCCGCGTACGCGCTCTCCCGCGGGCCCGGCTCCGGATCCAGCGACCTCAGGTCCAGCGCCTGGCGGACCCAGCCCCCGCCCGCCGGGCCCGACCGCAGGTTCAGTGCCAGCTCCAGCAACAGCAGCGACGGCCGCAGCCGGGCCGGGATCTCCTCCTGGAACTGCCCGAGGAGCTCCGGAGCCAGCTCCGCGGCCTCGGTGTCCCCGGCCGGGGCCCGCACGGCCGCCTGGACGAGCAACTCCCAGGTCCCGGCTTCCCGGTGGACCTGCGCCCCGGTCGCCATCAGCACCAGCCCGGCCTCGCCCGCCCCCGGCGGATTCCCGTCCCACACCAGCCGCATCGCGGTACGCAGCACCAGCGGCTCCGCGTACAGCGAGACGCCCGAGTGGGCCAGCAGCGCGTTCAGGGCGCCGACCCGGTCCGGTGCGGGCGCGGCCTGCGCCGCGGCCTCGGCGCACATCCGCAGGTGCGGCCGCGCGTCGGCCGCGGTCGGCCGCAGCGCGGTCCGCTCGAACAGCCGCCGCCCGGCGCCCGGATCGCCCGCCGCGAGCGAGTCCAGCCGGTCGAGTACGAGGGCGCGCAGCCCGGGCAGTTCGGCCAGCGCGGCCCGCACGCCCGCCCCGTACGCCCGCTCCGGATCGGTGAGCAGCGCGAGCGCCAACTGCCGGGCCGTGCCGGGCAGCAGGTCGCTCACGTCCACCCCGAGCACCGAGGCCACCCGCAACAGCCCGGCGGGATGCGCCGGTTCGGCCGCGGGGCCGCCCAGCGCCGCCCGCAGGCCCGGTTCCAGTTCCGCCGCGAGCCGGCCGCGGACGGCCGCGCCCAGGGCGCCCGCGGTCGGCAGGGCCGCGGGCGGCGCGCCGGTCCGTACCGCCTCGGTCAGGGTCAGGGCCACCAGCGGCTCGCACACCGTGGGCGGGGCCCAGCCGTCCAGGGCCGCGAGCAGCCGCCCGGCCGCGGCGATCTCCGCCGGGTCCCGGTCCCCGGCCGGGCGGCCCAGCGCCCGGGCCAGCGCGTGCAGCCGTACGCCGTCCAGCGCGTCCCGGTGCCCGGCGGCCCAGTCGGCGGCCGCGGCCCGGCCGGGGGAGGGCAGAGCGATGTCCGCGGCCAGGGCGAGCGCGGCCAGCGGGCCCGCGTCGTAGGGTCCGGCGGCCAGCCGCCGTACCTCGGCGACCAGGTCCTGGCGCTGCGCCTGCCAGACGCGCGCGGCGGTGTCGGCCCACACGTCCGGCTCCCCGGCGGCGGTGGGGGCGGCGGCGCGCGTGGCGTCGTAGACCCGGTAGCGGTGCTCCTGCCCGGCGAGGCCCAGTCCGTCCTCGGGCATCACCCCGATGATCTGCTGCCGGGCGAGCTGCGGCCGCCGGGTGTAGGTGGTGAAGGTGAGCCACTGTCCCCGCTGGTGCGGCAGCACACTGCACGCGAGCATGATCCAGCGGGCGACGGCCTCGCTGTCCGCCTCCACGAGCACGATCTGCGGGGCGTCCGGGTCCTCGCCGAGCCGGCGCACATCGGTGAAGAAGGCGGCCAGCCACGGCGTGCGGGCCGCGACGAAGGCGGCCAGCGCGGCCCGGTCGAGGCGGCCCGGCGCGGGCACCGCGGCCAGCAAGGGGGCGCCGGCCTCCGGGGTCGCGGCGGCCCACTGGGGCGAGCCCCAGGCGGTGATCGGCAGTTCGCCCACGGCCGGACCGGAACCGGCGGGCTGCGGCAGGTGCACCGCGTGGGCGTGGAAATTGCCCCAGCGGCCGCTGTAGTCGGCGCCCGTGTACACCGAGCGCGCCAGCAGCCGGCTGCCGTCGGCCAGCACGTTCAGGCTGAGCGCCTGCGGAAAGGCGGCCAGCTCCTCCGTCCCCGGGCGCGGCGGCGCGTCCCGGGGCGGCTCGTAGCCGATCAGCTGCTCCGCCTCGCGCAGCAGGGCGGCCGGCACCCCGGGGCTGACGGCCGTGAACCGGAAACCGGAGCCGTCGGGACCGGGCGGCGCCGAGGTGTAGTGCAGTTGGGCGAGATTCATGAGTTCCCCTCGGAGCCGGTACGGCCACCCGTGCCGGCGCCGCCACCGGTGCGCGGCAGCAGCCCGCCCAGCCCCAGCAGCCACAGCAGCGGATCCTCCACGCGCAGCGGCCGCGGACCCGACTTCGGGGCGTCGGCCGGCGCGTGCGCGGGCGGCGGCGAGCCGAGCGCCGAGAGCCCGAACAGCGACAGCCGGGCGAAGTCCCGGTCCAACTGCCGCAGCAGCGCCCCCGAGTCCCAGCCGTCGAGGAGCGAGCGCATCTCCTCGTGCACCGCCCGCCGGTCCTCCTCGTCGAGCGCGCCGGCGCCGTGGTCGGCATTGCGCAGCAGCGGCGAATGCGGCTCCAGCAGCGGCGCCAGCGAGTCCGTCTTGGTCACGGCCACCGCCACCGGGGTGGTGACCCGGCCGCGCGAGGAACCCCGCCCGTGCGCCCGCAGCTGCGCCGCGAGATCGGCGGCGATCTGCTGCGGCGGGGTCTCGATGACCGGCAGCGGCGGCCCGTCGTCCACCGGCAGCCGGTCGCGCACCGCCCGCATCTGCAGCGGGTCCACGAGCAGGATGATCCCGTCGGCGGCGGCCAGGTAGTGGGTGTAGCGGTCCATGGCCTCGGCGCTGCCGAGGTCCTCGCCCGCCGCGTCGAAGAACACCAGCGCGGTGTGCCGGCTGCCGTCCCCGCGCAGCCGGCGCCGCAGGGGCAGGCTCAGCCGGTACAGCAGCGGGTCGTTGAAGCCGAGGGCCGCCGGCCTGGTGGCCTCCGGCAGGCGCAGCCGGTCGTAGAGGTCCTCCGCCAGCTCGCGGTCCCGGCGCTGGGTCTCGCCGCCCATCGCGGTCACCGAGGCCCCGTACGCCCGGCCCACCCTGCCGCGCAGTTCGTTGAGCAGGACCGAGACGTAGGTGCTCTTGCCGGAGGCCTTGGGGCCGAGCAGGGCGATGATCCGGGTGTCCTGGTCGCAGTAGTCGCTCGGGAAGTCGCTGTGGCAGCGCCGGCAGACCCGGACCGGGGTGGACCCGCCGCAGGCGGGGCAGTCCGCGCGCGATCCGCCCCCGCTCGGGGTCAGGCGCAGCCCGAGGCCGCGCGGGGCGGTGAAGACCGGGCCGCGCATCTTCAGCGCGGGAGGCACGCTCGGGCCCATGAAATCAGCCCATATGGTGTCGAGTTCGGCGCTGCAGGGCTTGGCGCCGCGCACCCCCGTGGCGGACATCTGGCAGCGGTAGGGAAGCCGGGCCGCCGGGGACCGGTCGAAGCAGTAGGGGCAGACGACGGAGGTCATGTCAGCGGACCACCAGGGAGAGGAGCGGAGGCTCTTCGAGCCGGACGGAGGCGGCGGCGCCGCCGAGGAGAAAACCGCGCAGGGCGTACGGGCGGCCGGGCGCGACGGCGGTGTCGATCGGGCGCTCCACCGTGCCCGTGCCCGTTCCGGTGCCCGCGGCCGCGGCCGCGGCCGCGAGTTCGGCCCCGGTCACCCGGCACACGGCCGTTCCGCCGGACGGGCCGCCCGGGCGCCGCGGGTTGCGGCCGCCGTCCCCCCGGGCCACGAGGACGAAGCCGGGGAGGTCCGGGCCGGGTGCGCCGCCCGGCGCCCGTACGGTCACCCGCAGGACGGCGGGCCCGCGGCGCAGGCCGCGCCGGGCGCCGGGCACCAGCTCGTAGGCGATGGCCACGTCGGCGGGCAGTTCGGCCCGCGCGTCGCCCCCGGCCGAGGCGAGCACGGAACGGGCGCTGCGCGGTGCGGCGTGCGCCTCGACGGACAACGCGGCCGGGGTGACCGGCAGTCGCAGGCCCTCGCGCAGGAACACGCTGCGGGCCACGGCGAACTCGGTGCGCCGGCCGTCCTGGGTGACGACGGCGGTGACGGTGCCGGCCGTGCCGGGCCAGTCGAAGCGGACCTCGACCAGGTCGGGCGCGGCCCGCCGCAGCGCGAGCCCGGTCACCGGCAGCGGGGCCTCGACCAGGACGGAGGGCCCGGCCAGGGCCCGCGGGCCCAGCACGGACACGGCGCAGACGCCGGTGAGCGATCCCGGGGGCGGGTGCCCGACGGAGACCGGGCCACTTCCGGCCGGGCCACTTCCGGCCGGGCGGGACCAGCCCGGACCGGCCCACTCCAGCGGCGGCGGCAGCTCGGCCGCCGTCAGTTCGGCCCGCTCGGCGGGGGCGGCGCCGGGCCACTCCACCAGCCGCACCTCGGCCCCGTCGCCGCCGGTCAGGCCGAACTCCACCCCGCCCGCCTCCCGGGCCCGGGCCCGGGCCGTCAGGGTGAGCACGGGCTCCGGCCAGGCGTGCACGGTGACCGGGACGGTCACGGCCGCGGACAGCGCGCCGCGGTCGGCGCTGCCGGCCGGGGCGTACCGGGCCCGCACCGCCAGCTCGTACCTCCCGGGCGCCAGCCCCTCCGCGCGCAGGGACTCCCGCAGGCCCGCCCGTGCCGCCGGGGGCACCGGTACGCGTCCCTGCGTCCCGGTCAGCGTCACCTCGCAGTGGGACGCGCCCGACGGCGCGGTCCACGAGGCCTCGATCCACCCGTTGCCGTCGGCGGCGGCCGCCTCCGTCACCGCCGGGGCGACCGACAGCGCGGCCGCGATCAGCGGCGGCCCGTCGACGGCGCCGTCGGCCCGCAGCGGCAGCGCCACGTGGCGGACCTCCTCGCCGATCCCGGCGCCGCGGTCCACGAGCACGCCCCCGGCCGGCCGCCCCGCCACCTCGGCGAGCGGCGCGCCGGCCGGCTCCCCGCGGGTGAGCCGCACCACCCGCCAGCGCGTGTCCCCGAAGTCCCCGACCGGCCAGCGCAGTTCGACACCCCCGGGGACGAGGGCGGACACCATCGGGCCGGGATCCCCGGGATCGGGCCGGTAGGTGCGGACCAGCCCGCGCACCGCGCGCGGGCAGTCGCCCGCCAGCGCCGCGGCCTCCTCGTAGTGGACGCAGGCCCGCTCCGGATCCTCCTGCTGCTCGGCCCGCCGGGCCACCGCGAGCTCGGTGTCGGCGGCCGTCACCCGGGCGGCCAGCCCGGCGAGGAGGGCCGCCAGCGGCCGGTCCTCACCCGCGGGCGGCAGCAGGGCCGCCCGGCGGGCCGCAGAGCGGATCCGGTGCTCCAGCACGTCGTCGAGCAGGGATTCGGCGGCGGCCCGCTGTCCCTCGTCCAGCCGGGCCCGCCGGGCGGCCGCGTGGACCAGGGCCGCGGCCTCGGCCGGGTCCACCCCGAAGCCGGCCGCGGTGGCCGGCAGCTGCCCCTCGGGATGGTCCTGGAGCAGGTGGGTGAGCTGGTAGAGCAGGATCCGGCGCAGGGCCGCGGGGTCCGCCTCCTGGATCGCGGCCAGCCGCTCCAGCAACCGGGCCGCGCCCGGCTCCGGCCGGTCCCGGCGCAGCGACCGCAGCACCCCGGCATCCACGTGCCGGCGCCGGCCGGGCCCGGTGACGGCGAAGATCCCGTCGAGTACCCGTAAGCGGCCGCCGGACGGGACCATTAACTCGCCCAAGTGGCGTAATCCGATGGTCTGTTGCGCGGAGAGGAGTTCCCCGTACCCTCCCACGAGCGGCGACAGCGGCAGGCCGGAGAGTGCGCGGGGCAGCCCGATGGCATGCCCGAACTCGCTCCCGGCCATCCGCTCTGCGCCCCCCGTGCAGTGTGTGGGAGGTCATTTCAGCAGATACGCAGGTCGTTCGGGAGCTCTTTTCGTTCTCCAGGTGTACGGCGCAGTGTCACGAAGCGATCTCCGCCCGGTACCCCGGGACCGCTGTCCTTGGGGCGCCCCTCGACTCCCCCCTCACTCCCAGAGGTCGTCACCCCATGGCAGAACTCAACCGTCGCAGGTTCCTGCAGATAGCCGGTGGCACCGCCGCCCTCACGATGCTGAACGACAGCATCGCGCGGGCCGCCGCCATCCCGGCGCAGGGCACCACCGGAACGATCCAGGACATCGAGCACGTCGTCGTCCTGATGCAGGAGAACCGGTCCTTCGACCACTACTTCGGCGCGATGAAGGGGGTACGGGGCTTCGGTGACCCGCGGCCGGTCCTCCAGGACAACGGCAAGTCCGTCTTCCACCAGTCGAACGGGACGAAGGACATCCTGCCCTTCAACCCGCAGGTCCAGGACCTCGGCATGCAGTTCCTGGAGGGGCTCAACCACGACTGGGCCGGCGGCCACCAGGCGTACAACAACGGCAAGTACGACAAGTGGGTCCCGGCCAAGACGGCCACGACCATGTCGTACATGACCCGGAACGACATCCCGTTCCATTACGCCCTCGCCGACGCCTTCACGGTGTGCGACGCCTACCACTGCTCCTTCATCGGCGCCACGGACCCGAACCGCTACTACCTGTGGACGGGTCACACCGGCAACGACGGGACCGGCGGCGGCCCGGTCCTCGGCAACCAGGAGGCAGGCTACGGCTGGAAGACCTACCCCGAGCGGCTGGAGTCCGCCGGGGTCTCGTGGAAGGTCTACCAGGACATCGGCGACGGCCTGAACGCCGCAGGTTCCTGGGGCTGGATCAACGACGCCTTCCGCGGCAACTACGGCGACAACTCGCTGCTGTACTTCAACACCTATCGGGGCGCCCAGCCCGGCAGCGCCCTGTACGAGAAGGCCCGTACGGGCACGAACGTCAAGGCGGGCGACGGCTACTTCGACCGGCTGCGCGCGGACGTCGTGGGCGGCACGCTGCCCCAGGTCTCCTGGATCGCCGCCCCCGAGGCGTTCAGCGAGCACGCGAACTGGCCGACGAACTTCGGCGCCTGGTACATCTCGCAGGTCCTGGACGCGCTGACCGCGAACCCGGCGGTCTGGGCCAAGACCGCCCTGTTCATCACCTACGACGAGAACGACGGCTTCTTCGACCACGTGGTCCCGCCGTACCCGCCGGCCTCCTCCGCCTGGGGCCTGTCCACGGCCGACGTGTCGAAGGACCTCTACGCCGGCGGCGGCGGTTACGCGGCCGGACCGTACGGGCTCGGCCCGCGCGTCCCGATGATCGTGGTCTCCCCCTGGAGCAAGGGCGGCTACGTCTGCTCCGAGACCTTCGACCACACCTCGGTGATCCGCTTCATGGAGAAGCGCTTCGGGGTGCAGGAGCCCAACATCTCCCCGTGGCGCCGTGCCGTCTGCGGCGACCTGACCTCGGCCTTCGATTTCACCCGGGCCGACGCCGCGCCCGCCGCGCTGCCGTCCACGGCCGGGTACGTCCCGCCGGACAAGGACCGCCACCCCTCCTACCACCCGACCCCGCCGGCGACCGGCACCCTGCCCCGTCAGGAAGCCGGCTCCAAGCCGGCCCGCGCGCTCGGCTACAGCCCCTACGTGGACGGCGCCCGCACCACCTCCACCGGCAAGTTCACCCTCACGTTCGCCTCCGGACCGACCCTGGGCGCCCACTTCCACAGCACCTCAGGCAACCGCACGGACGGCCCCTGGCCCTACACGGTCGAGGCGGGCAAGACGCTCTCGGACACCTGGTCCACCAGCAGCTCCACCGGCAACCAGATCAACCTCACGGTGTGGGGCCCGAACGGCTTCCTGCGCACCTGGAAGGGCCCGGCGAAGAAGGCCGGCCCCGAGGTCACGGCCCGCCACGTGGCGGCCACCGGCAACCTGGCCCTGACCCTGACCAACTCCGGGACGGCGGCCGTCAACCTCACGGTGACCAACACCTACGGCGGCGCCGCCCAGATCCTCCGGGTGGCGGCCGGCGCGACGGTCTCCCACACGGTGGACCTCGCCGCCTCGGGCCGCTGGTACGACGTGCAGGTCGTCTCCGACGCCGACGCCACCTTCCTGCGCCGCTTCGCCGGACACGTGGAGACCGGCGCCCCGGGCGTCTCGGACCCGGCGATCAAGACCGTCTGATCCGGTCCTCCGGTGCGTGCAGCAGCCGCCGTTCCAGGACCGGGAGGTCCGTGGGACGGTGGCTGCGGGCGTGCCGCAGCAGGAGGTCCCGCGCGGTGTCGGGCACCCGGCGCCGCTTCGGGTGGCGGGTGGTGAACTCCTCGCTCGCGAAGAACCGCACGGCCCCTTCCAGGCCGGCCCGGTCCGTCTCCCTCACGGCCCATGCGAGTTGATCCGTCGGAACTCCGGCGAGCAGCCGCTCGGGGGCCCGGTCCGCGAGGAGCCACGCCGCGTCGCGGGGCTCGTCCCGTGGGGCGCCCAGCCAGCCGAACACCGTACCCAGCGGCACCCCGCGCGGCGCCGGGGGCTCCTCCTCACCCGCGGCGAGGGCCCCGGCGTACTCCCGCAGCTCCGCGGGCGCCGCGGCCACCCACCGCGCGCGGTGGCGGGCGGGGATGCCGTCGGGGGACAGCGGGTCGAGCAGACGCAGCAACTCCGGCCCGTGGTGATCCGTGCGCAGGTCCCCTCCGCACATACAGCTGATCGAGTCGACGGCGCGGCCGTCGCCGCCCGGCCGTCCGGCCTCCTCCACCGCGCCGATCTCGGCCGGGTCGCTGATCACGTACGTCCGGGGGTGGTGCGGGTGGCGTGCTCCGTCGGGCCGCGAGAAGTCCCCCATGTCCAGGGGCTGCGGGCGTGGTGTCGGGTTCACGGTGTGATGGTAGATCCGGTGGGCAGAACCTTCGGCGTCGGTTTTCTTCGCCACGTCACCGAGGGAGAACGCATGGCCATCGCCCACCGCAGGATCGGTACCGGACCCGTCCGCGTCATCGTGCTGCACGACTGGTTCGGCACCTCCGCGAACTGGGGTTCCGTACTGGACCACCTGGACCCCGAGGGCTTCAGTTATGTCTTCGTCGACTACCGCGGCTACGGCGACCGCCGCGACGTCCCCGGCCGCCACACCCTGGCCGAGATCGCCGACGACGTCCTCGAACTCGCCGACCAGCTCGGCTGGGACACCTTCTCCCTCCTCGGCCACTCCATGGGCGGCAAGGCGGTCCAGCAGGTCCTCGTTCGCGCCCCCGAGCGGGTGGAGAAGCTGATCGGGCTCGCCCCGGTCCCGGCCGCGCCCTACGCGATGGACGACGCGACCCACGCCCTCTTCCACGGTGCCGCCACCGACCCCGACAAGCGCCGCGTCATCCTCGACCTGGTCACGGGCAACCGCGTGAGCCGCCGCTGGCTCGACGGGATGGTCGCCCACTCGCTGGCCGTCTCCCGCCCCGAGGCCTTCGCCGGCTACCTCGCGAGCTGGCAGCCGCTCGACCTGTCCGCCGCCGTGAAGGGCAACACCGTCCCGGTGCTCGTCCTCGTCGGCGAGTACGACCTCGCGATCACCGCGGATGTGATGAGGGACACCTGGCAGGCCTCCTACCCGGACTGCCGGGTCGTGACGGTCCCGGGCTCCGGCCACTACCCGCCGCACGAGACCCCGGTGGCCTTCGTCACCGAGGTGGAGGCCTTCCTGCGGATCTAGACGAACAGGCCGGACGGGCCGGGCGCACGAAAAATCCCGTGGGGTACGAGGAAACCTCGTACCCCACGGGATCGACAGGGTGAGTGACGGGACTTGAACCCGCGGCCACCTGGACCACAACCAGGTGCTCTACCAACTGAGCTACACCCACCACGAAGGGCGGTGGACCGCCCGTTCGATGTGCAAGCACAGCATAGCCGATCAGAGGGGTGGTCCCGCGACGCCTTATCGGGCGGCGGACGTGCTCGCGGCCGGGCTTCCGGCCCGGTCGGAGGCGTGGGGGACGGCCGCCGCGGCGAGCGCCCGGACGATCGGGTGCGGCCTCGACCCGTCCCCGTGCAGCTCCGGCTGGCACAGCGTGGCCAGGAAGAAGGGGCTGGGCAGCTCCGCGAGCGCACCTGGCCGTCCTCGTCGCGCCCCGACAGCCGCAGGCCGAGCGCGGCCTCGGCGAGCGAGCCCGGCTCGCACCGGAGGGCGTGCTGGAAGCCCCCGCAGGTCCCGAGGAACGGGATGCGCCCCTCGCGGGCCACCCGGATCGTGGCCGGCGCCCCGGCCTCGCCGGCGTACGGGCTTCCGGGCAGCACCCACACCGCGTCGAAACGGGCCAGGGTCCCGGCGGCCGCCCCGGCCTCCGCCTCGCCGGTGGGGTTCCAGCAGGCGTCGAGGACGAGCCCGTCGCGGGAAGCGAGCTGCTCACCCGCCGGCCCGTCGCGCCGACCCCGGCCGGGGTGCGGCTGCCGGAGCACGCGGGACCGCCGCTGCCGCGGCTCGACGCCGTCCGTGCCGATGTGCTGCGGCCGGCCGCAGCCCCGCCTGGGCGCGTCACCCTCGCCGTCGGCCCCCGGCTGCTCGCGGCGCTGCCCGCCACCGGGGTCACCCTGCGGGTGCTGCCCCCCGGCCGAGGTGCCCGCCACCCCGTCGCCACCGGTGGCTGCGCCCTAGGGCCTCGCCGCGCCGAGCGACCCGCTGCGGCTGCCCGACGTGGCCCCGCTCACCGTGACGGGCGCGGGGGAGGAAGAGCCGGCCGGGCTGCTGCCTGCCGGACACCCGCTCGCTGGGCGGGCCGCCGTCCGGCTCGACGCCCCCGGCGTGGGGATGCCGCTCACGGCCGCCCGCGCCTCCGTGCGCTACGCGGCCGCCGGGCACGGCCTCGCGCCGCTGCCGCGCCGCGTGGTGGACGCCGCCGGCGCGGGGGCCCGTACCTCTGTGGGCCCCGCGCCTGGTCCACCGTACGGAGCTCCTCTCCCCGGGCCGCCCGACCGGCGTGGCCGCTGCCCTCGCCGCGCGGCTCACGGCAGGATCACCCGTATGACACGTGAACCCGCACCCTTCACGGCCGATGACTACGCCGCCCGGATGGCCGCAGCCGCCCAGACCGCCGCCGACGCGGGACTCGCCGGACTGCTGATCGCCCCCGGGCCCGACCTCACGCACCTCACGGGCTACCGGCCCACCGCCGAGACCGAGCGGCTGACCCTGCTCGTCCTGGCCGCCGGGCAGGACCCGGTGCTCATCGTGCCCGCGCTGGAGGCACCCGACGCGGAACAGGCCCCGGGCGCCACCGCGCTGACCCTGCGGGACTGGGCCGACGGGAAGAACCCGTACGCCGTCACCGCCCCGCTGCTGGACTTCCGCGGGCGCTTCGGGGTGAGCGACAACACCTGGGCGCTGCACCTCCTCGGCCTGCAGCGGGAACTGCCGAACAGCTCCTACGCGCCGCTCACCGACTGCCTGCCCATGCTCCGCGCGGTCAAGGACGAGCGGGAGCTGGAGCGCCTCGCCGCGGCGGGGGCCGCCGCCGACGCCGCCTACGCGCAGATCCTCCACCTCCCCTTCGCCGACCGGCGGGAGACCGACGTGGCCGAGGACCTGGCGGCCCTGCTGCGCGCGCACGGCCACTCCCAGGTCGACTTCACGGTCGTCGGCTCCGGCCCCAACGGGGCCAATCCGCACCACGAGGCCGGGGACCGCGTCATCCGCCACGGCGACATGGTGGTCCTCGACTTCGGCGGCCTGCGCTTCGGCTACGGCTCCGACATCTCCCGCACCGTGCACGTCGGCGAGCCCACCGCCGAGGAGCAGCGGGTCCACGACGTCGTCCGCGAGGCCCAGCAGGCCGGCGTGGCCGCGGTCCGGCCGGGGGTCTCCTGCCAGGAGATCGACCGGGCCGCCCGGGCCGTGATCACCGAGTTCGGCTACGGGGACCGCTTCATCCACCGCACCGGCCACGGCATCGGGGTGACCACCCACGAGCCCCCGTACATGGTCGAGGGCGAGGAGCAGCCGCTGGTCCCCGGCATGTGCTTCTCCGTGGAGCCGGGTGTCTACCTGCCGGGCCGGTTCGGCGTCCGCATCGAGGACATCGTGACCGTCACCGAGGACGGCGGGCTCCGCCTCAACAACGCCCCGCGCGAGCTCGCCGTCGTGGAGTGAGCCTCACGGGGCCAGGACGACCGCCGTTTCGCCGGGTACGTGGATCCGCCCGTCGGGACCCGGGTGGCCGACCGGCTCCCAGGAGGCCAGCACCCGTACCCCGTTGCGGCCCAGCGCGATCGTCACCGGGTCCGGGGAGAGGTTCACGGCCACCCGGACGTCGCCCCGCCGGAAGGTGAGCCAGCGACGCTCCTCGTCGTGCGCGACCCGGACCGCCCCCAGGTCCGGGTCGCGCAGGTCGTGATGGGTGCTGCGGAGTGCGATCAGCGTGCGGTACCAGTCCAGCAGGCGGGCGTGGACGGCCTGTTCGGGCTCCGCCCAGTCCAGACAGGAGCGGTCCCGGGTGGCCGGGTCCTGCGGGTCCGGGATCTCCTCGGCCTTCCAGCCGTGCGCCGCGAACTCCCGCCGCCGGCCGGACCGTACCGCCTCGGCGAGTCCCGGGTCCGGATGGTCGGTGAAGTACTGCCAGGGGGTCTTCGCCCCCCACTCCTCGCCCATGAACAGCATCGGCACGAACGGCCCGGTGAGGGCCACGGTCGCGGCGCACGCCAGCAGCCCGGGGGAGAGCGAGGCGGAGAGCCGGTCGCCGAGCGCCCGGTTGCCGATCTGGTCGTGGGTCTGGGTGTAGCCGAGGAAGCGGTGGGCCGGGGTCCGGCGGTGGTCCACCGGGCGGCCGTGGGTACGGCCGCGGAAGGAGGACCAGGTCCCGTCGTGGAAGAAGACCCGGGTCATGGTCTTGGCGAGGGCGGCGAGCGGGGCCGTGGCGAAGTCGGCGTAGTACGCCTGGGACTCGCCCGTCAGCGCGCAGTGCAGGGCGTGGTGGAAGTCGTCGTTCCACTGGGCGTGCAGGCCCAGGCCCCCGGTGGCGCGCGGGGTGGTGGTGCGGGGGTCGCAGCGGTCGGACTCGGCGATCAGGAACAGCGGGCGGCCGGTGTCCGCGGACAGTTCATCGACGGCCGCGGACAGTTCCTCCAGGAAGGTCAGCGCCCGGTCGTCGGCCAGCGCGTGCACGGCGTCGAGCCGCAGCCCGTCGATCCCGTAGTCGCGCAGCCAGGCCAGGGCGCTGCCGAGCAGGTAGGCGCGTACCTCGTCGGAGCCGGCCGCGTCCAGGTTCACCGCGGAGCCCCACGGCGTGTGGTGGGTGTCGGTGAAGTACGGGCCGAAGGCGGGCAGGTGGTTGCCGGACGGGCCGAGGTGGTTGTGGACCACGTCCAGCACCACTCCCAGCCCCGCCTCGTGCGCGGCGGCCGTGAAGCGGGCCAGGCCGGCCGGGCCGCCGTACGGCTCGTGCACCGCCCAGGGCGCGACCCCGTCGTACCCCCAGCCGTGCCGCCCGGAGAAGGAGCAGACCGGCATCAGCTCCACGTGCGTGACGCCGAGGGCGGTGAGGTGCCCGAGCCGGGCGGCGGCCGCGTCGAAGGTGCCCTCGGGGGTGAAGGTGCCGATGTGCAGCTCGTACAGGACCGCGTCCTGGAGCCGGGTGTGCGGCGGTTGCGCCGGCCGCGGGGCGAGGGCATCCGGATCGACCACCGCCGACAGGCCGTCGGGGCCGTCGGGCAGCCGGCGCCCGCGCGGGTCCGGCCGCGGGCCGTCGCCGTCGAGCAGGAATCCGTAGCGGCTCCCGTCGGCGGCCGGGGCCTCGGCGGTCCACCAGCCGTCCCGGTCCGGATCGCGTGCCATGTCGTATGTCGTCCCGTCGAGCAGCATGGCGACGTGACCTGTCAGTGGTGCCCACACCTCGAACTGCACGGACGGTCCCCTCGTCGGCGGCGGTGTCCAGCATGCGTATCGTGCCCATCATTCCGGGCATGGCGGGGGAGTTCTGGACACTCCGGCCCCGACGGGCCGACAATCACCCTGTGACGTCCAGTTTCGAGATTCCCGCCTTCCCCGCGCCGCGGCTGTCCGACGCCGAGCGCGACCGGGCGCTGGGCCAGCTCAGGGAGGGCGCGGCCCTCGGCAAGCTGTCCCACGACACCTTCCTGCGCCGGATGGAACTCGCCCTGGTCGCCCGCCGCTCGGAGGAGCTCGCCGTGCTCACGGCCGACCTCCAGTCCCGGGAGGCGGCCGAAAGCCCCTGGACCCGTCGGCTGTTCGGCTGGGTCGGCCGGGCCTCGGCCGTGTCCCTCGGGGTCCGGCGCGCCTGGAACGCCGAGCGGCTGCCCAAGCTGCTGCTGCCGCATCCGAGCGCGGCGGCCCTGCGGATCGGCCGCGACCCCGGCAACGGGCTGCGGCTCAGCCACGAGACGGTCTCCCGGGCGCACGCGGAGCTCAGGCTGCAGGGCGGTGTGTGGGTGCTCAGGGACCTCGGCTCCACCAACGGGACCACGGTCAACGGACGCCGGGTGACCGGCTCCGCGGTGGTCCGCGACGGGGACCAGGTCAGCTTCGGGAACATGACCTTCCGGCTCTCGTCGAGCTGAGGGCGTCCCGTCCCCTGCGGGCGTCCCCTGCGGGTGTCCCTTGGGGCGCCCCGCCGGTACGGCGCCGGGAGCCGGCGCGCAGGATGGCGCTCATGGAACACACCTCCGTCATCCGCCGCGCACGCGTCGGGGACCTGCCCCGCCTGGTAGAACTCGTCCACGAGCACGTGGCGTACGAGAAGTCGGCGCCGCGCCCGCCGGACCTCGCCGAGCGGCTCGGCCCGCAGCTGTTCGCCGAGGACGCCCGGCTGTGGGTGCTGCTCGCCGAGACCCCGGACGGCACGGTCGCCGGATACGCCGCCTGCTCCGCCGAGTTCGCCTTCTGGGACGCCCGGCACTACCTGCACATGGACTGCCTCTACCTGGCGGAGGAGGCCCGCGGCCACGGCCTCGGCGCCGCTCTGATGGACGGCGTGACGCGTCTGGCCCGCGAGCTCGGCCTCGACCAGGTCCAGTGGCAGACCCCGGACTGGAACGAGGGCGCGATCCGCTTCTACGACCGGCTCGGCGCCACCGGACGGCCGAAGCACCGCTACTCCCTCGCGGTGGAGCCCTCCCGGGGCCAGGGCGGGACACCCCCCGGGCCCGGTTCCGCTTCCCGCTGACCGCGCCGCTCCGGATGCCCGGCGCGGGCGTGCGCCGTGCACTTCCATGCGCCCCCTTGTGCTCCTTCGGCGCGGACGGCCGCCGTCGTACGGTTCCGGGCTATGAGCGGATACACGATGGAACCGGCCACGCCGATGGAAATCAGCCCGCGAGTCCTGCCTCCCTCCGACCGCTGGTCCCCCGCCCTCGCGGTACCGGCACCGGTCTGCCGTTTCGAGAACTTCCTGGGGGCGGAGCGCGCCACCGCCCTGCTGGAGTACGCGATATCGCGGGCGGAGGACTTCACGGCGGGGACCGTCCTGGACCCCCTGACCGGACAGGTGTCCCGCAAGGGGCGGGACTCGCTGGTCCTTCCCGTGACCAGCGAGGTGTTCAGCGCACACCTGGCCGACTGTCTGCCGCTCGTCCAGGAGGTCCTCGGTCACCGGGCCGCACTCGCCCGGTCGTTGACCGTCCTGACGGCGCACGGCGATGGCGGCCACTTCGGCATCCACACGGACGCCTCACGTGTCCCGGACGTGGCCACGGCGCTGTCCGCCGTGTACTACCTGCACCGCACGCCGCGCGGCTTCGGCGGCGGCCAACTCCGGCTCTACGACACCGTGGTGGACGAGGGCCGGGCGCGGCCGGGGGAGTCCTACCGCACGATCGAGCCCGAGCACGACACCATCGTCTTCTTCCCCTCCGGGGCCTTCCACGAGGTCGTGCCGTCCACCTGCCCGAGCGGGCGGTTCTCGGACCACCGGTTCACCCTCACGACCTGGATCTCCGGCGGGGAGCCAGCCGCGGCCCCGGACGCCCGCCGGCCGCACGTCTGGCAGTGGCTGGCGGACGCGGCCGAAGGCACCCGCCCCCTCCACGACGCCGGGGAGGACCACGACGGAGCCAGGCCGGTGGCTCTGCCGCCGCCCGGCCCCGGCACCCGCCTGGGTCCGCCCAGGTCCTGACCGCCGCTCAGCCCGCCCGCCCGCCGACCCGCCCCGCTTAGCCGGCCCGCTCGTCCCGGCCGGCCGCGACGAGGCGGTCGTAGGTCGCCAGGACGGTCCGGGACTGGTGTTCCACCTGGGTGGCCACCGGGACCCAGCGGGCCCCGAAACGGGCCGCGAAGTCCTCGCACCACCCGGTGACCAGCCGGTCCAGCCCGGGCGCCGTCGGATGCCCCTGGGCGCGCAGCACCCGCAGCAGCATCGCGGCGGCGCGCAGCGACAGCCGCCGCCCGAAGGCGTCGATGCTGGCGATGTTCGCCGCCGTGGCCTCCTCGGGAGCCCCGGCCGTCCACTCGGCGGCGATCCGGGGGATCAGTGCGAGCGTCCAGTCCACCGCGCGCAGCAGGGGCGCCGCGGCCGGGTCCTCGTCCTCGTACGGCGGACCCGGCCGTACGTCGGCACCGGCCCGGACCGAGGCGACGAGCGCGGCGTCCGCGGTGAGCCGCTCGGCCAGCATCTGCAGGGCGCCGCGCGGGTCCGGGTGCGGGGCCGGGTCGTCCACCAGGTCGGAGGCCCACATGGGGACTTCGACGATGGCGGTCGTGCCGGCGTAGCGGTGGGCGCGGTACCAGGTGCTCAGCCGGGTGTCCTCCGGGTGGAAGGCCCCGGCGGCCTCGCTGCCCGGCTGCGGGATCACGAAGATCCCGGGCCCGGGGGAGGGCCAGCCGGCCGCGTCCGAGGCGCCGTTCTCCACCGGGATGCGCAGCTCGGCGGCCGATTTGGCGAACGGCTCGGCGAGGCCGGGTACGTCCCGGGTGAGCTGCACCCAGGAGCCGCCGAGGTCGGTGGCGTGCAGGGAGACCTGCAGGACGGGCCGCAGTTCGTCGATGAGCGCCATCAGGGCCAGGGTCTCGGGCGGCAGCCGGTCCGGGGGCAGTAAGGACGGGGCCCACTCGGGCTGTTCGGGGCCGGGAGGCCGGAAGAAGTTCCGGTGGTAGTCCAGCAGCGAGTACGGGTGGGGGGTGCGGTGCAGGTCCGCGCCGTCCGGGTCGGCACAGAGCAGGAAGTGCCAGCCGCAGCCGGCCCGCGGCGCCGGGTCGTCGAGGACGCGCCGGGCGAGCGAGAGGGCGGTGGCGCCGCCGACGGGCTCGTTGGCGTGCGCCCCGGCGACGACGAGGACGTTGCGGTCGGCCCCGCGCGGGGTGCCGCCGGTCGCGGCGACGGACAGCACCCAGAGCGGCTGTCCGGCCCGGGAGGTGCCGGCCTGGCGGAGCCGGGCCTCGCCGGGGTGTTCGTCCGCCAGAGCGCGGGCGGCGAGCCCGAGTTCCCGCGGTGTGGGGTAGTGCATGTCACGGAGGAGAGTCACAAGGGATGCCATGCCCGCAGGGCCCGCCGCCTACTGCTCCGCGGGCCCCGCAGTTCCCCGAATCGAGGGTGAAACCCCTGGCCGAGGCCCGGGGGCCCAGCACCGGCGGGGCCGGGCCCGGGGCCGCTGCCCGGGGGTTCGGACTACTGCTGGTGCAGTCCGCGGCCCGCCAGGCTGAGGAAGGCCTCCCCGACCGCCTCCGACAGCGTCGGGTGGGCGTGGACGTGCCGTGCCACATCGCCCGGTTCCGCGTCCCAGCCCACGATCAGCTGGCTCTCCGCGATCATCTCCGACACGTGCGGCCCCACCAGGTGCACGCCGAGCACCCGCCCGTCCCGTTCCGCGACCACCTTCACCGTGCCGCCCTGCCCGTGCACCATGCCCTTGGCCACGGCGGTCAGCGGCATCGTGTTCACCACCACGTCGTACGCCGCCTCGCGCGCCTGCGCCTCCGTCAGCCCGACGGCGGCGGTCTGCGGGGCCGAGTAGGTCACCCGCGGCACCGCCGCGTAGTCCACCGGCGCGCTCGCCACCCCGGCCAGGGTCTCCGCGACCAGCAGGCCCTCCGCGAAGGAGGCGTGCGCCAGCCCGAGCGAGGGCGGCGGCAGCAGGTCGCCCACCACGTGGATCCCCGGGACGGCGGTCTCCAGCCGGGACCAGTCGGCCGGGGCCACGAACCCCCGTCCGTCGGTGGCCAGTCCGGCCGCCGCGAGGTCCAGGCCGTCGGTCACCGGGACCCGCCCGACCGCCACCAGCAGGCGCTCCGCACCGATCTCCCGCAGCTCCCCGCGCGCGGTGCGCACGGTGGCCCGGACACCGCCGGAGGCGAGCCGCTCGGCCCCCTCCAGCCGGGCCCCGGTCTGCACGTCGATCCCGCGCTTCTTCAGGCCCCGCGCCAGATGCCGGGACACATCCGCGTCCTCCAGCGGGACCAGCCGGTCCGCGGCCTCGACCAGGGTCACCTCGGCGCCCATGGAACGGTGGAAGGACGCGTACTCCACCCCGATCGCCCCGCCGCCCAGCACCAGCACCGAAGCGGGCAGGCCGGGCGCGAACAGTGCGTCGTCACTGGTCACCACCGTGTGGCCGTCGGGCTCCAGGCCGGGCAGGGTACGCGGCCGGGACCCGGTGGCCAGCACGATCCCCCGGGCGGCCGTGAACTCCCGCCCGTCCTCGGTCCGTACCGAGCGCGGTCCCGTCAACCGGGCGCCGCTGCGCACCACCCGCACCCCCGCGTGCTCCAAGTGGCCTTCCACACCCTTGTGGTTGCGGGAGACGATGTCGTCGCGGGTGGCGGTCAGGGCCGGCCAGTCGACCGACTCCACGCTCGCCCGGACCCCCCAGCGCTCGCGCGCCTCGGCTATGCCGTCCACGAGTTCCGCCGCGTGCAGCATGGCCTTGCTGGGGATGCAGCCCCGGTGCAGGCAGGTCCCGCCGACCTTGTCGCGTTCCGCGAGCAGGACGCTCAGGCCCAGGGCCGCGGCGCGCAGGGCGGTGCTGTAGCCGCCCGTACCGCCGCCGATCACGATCACATCCACTGCGCTGTCGTTGGTCATGTCGCCAGCCTCCACCGCCCGTTGGGTCAAGTCCAAGGAAATGATCTTCTGAAGGTCATGCAGGATCTTTATGCTTCGAGGTCATGAGCCTGCGCCAGATGGAGTACTTCCTGGCCGTCGTGGAGGAGTCCTCCTTCACCCGCGCCGCGGACGGTCTGCACGTCACGCAGCCCGCCCTGTCCCACCAGGTCAAGGCCCTGGAGCGGTCCGTGGGCGGCGCGCTGCTGGAGCGGATGCCCCGCGGGGTCCGGCTCACCCCGATGGGCCGCGCCTTCCTCCCGCACGCGCAGCTCGCCGTCCGCAGCGCCCGTCAGGCCGAGCGGGCCGCCCGCGCCGCCGCCGGGGTGGCCGGCGGCGAACTGCACATCGCCACCGTGCACGCGCTGGCCGTCGGCCTGCTCCCGGGCGTCGCCGCCCGCTGGCGGTCCCTGCATCCGGGGGTGTCCCTGGTGCTGCGGGAGTACGGCAGCACCGAGGCCCTGGAGGAGCAGCTGGAACGGGGCGTCGCCGACCTCGCGGTGGGCCCGGAGCCCGCGGGCTGGCCGGGGCCGCTGCTGCGGATCGGCCGGGAGGAGCTGGTCATCGTCGTCCCCTTCGACGATCCGCTGGCCGGCCGCACGGCCGTCGCCCTCGCCGAACTCGCCCACCGCGACTGGATCCGCTGCGCGATGGAACCCCTGGTCGACGGCGTCCTCGTGCTCGACCGGGCGTGCGGGGCGCTCGGTTTCACCCCGCACACGGTGCTGCGTACGGAGCACACCTCGACCGCGGTACGGATGGCGGCCGCCGGGGTGGGCGTCGTCATGGCCCCGGCCCACATGGTCCGCGGCGCCGTCGGCGAGGACTGCGTCCTGCTCTCCCTCGACCCGCCGTGGCACCGGCCCCTGGCGGTCTTCTCCCGGGTCCCGCTGACCGGTGCCGCGGCCGCCTTCGCGGAGCTCATCGGTGCCGGTGCCAGTGCCGGGGCCGGGGCCGCGCCGGATCCGGGCTGCCCCGGCGGTCCGCCGAAGTGAGCGGCGGGCGGCCCCGTCGCCGCCGGATCACCGGCGCAGCCAGACACCCACCGGGTGGCCGTCCAGCAGGGCGGCCACCTCGGCCGGACCGCCGTGCGACACGGTGGAGTCCGTGCGCGGGGAGAAGGGGGCGAGGCGGGTCCAGGTGCCGGGAGGCAGGTGCAGGCGGGTGTCCCGCCAGCCGCCCGACGCGGCCAGCCGGTGGGACAGCCGGGTGGCCGCCACCAGCAGTCCGGGGGCCCGGGTGAAGGCCAAAAGATGGTCGGCGGCCGGGCCCCGCGCGAGGACCGGCGCGTAGCCCCGGAAGAGCTCCGGCCGGTCCCGGCGCAGCCGCAGCAGGGTGGCCGTGAGCCCCAGCTTCTCCTCGGCCGGGTCCCCGGGGGCGGCCCCCGTGTCCAGCCGGGCCAGCGCCCGGCGGGGGAAGTGGGCCGGACGCCGGTTGTCGGGGTCCACCAGGGCCCGGTACTCCGTCTCCGCGCCCTGGTAGACCTCCGGGACCCCCGGCATCGCCAGGTGCAGCAGGGTCATGCCGAGGAGGTTCGTGCGGGCCGCCCCGGCCAGTTCCGCCGGGAGGTCGAGCGGGGCCCGGACGTATCCGGCCACGCCCGCCTCGTACTCCTCGTCCCGTTCGGTCCAGCTGGTGTGCAGGGCCGCCTCGCGGACCGCCTTGAGCAGTGCGTCGGCCAGCCGCGGCCCGGCCTCGGGGACCCGGCCGAGCCCCAGCGCGGTCTGCCGGGCCACCCAGGCCAGCTGGGGGTCGGGCCCCTCGGGGCGGCCCATCAGCTCCGGCGCCTGGGACAGCGCCGCGATCCGGGCCCGGACGTCCGCGCTGCGCTTGGTGTCGTGCGTGGACAGGACCGTCCCGGCCGCGGGCCACTCCTGGGCCAGGGCGGCGCAGTACGCGTGGAACTCCGCCGCCGACACCGCCGGCCGCCCCGGCTCCCCGCCGACCTCGGTGGCCGACAGCAGCGGCGCGTACCGGTAGAAGGCCCGGTCCTCCAGGGACTTGGCGCGCAGGGCCGCCGAGGTCTGGGCGAAGCGGGCGGCGAAGGCCGGATCCCGCAGCAGCAGCTCCCGTACGGCGGCCACCGCGCCCGGACCGGCCGCCGCGGCCGCCTGCTCCAGGGCCCGCGGCGGCAGCTCCGGCTCTCCGGGATAGGGCCGATAGACAGGAAAGGCGATCAGCAACTCCCGTACAGCTGCGGCAAGTTCGGGACCGGCCTGCCGTTCCAGCGCCCCCAGTTCGGCGGCCAGGTCGCCGGTCAGCACCTCCCGGGCGGACGTCCGGGCCGCCTCCTGCCAGCGGGGCAGCCCGGTGGTCTCCCCGTAGCGGGCCGCCAGCTCGGCGGCGCCCTCGGGGTCGGTGAACACCCCGTCCACCCGGTGCAGGGCGTCGTAGCCGGTGGTCCCCGCCACCGGCCAGGCGGACGGCAGCCGCTCCTCGCGGGCCAGGATCTTCTCGACCACCACCCAGCAGCCGTCGCCGGCCGCCGCCCGCAGCCGCCGCAGGTACTGCTCCGGGTCCGCGAGACCGTCCACGTGGTCGATCCGCAGTCCGTCCGCCACCCCGTCCCGGACCAGCTCCAGCACCTTCGCATGGGTGGCCGTGAACACCTCCGGGTCCTCCACCCGGACCCCGATGAGCTCCGAAATGGTGAAGAAACGCCGGTAGTTGAGTGAAGTGCGGGCCTCGCGCCACCAGGCGGGCCGGTACCACTGCGCGGCGAGCAGCTCGGGCAGCGCCAGCCCCGAGGTCCCTTCCCGCAGTGGGAACTGCTGCTCGCCGTAGCGGAGCACCTCGCCGTCGGCCCACAGCTCGCAGGACTCCACCGGCCCGGCCAGCACCGGCAGCAGCACCTGCCCGCCGCCCGCCTCCCAGTCGATGTCGAACCAGCGGGCGTACGGCGAGCCGGGGCCCTCCCGCAGCACCTCCCACAGGGGCCGGTTCAGCCGCAGCGGGGTCGGTACCGCCATGTGGTTGGGCACGATGTCGAGGACCAGCCCGAGCCCGTGCGCCCGGGCGGCCCCGGCCAGGGCCCGCAGGCCCGGCTCGCCGCCGAGTTCGGTCCGCACGCGGGAGTGGTCGGTGACGTCGTAGCCGTGCGTCGAGCCGGGCACCGCCTCCAGGACCGGGGAGAGGTGCAGGTGCGACACGCCGAGCGAGGCGATGTACGGTACGGCTGCCTCGGCCGCCGCGAAGGGGAACTCCGGGCGCAGCTGGAGGCGGTAGGTCGACGTCGGAGTGACTGGTGTCGGAACGTCAGATTCCGATTCGGGGGTCGCGTGCGGCTGGCTCATGAGAACGTACGTACCCAACCTGCCGGATTCCGTGCCATTACCCAATGCATCCGAGTGACTGCGCCGGGTTAGTGTCGATCAAGTGGTTGGAACCGTCAGCACCTATCGAAGAGTCATCGCCCTGACCGGGCCCCTACTTCCGCTCGTCTCTTTCCTCGCCCGACTGCCCGTCGCGATGTCCCAGTTCGGCAGCTTCCTGCTGGTCGCCCAGACCAGCGGATCCCTCGCCACCGCCGGCACGGTCGGCGGCGCCCTCTCCATCGGACAGGTCCTCTTCGGACCCGTCCTCGGCTGGCTCGCCGACCGCCACGGGCAGCGCCCGGTGGTCCTGGCCGCGGCCGCCGTCAACGCCGTGGCCACCGCCGCCCTGGTCGCCGGGGCACTCACGCATCTGGCCACCGTCCCGCTCGCCGCGATCGGCGCCCTCACCGGCGCCTCCGTACCGCTGATCGGACCGCTCGCCCGCACCCGCTCGGTGGCCCTGGCGCACCGGGCCAAGTCCGACGAGAGCGTCGTCGGCGCCGTCCACGCGCTCGAAGGCACCCTGGACGAGGTCTCCTTCGTCTTCGGACCCGCCCTCGTCGGACTCGCCGCTCTCCTCGCGCACCCCGCCGTCGCCCTCGCCGGCGCGGCCGGCCTCGTCGCCGTCTTCGGCACCGTCTACGCGCTGCACCCGACCGCCGCCGTCACGGCCGGGGCGCCCGCGCGGGACCGGCGCCCGGGAAGCCGGGTCCGGCCGCCCGGCGTGGTCCACGCCGTACGCGGCTCCCTCGCCCTCCAGGGCGCGATGTTCGGCGCCTGCCAGGCGGGCATCACCGCGCTCACCATCCGGCTCGGCGTCCCCGACCAGGCCGCCGTCGTCTACTCCGCCATGGGCGTCGTCAGCGCGGTCGTCGGCATCTCGCTCGGCGCGCTGCCCGCCCGCTTCGGGCTGCGGCTGCGCTGGCGGGTGGCGACCGGCGCTGCCCTGGTGCTCTCGGTGCCCCTGCTGTTCACCGACGGCCTGTGGCCGCTGTACGCCGTCGTCACCGTGCTGGGTGCCGCCTACGCACCCCACCTGATCACCGCGTTCGCGCTCACCGAGCGGGCCGTGGAACCGGCCCGGCTCTCCACCTCGATGGCCTTCGCCGCCAGCTGCCTGGTGGCCGGGCAGGCCACGGCCCTCGTCGTCTGCGGGCGCCTCGCCGAGGCGTACGGCCCCGCCGGGGCCTTCGCCGTGGCCGTCGGGGCGGCCGCGCTCTGCCTGCTCCTCGCCCTCGTCACCAAGGTGCCCGCCGCCCGGACGCGCACCGCCGAGGTGAGCATCCCGGGCCCGCGGACCGGCTCCTCCCCGGCGGCGGACGGGACCGGCGCCGCCTACGCCGGGCGCTGAAGCACCACCAGGCACCGCCCCGTCAGCGCCACCCGGTCACCGGCCGCATACTGCGGCCCGGTGCCGGGTGGCAGTACGTCCGCCCGCGCCGTGTCCACCACCAGCCGCCACTGCGCGCCGTGCCCCGCCGGAACGGTGAAGTCCTGCGGCTCCGCGCCCGCGTTGAACATCAGCAGGAACGAGTCGTCGGTGATCCGCTCCCCGCGGGTGCCCGGCTCGGAGATCGCCTCCCCGTTGAGGAAGACGGTCAGCGCCTTCGCGTGCTGCGCCTGCCAGTCCCGCGCCCGCATCTCCTCCCCGTGCGGGGTGAACCAGGCGATGTCCGACAGCTCGTCGTGCGTACCCTCCACCGGCCGCCCGTGGAAGAACCGGCGCCGCCGGAAGACCGGGTGGTCGCGGCGCAGCCACACCATCCGCCGGGTGAACTCCAGCAGGGACGGCGCCGGTTTGCCGGGCTCCGGCCAGCCGACCCAGCTCAACTCGTTGTCCTGGCAGTAGGCGTTGTTGTTCCCCTGCTGGGTGCGGCCGAACTCGTCGCCGTGGCTGAGCATCGGCACCCCCTGCGACAGCATCAGGGTGGCGGTGAAATTACGCATCTGGCGTTCGCGCAGCTCCAGGATCTCCGGGTCCTCGGTGGGCCCCTCCACACCGCAGTTCCAGGAGCGGTTGTGGGTCTCGCCGTCCCGATTGCCCTCCCGGTTGGCCTCGTTGTGCTTCTCGTCGTACGAGACCAGGTCGTTGAGGGTGAAACCGTCGTGGCAGGTGGTGAAGTTGATCGACGCCAGCGGGCGCCGCCCGTCGTCCTGGTAGAGGTCCGAGGAGCCCGTCAGCCGCCCCGCGAACTCCGCGAGCGTGCGCGGCTGCCCGCGCCACAGGTCCCGCACGGTGTCCCGGTACTTGCCGTTCCACTCGGTCCACAGCGGCGGGAAGTTGCCCACCTGGTAGCCGCCCTCGCCCAGGTCCCAGGGCTCCGCGATCAGCTTCACCTGGCTGACCACCGGATCCTGCTGGACCAGGTCGAAGAACGAGGACAGCCGGTCCACCTCGTGGAACTGGCGGGCCAGCGTCGCCGCCAGGTCGAAGCGGAAGCCGTCCACGTGCATCTCGGTGACCCAGTAGCGCAGCGAGTCCATGATCAGCTGGAGCACGTGCGGGGAGCGCATCAGCAGCGAGTTCCCGGTGCCGGTGGTGTCCATGTAGTGGCGCGGATCGTCCGCCAGCCGGTAGTACGAGGCGTTGTCCAGCCCCCGGAAGGACAGCGTCGGGCCCAGGTGGTTCCCCTCGGCGGTGTGGTTGTAGACCACGTCGAGGATCACCTCGATGCCGGCCTCGTGCAGGGCCCGGACCGCCGACTTGAACTCCAGCACCTGCTGGCCGCGGTCGCCCGAGGCGTAGCCGTTGTGCGGGGCGAAGAAACCGATGGTGTTGTAGCCCCAGTAGTTGCTCAGCCCGTCGTTGACCAGCCGGTGGTCGTTGACGAACTGGTGGACCGGCATCAGCTCCAGCGCCGTCACCCCGAGCTTGGTGAGGTGGCCGATGACCGCCGGGTGCGCCAGCGCCCCGTAGGTGCCGCGCAGCTCCTCGGGGAGGTCCGGATGGTGCATGGTCAGACCCTTGACGTGGGCCTCGTACAGCACGGTGTGGTGGTACTCGTGGCGCGGCGGCCGGTCGTTGGCCCAGTCGAAGTACGGGTTCACCACCACCGAGCTCATCGTGTGCGGGGCGGAGTCCAGGTCGTTGCGCGAGTCCGGCCGGCCGAAGTGGTAGCCGTACACCGCCTCGTTCCAGCTGACCCGGCCGCTGATGGCCCGCGCGTACGGGTCGAGCAGCAGCTTCGCCGCGTTGCAGCGCCGGCCGCGCTCGGGCTCGTACGGGCCGTGCACACGGAATCCGTAGCGCTGGCCCGGCATGACGCCGGGCAGGTACGCGTGGCGGACGAAGGCGTCCGTCTCGCGCAGCTCCACGGCCGATTCCGACCCGTCGTCGTGCAGGAGACACAGCTCGATGCGTCGGGCGGCCTCCGAGTAGACCGCGAAATTGGTGCCGGCGCCGTCGTACGTGGCACCCAGCGGATACGCCTGTCCCGGCCAGACCTGCATAGATAACGACTCTTCCCTCGTTGCCCGAAGATGTTCCGGCTGTCCCGGCTGACCCGGCGTGGACCCAAGTCCCTGCCAGATCTTCCCCGAAAGAGGGGCCGCAAGCGCGGACTTGGGAGGGGTCCTACCGGGTGACCCGCAGAGCCGATATGCGGGTCAGCGGACTGTCTGCGCATCGGATAATGGGTCAACGGACAGCCCCTGTACGGGCCGTCGGGCTGCACCGGGCCGTGCGCGCGGAGTACCCTTCCGTGATCACTGGAGACGGGCGTCCAGACGCAGAAGGCGGTGCACGGGTGAGCTCGGGAGGTCTGGAGCTGCCCCCTGGTGACAGCAGTCACGAGGGTGGCCCGGCGGACGCCCCAGGGGGTGTCCCCGACGGGACACCCGCGGGGATCCCGGCCGGGGCGGTCTCCCTGGCGGGCGGACCGGCGGCGGCCGGGAACGCGGGGACCGGCGTGGAGCTGGACTGGGGCACGGAGGCCTGGAGCGAGGTCCGGACCCGGGCACAGCGGGCCGGCCGTGCCTACATATGGCTGAATCTCATCGAACAGCGGCTGCGCGCGGTGGTCGGGGCGGTGCTCCGGCCGATCTACGAACCGGTGCACGGCACGGACGACTGGGTCGTCGCGGCCGCCGGGCCCGCCGGGCAGGAATGGGTGCAGCGGGCCGTGGCCGTGCGCGAGGTCAGCAGGCGCAAGGGCTACCTGCTCGACTCCGCCGACGACAACGTGCTGAGCTTCCTGACCCTGCCCCAGCTGCGCGAGCTGATGGTCCAGCACTGGCCGTGCTTCGAGCCGTACTTCGACGACCGGCGCGAGATCGAGCTGGCCCTGGACGAGCTGGAGGTCACCCGCAACGTCGTCTCCCGCAACCGGGCGCTGTCCCGGCCCGTGCTGGAGCAGGCGGAGCGGGCCTCGGCGCGCCTGCTGGAGGTGCTGGGCGGGGTCTCCGGCAGCCCCTCCGCGGAGCGGCTGCCGATCGACGCCGTCGAAGACCTGGTGGGCGACCGGTACGCGGACGTCATCTCGGTCCACCCCGACCGGGTACGGCTGCAGCGCCAGCTCCCGGCCGAGGACCTCTTCGGGGGCGCGCGGCGGCTCGACGCCATCGGCATAGGGCTCAACCTGCTGGTCCAGAACTTCTCGGGCCGAAGACTCGTCCGGCTCACGGAGGCCGGGTGCCGGGTGCGGCTGCTGTTCCTGAACCCGGCGAGCAGCGCCGTGAAGCGGCGCGAGCGGGAGCTGGGGCTGCGCAAGGGCGAGCTGAGCCGCTCGGTGGAGATGAACATCCTGCACGTCCGCCGGGTCCGGGCGGGTCTGCGGGACCCCTCCCGCTTCGAGATCCACGTCTTCGACGAGACCCCGCGGTTCACCGCCTACCTGGTGGAGGGGCAGTCCTCGGGCATCGCGGTGGTCCAGTCCTACCTGCGGCGGGCGCGCGGCATGGAGTCGCCCGTCCTGGTGCTGCGGGGCGGTGGGCGCGGGGTGCCGAAGGATGCGGAGCACGGGTTGTTCACGACGTACCGGGAAGAGTTCGAGTCGATGTGGGAGGACTCCCGGCCGGTGTCCTGACGCGGGGCACGGCCTACACGGCACGGCCTACACGGCACGGCCTACGCGGCACGGCCCACGAGGGGGCGGGGAACGGTGCTGGCGCATCGCCCGAGGGAAAGTACGCGGATCCGGAGCAGGCACGGGAACGGTACGACGCGGGGCGGGGATGGCTGAGCCTGGGCATCTGATCCACGCCCCGGCGGCCCCGGCGGCCTGGCTGTCAGTGCCCCGTGGCAGGCTGAAACCCGTTGACCGAAGGCGTTGTACGGGGGAGGGGCACGGGGTGGAGGACTGGCACGGCATGGGGGACTGGCACGGCGGTGTGCTGATCGGATTCGACCTGGAGACGACCGGCACGGAGCCGGGGGAATCGCGGATCGTGACGGCGGCCCTGGTCGAGGTGCGGGCCGGAGCGGTGCGCGAGCGGCGCGGCTGGCTCGCGGACCCGGGGATACCGATCCCTGACGGAGCCTCGGCGATCCACGGGATCAGCACGGAGCGCGCGGTCGCCGAGGGACGCCCGGTGCGGGAGGTCGCGGACGAGGTCGCCGAGGCCCTGGTCGGCCACTGGCGCGCCGGCGCGGTGGTGGTCGCGTACAACGCGGCCTTCGACCTGACCCTGCTGACGGCCGAGCTGGCCCGGCACGGGCTGCCCTCGCTGGCCGACCGGCTGGGCGGGGCACAGACCGGGCCGGTGGTGGACCCGCTGACCATCGACCGGGCCGTGGACCGCTACCGGCGGGGCAAGCGGACCCTGGAGGCGGTCTGCGGGGTGTACGGGGTCACCCTCGACGACGCGCACGACGCCGGGGCGGACGCACTGGCCGCGGTCCAGGTGGCCCGGGCGATAGCCGAGCGGCATCCGGAGGTGGCCGCGCTCACCCCGGCCGACCTGCACGCGCGGCAGAGCACCTGGCACGCGCGCTGGGCCCGGGACTTCCAGTCGTACCTGCGCCGCCAGGGCACCCCGGACGCGGTGATCGACGAGGCCTGGCCGCTGCGGGGCCTGGTCCCGGCCTAGTGCTGTGACCGGAAAGGTCCACCGGGTCGCGACGCCCGGCACGGCACCTCGCCGCGTTGTCGGACCACGGAAGTACGTCCAGTACGGCCCGCGGCCTCCGCCTTGCGATGCACCGCACCGGACGCCGCGACCCGGCAAACCTTTCCGGTCACAGCACCAGGTGTGTTGTCCGGACAGGTTGGTGACGCGGCTGGCGGACCCCTGCGGCGGCTGGGTACTCCGCATGGGCTAGTCTCCGGCGGATGATGACCAAGGGATTGCCGGCTCGGCGGGGAGCATGGAGGGCCTGGCGAGGGGAACGCGCCGCAGCGCCGGGAAGCCGGCTCGGCTGGCTGGACGCGCTGCGTGGGATCGCCGCGCTGGCCGTGGCGGCCCACCACTTCGAGATCATGAGGTTGATCCCCAACGGCGGCACCATCGCGGCCCGCTTCGACCTCGGCTTCTACGGAGTCATCGCATTCTTCATCGTCAGCGGATACATCATCCCGGCTTCGCTGGAGCGCCGCGGTGACGTCCGGGCGTTCTGGATCGGCCGGATCTTCCGGATCTATCCGGCGCTGATCGTGACCATGCTCCTCGCCGAGTTCCTCCTGCCGAACGACTACCAGGTCCTCACCTTCGACGGCTACGGGCACGACAAGCTCTGGCTGGCAGGTAACGGCCTGATGCTGTCGGACATGCTGGGCGTGGTGAATGCGCTCGGCATCTCGTGGACACTCACGTACGAGATGCTCTTCTATTTCTTCGTCAGCAGCCTCTTCACGGTCGCCTGGCACCGGCGTACCACGCCGATCGCGGTCGCAGCGGCGGGGGCCGCGCTCATTCTGGGCGTCTGGATCCCGTCGAACGGCCTGACCCACACCCTTGCGGAGCTCAACCACCTCGTGGCTGCCGCCGTGCTCGTCGTGGTCATGGGCGTGCTCTGCATGATCAGCGGCAATGCGGCGCTGGCCCGGATCGGCGGTCTGCTGCTGGGCGGGTTGGGCATGCTGCTGGTGTTCACCAACGGCCGGACGCCCGCGTACGAGACCTTCACCATCCTCGCGACGATGTTCGCGGGCACGGTGATCTACCGGGCGCAGCACGGGCAGATCGAGCGCATCGAGGCCTGGATGTCCGTCGGTTTCGTGGTGGCGGCGGGCGCCATGGCGGGGTGGATGTACAACCGGGACGCGATGGGGCGCGCGACCGCGACCTTCACCTGGCCGGCGTGGACCAACGCCTACCTGGCGGCGTGGGCGTCGTTCGGGCTCTTCTTCCTGCTGCGAAACCGGCGGCTGCCGCGCGTGCTGACCTGGCTGGGCGCGGTGAGCTTCTCGGTCTACCTGCTGCACTGGCCGGTGAAGAAGTTCCTGCTGTGGCGGCTCGGCTGGGACAGCAACCTCTACTACAACAAGCTGGCCGCGATGCCGTTCGTCGAGCGGTGGTCGTGGGTGGCCGGGTACGTCGCGGTGCTGCTGGTGGTCTGCTGGGTGGTGTACCGGCTGGTGGAGATGCCGTTCCAGAACCTGGGCCGCAAGCTGACCAAGGCGGTGAATCGCCGCTGGCCGCCGCAGTCCCTGGAGCAGTCGGTGCCGGTCGCGGCGGTCGCGGCGGTCGCCGTCGCCCCGGCGCATGCCTCCGCGGCGGCGGAACCGGTGCTGGTGGGCGCGGGCGCGGGCCCGGGCTCGGGCTCGGGTGGTCAGGGGAAAACGGTCTGACTGAGCGGCGCCGGACCCACAAAGCGTCCCGGAGGACCCCGTTCACGGCGGCGTGTCACCATGCCGTGATCCACAATCCGAGATCACTTTGACGGCAGACCCCAGGCAGGCCTGACCGGCAAGACCGCCCTAGAAGGAGTGCCACTGCGTTTCCCGGTCGCCCTCCCTGAGGGAGGCCACGCGGCGGCGGAATTCGGCCAGGGCCCTCGGGTTGGCCGGGGCGTGCTGAGCGACCCAGGCGCAGCTGGCCGTCTCCCGGGCGCCGCGCAGGACCGCGCAGCCCTCCCAGTCGCGGACGTCCCACCCGTACGCCGTCACGAACGCCTCGTACTCCTCGGCGGGCATGCCGTACCGGTCGCGGGAGAGCGCCATCACCACCAGGTCGTGCTCGCGCAGATCGGCCGACACGGTCTCCAGGTCGACCAGGGCCGGGCCGTCGGGGCCCACGTGGACGTTGCGGGGCAGGGCGTCGCCGTGCACCGGGCCCGGGGGCAGCCGCGGGGTCAGGGCCGCCAGCTCACCGGCGTACGCGTCCCGGCGGGCCCGCAAATAGGCCGCGTCGGCCGGGTCGACGGCGTCCCCCGCCAGCCGCAGCCAGCGCTCGACCCCGTCCAGCAGGTCCCGCGAGGGCAGGGTGAACGGCGGCTCGGGCAGGGCGTGCACGAGGCGCAGCAGCGCCGCCAGGTCCCCGGGCCCCGCCGGCCGCACCGCGTCCGGGAGCCGGTGCCACAGGGTCAGCGGGTGCCCGTCCACCAGCCGCGGCTTCGGCTCGGCCGCGCGGACCGCAGGGATCCCGGACGCGGCGAACCAGCCGGCCACCGCGAGTTCCCGCTCGGCCCGCTCCAGCAGCGCCGCCTCCCGGCCCACCTTCACCACCACGTCGCCGACGGCGAAGACCGCGTTCTCGCCCAGCGCGAGGAGGACCGCCGCCCCGGGCGCGCCCCCGGTCAGGCCCGCTGCCGCCAGTACGTTCCTCGCCCGTGCCTCGTCCATACCGCCGCTCTCGCCCCTGGGCCGTCTCTTCCGGATCCTGCCGTGGATCCGCTGCCGTCCGCCAGTATGTGGTGGCTTCCGGCAGGTGGCCCGATCCTGGAGTCATGTGCGCCGAACGTGACGGACGCGCCGACCGGGGTCCCTCGGTCGTGACGCGGCGCGCCCTGCGCACCACCCTCGCCGCGTGCGTCTCGTTCTTCGTGTGCCTGTACGCGCTGGACCGGCCGGTGGCGGCGACCTACGCCCTGTTCGCCGCGGTGTCGATGGCGGCCCTCTCCCACATCCCCGGCACCGGACGCCAGCGGGCGGCCGTCATGGTCAAGGCGACGCCCGTGGCCTGGGTGCTGCTGACGATCGGCACCTACCTGGCGATCCGGACCTGGAGCGCCGTGGTCGGCATGCTCCTCATCGGCTTCGCCCTGGCCTTCGTGGCGGCGGCCGGGCCCCGCGCGGCGGGCGCGGCCCCGGGACTGCAGCTGCTCTACATCCTGCCGTGCTTCCCGCCCTACGCACCGGACACCCTCGTCGAACGGCTCGTGGGGGCGACCTTCGGCCTGGTGCTGCTGGTCCTCGCCGAGGTCTTCCTCCTGCCCGAGGAACCCGGGCCCACCTACCGGCGGCTGGCCGCCGGGGCGGCCAGCACCGCCGCCCGCTGCGCCGCCGAGCTGGGCCGTGCCCCGTACACGCTGTCCGCCGTCTCGGCGGAGACGGCCCGGGCGGCCGGGGAGTCGCTGCGGCCGTTCCGGATCGACGAGGCGGACCGGCCCGCCGGGCCGGGGCTGCACGACCGCGCCCTCGCCCATGTGGGCCTGGCCACCCGTACGCTCCTGAGCCGCATGGTGAACCTGCCCCCGGCGCCCCCCGAGCCGCCGCCGCCGGACCGGCCGCCCAAGGTGCCGGAGGCCGAGGTGCTGGCCGCGGTCGCCCGGGCCGTCACCGAGACCGCGGCCCTGCTGGACGGCACGGCCGACACGACCGAAGCGGCCGACGCCCTGCGGCGCGTACGGGAGGAGGCGGCGTCGGCGGCCGCGCGGGAGCCGCCGACGACCGTCGCGCGGGGCCGCCGCCGGGCGGCCGTGCTGGAGGTGTCCGACGCCGCCGTGGCCCTGACGACGGCTGCTGCGCTGGCGGTACGGGGCCGGCACGCGCGGAAGCCCGCCGATGTCGACGCCGGGCGCTTCTGGTACGCGGGTCAGCTCGCGCCGCGCCTGTGGTGGCACCGGATGGCGGGACACGCGGGGCCCCGGTCGGTGTACTTCCAGAACGCCGTACGGATCGCGCTCGCGCTCGCCGCAGCCCGTACGGTCGCGGGCGTGGACTCGCTGCCCCACGGCTTCTGGGCGATGCTGGCCGTCCTCAGCCTGACCCGGACCACCGCCGCCCAGACCCGGGCGACCGTCCGCGTGGCGATCACCGGCACCATGCTCGGAGCCCTGGTCACGGGGCTCCTGCTGGCCCTGATCGGTGGCCACACCACCATCTACGCCATCGCCCTGCCGTTCGTGATGCTCACGGCGTTCCGGGTGGGGCCGGTGCGGGGCGTGGGCTGGGCGCAGGGCATGTTCACCCTCGTGGTGGCCTTCGTCTTCGCGCAGCTGGCCCCCGTGACGTGGCAGCTGGCCGAGGTCAGGATCCTGAACGTGGTCATCGGCAGCCTGATCGGCGTCGTGTTCGGGGTGCTCGCCTGGCCGCGCGGGGCGCAGCGGGAGCTGCACCGGGCGGTCGCCCTGCTGCTGACGAGGGAGGCCGAGAACGTCGAGCGGACCACGGCCGCCGTGGTGGAGGGCGGGCCGGGGCAGACTCCCGACGACCAGTCGCTCCAGCACGCGCTGATCATGGCGGAGTCCGCCTTCGCGCAGCACCAGAGCGAGCCCCGGAACACCGAGGACCCCACGACGGACTGGCAGGCGGCCATGATCACGGGCCACCACGTGCTGTGGGGTTCGCGGCGGCTCATCGTACGCGGCGGCCCGGCCGTGGGCCCGGACAACGGCGCCCGGCTGGACGGCCGGGCGGCGGGGGTGGCCACCCGGATGCGGGAGGCGGCCGAGCGGGCGGGGGCGGCTCCGGATGCCCCGGATCTCCCGGATCCGCAGGGCGCGCCGCCGCCCGGCGGGCCCGCGCTGGATGACCCGCCGGGTGCCTCCTCGCCGCGGTTCTTCGCCGCGCTGGCCTGGCTCGACTCGCTCATCGTCGACGTCGCGCGCATCACGGCGTCGGACCACCCGTCCGGCCCGTCCGGCTCATCGGGTCCGTCGGGCTCCTCCGGCTCCTCCGGCTCCTCCGGCTCCTCCGGCTCTTCCGATTCGTCCCGCCCGGCCGGTCCGGCGTGATCGGCCGGAAAGAAATTGCACGAGACGTATCGTCTCGCTTATCGTTCGATCATGACCGCAGCCAAGCCCGCCCACATCGCCATGTTCTCCATCGCCGCCCACGGGCACGTGAACCCGAGCATCGAGGTGATCCGTGAACTCGTGGCCCGGGGCCACCGCGTCAGCTACGCCATCCCCGCCTCCTTCGCCGAGAAGGTCGCGGAGACCGGCGCCACGCCCGTGATCTACACCTCCACCCTCCCGACCGACGACGAGCCGGAGGCCTGGGGCACCGAGCTCATCGACAACCTGGAGCCGTTCCTGAAGGACGCCGTCCAGGCGCTCCCGCAGCTCGCCGCCGCCTTCGAGGGCGACGAGCCGGACCTCGTGCTCCACGACATCACCTCCTACCCGGCGCCCGTGCTCGCCCATCGCTGGGGCGTCCCCGCCGTCTCCCTCTCCCCGAACCTGGTCGCCTGGGACGGATACGAGCAGGAGGTGGCCGAGCCGATGTTCGCCGGGCTGAAGGCCTCCGAGCGCGGCCGGGCGTACTACGCGGCCTTCGCGGCCTGGCTCACCGGGAACGGCCTCGGCGACGACGTCGACCGCTTCCAGGGCCGCCCGCGGCGCAGCATCGTCCTCATCCCGCAGGCGCTCCAGCCGCACGCCGACCGGGTCGACAGGTCCGTGTACACCTTCGTCGGTGCCTGCCAGGGCGACCGCAGCGCCACCCAGGGCACCTGGCACAGGCCCCCGGCCGCCGAGGGCAAGAAGATCGTGCTCGTCTCGCTCGGCTCCGCCTTCACGAGGCAGCCGGCCTTCTACCGCGCCTGCATCGAGGCCTTCGCGGACCTGCCCGACTGGTATCTCGTCCTCCAGATCGGCAAGTTCACCGACGAGGCGGACCTGGGCCCGGTCCCGGCCGGTGTCGAGGTGCACCGCTGGGTTCCCCAGCTGGACATCCTGCGCCGGGCCGACGCCTTCATCACCCACGCGGGCGCCGGCGGCAGCCAGGAGGGCCTCGCCACCGCCACCCCGATGGTCGCCGTCCCGCAGGCCGTCGACCAGTTCGGCAACGCCGACATGCTCGTCTCCCTCGGCGTGGCCCGGCACGTCCCGATGGCGGACGCCGACGCGGCGACCCTGCGCGAGGCGGTCCTCCAACTCGTCACCGACCCCGAGGTCGCCGCCCGCGCGGAGGCCGTCCGCGCGCAGATGGCGACCGAGGGCGGCACACGAGAGGCGGCCGACCTCATCGAGGCCGAATTGTCGTAGGCGGGTTCTAGGGTGCGCCCATGACGAAGAAGGCGATGGCCGAGAAGGCGACGAAGAAGAAGTACGCGGCCCTGCTGCGCGGGATCAATGTCGGCGGGAACAAGAAGGTCCCGATGGCGGAGCTGCGTGCGCTGCTGGAGGGGCTCGGCCACGGCGACGTGGCGACGTACCTGCAGAGCGGCAACGCCGTCTTCAGCAGCACGCGGCAGGACCTGACGGCCGTCGCCCGGGAGCTGGAGGCGGCCATCGAGGCCCACTTCGGCTTCCGCGTGGCCTGCCTGGTGCTGGACGGCGCGTACCTGCGTGCCATCGCCGAGGCCTGTCCGTTCCCGGCCGCGGAGCTGGAGGGCAGGCAGTTGCACGTCACGTTCTGCTCCGAACAGCCCGGCCCGGAGCGGTTCGCCGCGCTCGACGGGGCGGCGTACCTTCCCGAGGAGTACCGGATCGGCGAGCGCGTCCTCTACCTCTACGTCCCCGACGGCCTGGGCCGATCCAAGCTTGCCGAGGCCCTCGCCAAGCCCGCCGTCGTCAAGGGCATCGACGTGACCACCCGCAACTGGAACACCGTCGCCAAGCTCGTGGAGCTGACCGCGCTCTGACCCCGGGCCCGAGGCCCCGCGCCGGAGCCGTACAAACAGGAGTGCGCCCCGGGCCGGTGGACGTCTAGAGTTCGGGCGTTCATCGGGAGGGGAAAAGATGCAGATCAGAAGGGTCAGACGGCTGGCCGCCGCGGTTGCGTGGGGTGCGCTCGCGGTGGCCACGGCCGGCTGTGGGCAGGGGGCGTCCGCCACGTCGTCGACCGGGGCCGCGCCGCCGGCTTCGTACGCGGGGATCACGGACCTGCCCGAGGCCCTGGCGGCGGACGGCACGACGATCACGGTGGGGGACCCCCTCGCGAAGACGGTCGTCCGGCTCTACGAGGACCCGCGGTGCCCGGTCGTGCTGGACTTCGAGTCGACCGGCGCCAAGGCGATCCGCACGCAGACCTTCAGGCGCCAGGTGAGGACGGAGTACACCTTCGCCTCCTTCAAGGACGACAGGCTGGGCGGCGACGGCTCCAAGCGCGCCGTCAACGCCCTTCGCGCCGCGCTGGACGGTCAGAAGTTCGCCGAGTACCACGCCGTGCTGATCGGGAACCAGACGGCGGTCGAGGAGTCGGGCGGCTTCACCACGGAGCGCCTGCTCGCGCTCGCCGAACAGGTGCCCGGTCTGCGCGGCGAGGCCTTCGACACCGCGGTGTCCACCATGAAGTACCAGGACTTCGTCACCGCCTCGCAGTCGGCGTACCGGCAGACGGGGGACGACCCGGTCGGACCGGGCACCCCCGCCGTCGTGATCAACTCCAAGATGGTCCCCGAGGCATTCCGGGGATTCCTCTTCGAGGAGCAACTCGCCGGGGATCTGCTGAACATCGTCCGGATGGATCCCGCCGGCTGGCAGAACTACCACGCGTAAGGCGCGTCCCGCGGCGGCACGGAAGCTCGCCGTGCCCCGACGGCGACCCGGCGGGCCGGATGTGCCAGGCTCGTGGCATGCGTTACATCATCATCGGCGCGGGCGCGGTCGGCGCCACCATCGGCGGACGGCTCGCGGAGGCGGGCGGCGAGGTCGTCCTCGTCACCCGCGGCGCGCACGCGCAGGCCCTGCGGACCGAGGGGCTGCGGCTCACGACGGCCGACGGGACCCGGGTGCACCGGCTGCCCGTCGTCACCGGACCGGACGAACTGGGTGAACTGCGCCCGGACGACGTCCTGTTGCTGTCCGTGAAGACCCAGGACGCCATCGCCGCGCTCGACGCGTGGGGCGACGCGGAGGTCGCGGGCGGCGGTACGGCCGCGCAGCGGCTGCCGGTGCTGTGCGCGCAGAACGGCGTGGAGAGCGAGCGGCTGGCGCTACGGCGCTTCGCGCGCGTGTACGGGGTGTGCGTATGGCTGCCCGCCACCTTCCTGGAGCCGGGCGTGGTCTCGGCGCTGTGCGCGCCGCTGACCGGGGTCCTGCACGTGGGCCGGGCGGCGGGCGGCACGGACGCCGTGTCCCTGGCCGTCGCGGCGGACCTCGGCAAGGCCGGCTTCGGGGCGCCGCCGGCCGAGGACGTGATGCGGTGGAAGTACGCGAAGCTGCTCGGGAACCTGGGCAACGCGATCCAGGCGACGACCGGACCGGAGCCGGACCCGGTGAAGGCCGCGCTGCTCCTGCGGGCCGTCCGCGAAGGCAAGGCCGTCTTCCTCGCGGCGGGCATCGCCTACGCCTCGGACGCCGAGCAGGCGTCGGCGCGCGAGGGCAAGGTGAACCAGCCGGCAGGGGTGCGGGGCGGCTCGTCCTGGCAGAGCCTGGCGCGGGGCACGGGCTCGGTGGAGGCGGACTACCTCAACGGGGAGATCTCCCTGCTGGGCCGGCTGCACGGGGTGCCGACCCCGGTCAACGACGTCCTGCGGCACGCGGCGAACATCTTCGCCCGGGAGGGCCTGCCGCCCGGCGCGATGTCCGCCGTGGACCTGACGGCCCTCGCGGACGAGGCGGCGGCCCGCGCCTGAGGCCCGCGTCCGAGGCCCGCGCCTGAGGCCCGCGTCCGAGGTCCTCGTGTTCCGGGCCGCGGTCCGCGCCGATCCGGATGACCCGGCGGTACGCCGGTGCCGGGAGGCGGCCGGGGGGGGGCAGGCTCGGGGCTCGTACGCGAACCCCCGGCGGGTTCCTCCACTACTTCGTGACCGCCGGGATCCTCCGCATGGCCGCCGGACTGGCCACCGCGGTCGAGGAGTCGGGCCACGCGCACCTCGCCCAGGGCCCGGTCCGGGCGCTGGCCGGAGGCCTGGCCCTCTACCGCGCGGCCCACGCCGTCAGCGCCCTGCGCTTCGGCCGCAGCCTCGCGGGCGTGGCGGTGTGGGCCGTGCCGGGCATCGCCGTACCGGTCCTGGTCGCCGTGGTCTCGGACGCGCCGGCGCCCTGGCCGGTGGTCCTGCTGCTCACCGCCGAGGCGATCGTCCGCCTGCTGTACGCCCGCGCGCCGTCGGCCCGCCGCCGCAGGGCGGCCGCGGCCTGAGCCTGCCTACGCGGTCAGCGCGGGCAGCCGGGCCGACGCCGTCGTGGCCGCGTCGAAGCGGCGCAGCAGCAGCCGGGCCAGTTCCGGGGCGGCGCCCAGGACGTCCGCGACGACGTCGGCGCCCGCGGCGCCGGCGCCGGCCGCGATGCGGTCCGGGAGGCGGCCGGGGGCGATGACGTACGGGGCCACCGCCACCCGCGCGAAGCCCTCGGCGCGCAGGGCCCGTACGGCGTCCTCCGTACGGGGCAGAGCAGCGGAGGCGAACGCAGGCCGCACGGCACACCAACCGGTGCGCCGCCACTCCCGCGCGGTTTCAGCGATCACTGCGATCGCCTCCGGGTCCGTGGAGCCGGCGGACGCGAGCACCACGGCGGTGGTGGCGCGGTCCGCCGGGGTGAGGCCGGCCTCGGCGAGCCGGCGTTCCAGGGCGGTCAGCAGGAGCGGGGACGGTCCGAGGACGTCCGCCACCCGCACCGACAGCCCCGGCAGGCGCGAGGTCGACTCGGCGAGCGCCGCCGGGATGTCGGACTTCGCGTGGAAGGCGCGGGTCAGCAGCAGCGGGAGCGCCACGACCTCCCGTACGCCGGACAGGTAGAGCGAGGACAGGGCCTGCCCCACCGACGGGGTGTTGAAGTCCAGGAAGGCCGTCTCCACGCGCAGCCCCGGCCGCAGCGCCCGCACCCGCCCCGCGAGGGCGTGCACGGTCGCCGCGTGCCGCGGATCGCGGCTGCCGTGGGCGATGACCAGGAGTGCGGGGGACACGGTGATCAGCTCTTCGCCAGCAGGCCGCGGCTGCGCAGCACCCACCGCTCGACCGGGCTGAAGATCAGCAGGTCGATGGCGATGCCGACCACCAGGATCAGGATGATCGCGAGGAACACGCCGGGCAGGTCGATGTTGTTGCGGCCGTTCTCCAGCAACTGGCCCAGGCCCAGGCCCAGGTCCGGCGAGGAGGCGATGATCTCGGCGGCCATCAGCGAGCGCCAGGAGAAGGCCCAGCCCTGCTTCAGACCGGCCAGGTAGCCGGGCAGCGCGGCCGGCATGACGATGTGCCGGGCCCCGCGCAGACCGGTGGCACCCAGGGTGCGGCCGGCTCGCAGGTACAGCGGCGGGATCTGGTCGATGCCGGAGACGAGGCCGTTGGCGATGGACGGGACGGCGCCCAGCAGGATCACCGTGTACATCATCGCGTCGTTCAGGCCGAACCACAGGACGGCCGGCGGCACCCAGGCCACCGACGGCAGCGACTGCAGGCCCTGCAGGATCGGGCCGATCGCGGCGCGGACGAACTTCACCCGGGCGACGAGCAGTCCGAGCGGCGTACCGATGGCCAGGGCCAGCAGGAAGCCGAGCAGACCGCGGGAGACGCTGGTCCAGATGACCTCCAGCAGCGTCCCCTTGACCCACATGTCGGACAGGCTGTCCCACACCGCGGACAGCGGGGGCAGCTTGGTCTCCTCGGCCACGTGCGTCGCGACGAGGACCTGCCAGACCAGGAGCACCAGGCTCACGGCCAGGACCGGCGGGAAGACCTTCTTGACGAGGATCTCGCGGACCGGGGTGCGGTGGGTCTGGACCGCGTCGAGGGCGTCGAGGCCCGCCTCCAGGCCGGCCAGGTCGTCGGTCTTGCCCGTGGCCTTCGAAGTGATGTCAGTGCTGGCCATGGCGGCGGATCTCCCCACGCAGGTGTTCAGTGATCTCCAGGGACAGTTCCGCGACGTCCGCGTCCTCGATGCGGCGCGGCTGCGGGATGTCCACGGTCCATTCCTTCGCGACCCGGCCGGGCCGGGAGGAGAGCAGGACCACGCGCTGGGCGAGGCGGACGGCCTCGCGCACGTTGTGGGTGACGAAGAGGACGGACAGCCCGGTCTCGGCCCAGATGCGGGTGAGTTCGCCGTGCAGCACGTCCCGGGTGATGGCGTCGAGCGCGGCGAACGGCTCGTCCATCAGCAGCAGCCGGCTGTCCTGGGCGAGCGCCCGGGCCAGGGCCACGCGCTGGCGCATACCGCCGGACAGCTCGTGCACGCGCTTGCCGTACGAGCCGCCGAGGCGGACCAGCTCCAGCAGCCGCTCGGCCTCCGGGCGGCGCTCGGCCTTGGCCACCCCGCGCAGGCGCAGGGCGAGTTCGATGTTCTTGCCCGCGGTCAGCCACGGGAAGAGGGCGTGCTCCTGGAACATCAGCGCCGGGCGGCCGCCGGGGGTCTCGATGGACCCCGCGGACGGCTTGTCCAGACCCGCGACCAGGTTCAGCAGGGTGGACTTTCCACACCCCGAAGCGCCCAGGATGGTGACGAACTCGCCGGGAGCGACATCGAGGCTGATGTCGTCCAGGACGAGCTGCGATCCGGCCGGGCCGGAGAAGGACTTCGAGACGTGCTCGATGCGGGCGGCGTGCGTGCGCTCCGCGACGGAGCCCTCGGCAGCCTTGGCAAGCGTGGTGGCCATGGTCGTCACCTCCTGGGATTGCTGGATTGCGGGGTTACTTGGCGCCGAGGCCGGCGTCGGAGACCTCGGGCTTGCCGGCGGCCTTGAGGACCTTGTTCAGGAGCGTGAGGTCGTAGATGCCGGCGAGGTCGGGTTCCTCGATGAGCTTGGCCTTGACGGCCCATTCCGACTGGGTCTTCAGGGTGGCGGCCAGCGGGTCGTCGGTGATGGCGATGCTGGGCCATGCGGGGTCGATGACCTTCGCGTCGAGCGGCTTGCCGCCTTCGGCTTCGAGGCGGGCGTTGGCGGAGGCCTTGGCCTTGTCCTGGTTGGCGTGGATCCACTCGTTGGTCTTCACGGTGCCGCGCAGTACGGCCTCGACCACGTCCGGGTGTTCCTTGAGGAACTTCTGGGACACGATGATGTTCGTGATCACGAACTTCTTGTCGGGCCACAGGGCGGTCTCGTCGAGGAGGACGGAGCCGCCGTCGGAGACGAGCTTGGAGGCGGTGGGCTCGGGTACCCAGGCGCCGTCGATGGAGCCCTGCTTGAAGGCGTC